>CAYIMJ010000096.1:0-1612 GCA_964364605.1 uncultured Candidatus Saccharibacteria bacterium | reverse complement strand
AGAGCCTTACATTCTTTCCCGCTTCTTTTAAAATTGCGTAAATAAGTGAAGTTGTGGTGCTTTTGCCCTTGCTTCCGGTTACTCCTATTACTTGATTACCCAACTGATTTATTTTTGAGAAAAAAATGTTTGTAGCGGTGGTGTATTGAATTTTTACAAAACCCTTTGGAATTCCAGGAGTTTTTATCGCCATATCATAATCTTTTTGTTTCTCCAAATAGTTCTTGTTAGATTTAATGTCGGCTATGCCAATTTTTAGCTCGGGATAATTTTTCTTAATATACTTTTTTGTTACCTCGCCCTCCCTGCCGTATCCCAAAATTAAAACATTCTTCATTCCTGAAAATCTAAATTGGCTAGGAATATTTTGGCTAAAATTTGTTTTAAAAACTTCTTTTACCAAAGACCCCGATTTTTTTATTTTGGGCAAAAAAGTTTTAACAATCAAATCATTTTTAAACTTTTTAGAAGCTAAATATAAGGCCGATTTTGCTTCTTCAAAAGTTCCTACGCAGTCAAACGGCTTTATTTTACCAAACCCTAAAATATCCCTGAACAACGGCATCAATTTTTCTTCTTGATAAAGATTTTTCTTAAAAATACTAATCAAGTCTTTTTTAGATAAAAAAACTGACAGCAAAGTAAATACAAAAATACACTTAGGACATTCGCCACACCATAAATTCCCCTTTTCTTTCTTGTTAATTATAAAATTTTTATTACAACTAGAAAAATAGGAAAAATATTTTTTACACTTCGAAAAAAGCTCTACTATGCGGATTTCATAAAAAGGACGCAATAAAGAAAAATAATAAATATCCGGAGTTAAAAAATTTTTGACATAATCTTGAAATAGATTTTCAAACTCTGATGATTTACTCCATTGGTGGTTAATTATCTCTCCTTTATATTTTGTGTTGCCAAAATTACTGCTATATTCGTTGGCCATAATACAATAGGAGTATTTATATAAAACCGCGTTCAAAATACCCAAAAAAGCATATATAGCAGAAACGGGAACATGACCGTTATATTTATGTTCTTGGAATATTTTTTCGTCTAAAATTCTTCTTGCTTTTATATATTTTATTCCCGCTGTCTCTATTATTTTATTAACAAAATTTGATTCTTTTTGCGTCTCAATAAAAAAAGCTGTTATATCAAATTTCTGCTCTTTTAAGAGTTCTGTTGCAACTATTGAGTCCTTTCCTCCACTCGTAGCAACAAGACATTTATTATTTTTTCCCAACTGGTAAGAAGCTATTTTAGTATTTTTTTCAAAAGGAAACTTTGGGAAAATTTTTGGATTAAGATTATTTATATAAAAAAATTCTCCTAAACCTTTTTTATAAATTGTATTCCAAAAAAGAGCCTCTCTTTTGGATAAAGAATAATTTGTTTTTATTTTTGTCGCACAATAAGACTTATAATAGCTAACACCCAACACTAAATGCAATCCCTCAAAGAGCTTATTTAAAAGACCAGAAGGAAGCTCTTCGAAATTGGGTATTTCTGGTAAAATTATAGTTTCGGTAAAAAAAAGTGGCTCTCTATTTTCAAATTCCGTTTTGTAATTAAAAAAAATCCTTTTTTGGTCAGGCTCAAATTTATA
>CAYIMJ010000095.1:0-1615 GCA_964364605.1 uncultured Candidatus Saccharibacteria bacterium | reverse complement strand
ATGGCGACTTTGTGGTCGTAAATCAGGATGATGGCGGCATAAAAAACAGAAGGCGGAAGGTAGCGCACATGTCGTTTCAACTTCGGGTCTTCCATCCCGCGCTTTTCGGTGTAAAGGTCGCCATGTTTCGGATGGAGATTGCGCGTAATTATGCCTCGCGCAACCCTTTTCCGGATAAATTCATTGATAAAAGCGTCGCCCACGACTTCGTTGTGCTGGCGCGCTCGCACGATTTGCTTGATTTCTTTTGTTTTGCACTCAAGGACATCGTCGTAAATCTTTTTTATCCCTTCGCGCCCTTCGAAAAAAGAAATTTTCGGGCGTACACGATGAGTGATGAACAAATTACTGAGCCCGGGGAGTATTTCAGCCATTCGTTTTTTCTTCTCTTCCAGCATCGAGAGGATAAGTTCGGGATCTTGCGCCTCGTAGAGCTTTTGTTTTCCTTTGTAACTGCTCTTGATAAGGTCTAACGCCACCAGTTCTTCGACTATCCCGTAGACAGTAGTTCTCTTTATTTGAGACACGCTGGCAATTTGAGGAATTTTAGATGGACCAGCTTCCAAGCAAGCGATATACACCTGCGCCTGCTTATGAGTGAGCCCTGCATCCATAAGTTCCTTTTTGTACATATTTTTCGACAACAGTTTTATACCTAAATAGTCTCACACAGAGCCATTTTCTAGACCTATCGTATTAATTATACACGAATTCTGACTAAATTCAATGATTTCATCCATAATTCATTTAGACAGAACAATCCCGTTCTGGCTATCCTTGCTCATTGAAAGGAGAGGGAATGAACCGCCTACGGACGAAGTTGGTGGCCGCCGCTGCGATTACAGCGGTGATGTACTGGTCAGTTGGAAAACTGGCCGGAGAAGTAATCGCCCAAGCACTTGCCGTTCATGACATTGTGCTTGGACTTTGTATCTTATTCCTTCGGAATAGATACAGGCGCCACAGGCGCCGCAGGTAAGTTCTGTTCTTTGGAGCTCGTGCTCCCGACTGTGTCAGTCGTTAATGACGCCGGCACTTGTGGGTGACGCCGATAATTTGCAACCCTCACTCAGTACATTTAAGAATTAGATATTGAAAAAGATATTTAATTTTTAAATGTATTCAGGCTCGAAGATTCATTTCTTCGAGCCTGTTCACTTACACATGCCTGCACAAGCTCGGCTGTATTTTCTCGACTACATACTACTAACTACACACTACTTACTGCCCATTATTTGCTATGCGTTATGCAAGTTCGCGCGGCTGGATTAGCGCGCAATCGGTCTATGGGAATTAGGTCTTCGCAATCCTCGCAAACGCCGTAAGTTCCCTTTTCCATATTTTGAAGTGCGGACGCGACATCCTTGTATCTTTTTTCAAGCTCTTCCACTAGCGGGACATTTGTAGCCAGCTCTTCCATTTGGTCCGCCGCATCGGTCGGGTCCGGCTCTTCGCCCACTAGCCCACCTGTCGTCCCCTGCCAGTCTCCGCTTTCCGGAATTGCCTTTCCGTGTGAAGCGAGTTCCTCCTCGAGATTCTCAAGCTCCGTTTCAAGCACTATGCGCAGTTCGTTCAGTTCTTTCGGATTTATATGTTTCATAAACGGCATGATACA
>CAYIMJ010000094.1:0-1617 GCA_964364605.1 uncultured Candidatus Saccharibacteria bacterium | reverse complement strand
AGCGTTTTCTGTGGTTTTGTCAGCGACCTCTTGAAAACTAATTCCTTTTAAATCTACTATTTTTTGAATAACATGTTTTATAAATATAGGCTCATTGCGCTTGTCTTTACCCTCTGCGGGCGGAGTTAAATACGGGCAATCTGTTTCAACTAATATTTTGTCTAATGAGGTTTTTTTAATAACTTCATCAATATTAAATTTGAAAATTATTCCATTGATGCCGATGTAAAAACCTAAATCAATATACTGTTGAGCTTCTTCTAATGTTCCTGTAAAACAATGTATTACGCCCTTGATTTGATTTCTCTGTTTCAAAATATTTATTAAGTCCTGATGCGCCATTCGGCAGTGTAAAATAACTGGTAAATTTAATTCTTCTGCCAAATCTAATTGTTTCATAAAAACTTCTTTTTGTTTTTCTTTAAATTGTTCTAATCTTGTTTTTGTTTTTGGTCTGTAATAATAGTCCAAACCAATTTCGCCAACTGCCACCACCTTTTTTGATTTTGCTAAATCTTTGTATTTTTCTTTATCAAAAATTTCTTCTTTAACTAAAAACTCTCCTTCATCGGGATCTGTTTTTATCTTTTGAAATCCAGCTCCTGCATATATGGGGTGCAGACCTATTGCAGAATACACTCCCTCTTTATATTTTTCAGCCAACTGAACTGCCTGCTTTGATGTCTCATATTTTGTACCGACATTAATCATCCAGACATTATTTTGCAAAGTCCTTTTGATAACTTCGTCTAAATCTTTTTTGTAGGCATTAAAATTAAGATGGCTGTGTGTGTCTATTATCATAAAATTATTTTAACATAAATGTAAAAAAAGAGGCAGGTGCTAAAGCATCCTGCCTGGCGAAAAGTGAGATTAAGCTTAAAGCCCAATCAAATTCTAATCGCTTGCGAGAAAGTCGTCATCCTGACGAACCTTTTTCTTGGCCTCTTCGGCTTGTGGCGGTTCATCCTGTGAAGCTGCCTGAGGTTCGCGATGAATCGCATCAAATACCTCGCGCCGATGAACGGGCACTTCCTTCGGAGCTTCTATTCCTAGGCGAACTTTGTCTCCGCGAATTTCCACCACCGCAATGGTGATGTTGTCATTGATGACAATTGATTCATTCTTCTTGCGGGATAATACTAACATAGCTGTCTACTCCTTCTCTCTGGCGGGGGGTCTCACTCTCTCAAGTCTTCCTGACTTGATAACAAAGAGCTATTATCATTATAGCAGAAAATATCAATAAGTCAAGCGTCTTTGGGCTTCCTCCATTTAGACTTTAGGAACCGAACTTCATGTAATAAACCTAACGCGGCGAGAAGAGTAAAACAAATATTACATATAACGGCGCATATCTTTGCTAATTTAGAAAACATGGCAAACATTCCTCCAATTACATTGTTATTTTAAGGTTCCAGAAATTATATTACATTAAAATAGGAGAAAACAAAAGCCCCGCATAGCGGGGCTTTTGAGGCCCGACCTCCTTTTTAACTTAACGCAAGTTTTGGGGAGGTCGGGCCTCTCTAAACTCGAGGAAATAATATTTCTGACTTTTTATTATTTACTGCTTTTTTAATTTTCTCTGCTGTTTCTGGTAAAAACGGCAAAAGC
>CAYIMJ010000093.1:0-1664 GCA_964364605.1 uncultured Candidatus Saccharibacteria bacterium | reverse complement strand
ACTTTTTACCCTTTTCTGTAAGTTCCAAATATTTATAATTTTTGTCTTCACTTATTTGAAGTAGTCCTCTATCCATGAGTCTTTTTATGTTCTGATTGATCTCATATACCTTTAATTTTGACTTCTTCATTACGCTTGTGTATTTGAGAAGCTGAACCATATTTCCGGCCACCATAGCTACTGCTAAAAATCCCGCTACACCTATTATGGTCAATACCACCTTGCTCCCAGACAAAATCTTTTCTTTAGTTTCAGTTTTCATATGTGTATTATACAGAATTTTACGATCGTATAAAAGTGTATAATGTAAAGAAAGTTCTATGTCAAGTGTATTGCTTAGAGTAAATATTGGTATGATTTAGGTATGTCAGAACTTAATAAAAATGATTCAAAAAAAGATCACAAAGAGATTGGGAGAGAGTTAGACCTTTTTACATTTAGTGAATTGGTAGGGAGCGGGTTGCCTTTGTGGACGCCAAAGGGAACCATTGTAAGAAACCTGCTTGATGATTTTGTGTGGGAATTGGGAAAAGCCAGGGGCTACGAAAAAGTAGAGATTCCCCATATCAGTAAGAAAGAACTCTATGAAACGAGCGGCCATTGGGATAAATTCAAGGACGACCTATTTAGGATAACTACTCGCGAGGGCGATGAGTTTGCCTTAAAGCCCATGAACTGCCCGCATCATACGCAAATTTACGCTCGAAAACCCTGGAGCTATCGAGAGCTTCCGCAACGCTACGCCAACTCAACCATATGCTATCGCGATGAACAATCAGGAGAATTGAATGGCCTTTCCCGGGTGCGCGCTTTTACTCAAGACGATGCCCATGTGTTCTGCCGCATTCAAGACGCCAAAAATGAGATTCAAAAAATTTGGGAGATAGTGCATATTTTTTACGGCGCTTTTGGATTAGAACTGCATTTGCGATTATCTCTGCGCGACCCAAGTCATCCGGAAAAATATCTCGGCAACCAAGAATTATGGAGTGAAGCGGAAAAAGTTTTGAGAGAAGTGGCGGCAGAAAACAAAACGAAATATTTTGAGGCGCCGGGTGAAGCGGCCTTTTACGCGCCCAAGCTCGATTTCATGGCCAAGGATTCTCTAGACCGAGAATGGCAAGTGTCTACCATCCAGCTTGATGTCAATATGCCGGAGAGATTCGATCTTACTTGTATCAACGAGAAAGGAGAAAAAGAAAGAATTGTCATGATTCATGCCGCAATCATGGGTTCATTCGAGAGATTTATGTCGATCATTATCGAGCATACTAGTGGTGTTTTTCCAACTTGGCTCTCCCCTGTTCAAGCGATAGTTTTACCGATTAGTGAGAAGCATTTGGAATATGGAAAGGAAGTTCTAAAAAATTTAACAGAAAACGGCATTAGGGCTGAAATAGATGAATCAAATGAAACTTTGGGTAAAAAAGTTCGTGATGCCAAAATGCAAAAAATCCCTTACCTCTTAGTCGTTGGCGATAAAGAACTTGAATCAAAAGAAGGTGCCGTCGAATCCCGCTCCGAAAAACTCGGGGCTATGTCGTTAGAGAAATTTTTAGAAAAGATTCAAGAAGAAATTAAAAATAGAAATTAAATATCAATCGTGGCATATTTGGCGTTGGATTGGATGAAGGATTTGCGGGAAGGCACATCGGTGCCCATGA
>CAYIMJ010000092.1:0-1690 GCA_964364605.1 uncultured Candidatus Saccharibacteria bacterium | reverse complement strand
CTAAGTCCATGTTTTCTGTGTATAAAAACCGCGGGTCCAGGGGACCCGCGGGGCGATCTCAAGATCTTTGTTTTATAGGGCCATACCTCGATGGCCTTTGTCGGTACGTGGATTGGGGCGCGGGTTTTTACTGGTGTCATGCACCGGTACTCGATTTACCCGACAAATGAGTACTGCGCACAAAACCAGCAACATCGCTGCGAGTCCTAATGGAACGATTAGTGACTGGGGTACTGATGACAATAATGTTGCCACATAGGCCACAAATCACCTCCTTTTGTAAGTGTGTAGTGAAGAACAACTTCCGCCGAAATGATAGCACCATGTTTCTCATTTGTCAAGCCCCTTTGCAGGGACGTGAACTTTTCTCTATACTCGATTATACACGTGCAATGAGGGCGTCATTATTCATTTATATAGAACACTATGGCAAAGAAATTCCAAATCACGCCTTTGGGCGACCGTATCGTAGTGAAGCCGTCAGAGAAGGAAGGTGAGAAGAAGCTTGCTTCGGGCATCATCATTCCTGAAACGGTGGACAAGGAGCGTCCGGCGAAGGGCGAAGTGGTCGCTGTGGGTCCAGGCAAATACGAAGAAGGGAAGCATGTGCCCATGCAGGTAGAAGTGGGCGATGTGGTGCTCTTCAGCAAATACGGCTATGACGAAGTTAAGATCGAGGGACAGGAATATTACATCCTCTCAGAATCCGGCATCCTCGGCATCTTGAATTAAGCGCTTTCATTTTTAACTAATTACTCATTCCCTATGGCAAAACAAATTCTTTTTTCTGAGGACGCACGCAAGGCGATCGCACGAGGTATCGCACAGGCTGCTCATGCGGTGAAGGTCACTCTTGGCCCCCGAGGACGTAATGTCGTCATCGAGAAGTCGTACGGAGGTCCGCGCATAACGAACGACGGCGTCTCTATTGCCAAGGAAATTTCCTTGAAGGACAAATTTGAGAATATGGGAGCAGAAATCGTGAAAGAAGTGGCAAGCAAGACCAACGACACTGCCGGGGACGGCACTACGACCTCAGTCGTATTGCTCGAAGCCCTTGTCGAGGAAGGTCTGGGGCGTGTGATGAAAGGTGCAAACGCGATGATGATTCGGAGCGGTATGGAGAAAGCAAAAGTTGCTGCACTCGTGGAATTGAAGAAGATGGCAAAACCAGTGGGGAGCAAGGCGGAGGTGAAGCAGGTCGCTTCAATTTCGGCGGAGTCCGAAGTGCTTGGAAGCATTATTGCCGAGGCTGTGGAGAAAGTGGGAGCATCGGGCGTCGTGACTGTTGAAGAGAGTCAGGGCATGGAACTTTCCTACGATATCGTCGAGGGACTCCAGATTGATAAGGGTTACGTGTCGCCGTACATGGTCACGAATCCAGAGCGTATGGAAGCCGAGATGAAGGACGCGCTTATTCTCATCACGGATAAGAAGATTGGCAACGTACAGGAAATTCTTCCGCTTCTTGAGAAGGTCGTTCAGTCGGGGAAGAAAGAGCTCGTTATTATTGCGGATGATGTCGAAGGGGACGCTCTCTCAACGTTCATCGTGAACAAATTGCGCGGTACGTTCAGTGTGCTTGCGGTAAAGGCGCCGGGCTACGGGGACCGAAAGAAAGATATGCTCGCCGATATCGCCGCAGTGGTTGGTGGACAGGTTATCACCGAGGAAGTCGGTGTTAAGTTTG
>CAYIMJ010000091.1:0-1746 GCA_964364605.1 uncultured Candidatus Saccharibacteria bacterium | reverse complement strand
TGCCTTGTGGATGCGTTCCATGTTCTCGCCATGGAGACCAAGCGCATCCAGCGTGAACCCCTCCCCCGTCTCGCGCAAAAGGCGCATTACGGTCTTTTCGCCGAAGAAGGTTGGGAGGATGGATACACGGAAAGAAACGCGTTCGGCTTCGGTCTCCATCTTGAAGCGTCCATCCTGCGGCAAGCGCTTCTCGTCGAGCTTTAGGTTGGAGAGCACCTTGATACGCGCGACAATGCCCGCAGCCGCAGAGGACGGCAGTGTCATCGCATCGTGGAGGATGCCGTCAATGCGATAGCGCACAATAAGTTCAGTCTCCATCGGCTCAACGTGGATGTCGGACGCACCTTGCACGATGGCGTGCCGCAGAAGAGTGTCAACGATGCGCACGATAGGCAGATCCTCCGCCATCTTCTTCAGGTCGTCGCCGGTCAGATCTTTGTTTCCCTCTGCAACGACACGAATCTTGCTGGCCTCGGTTGAAATGATGTCGCCGAATTCGTCTTTAAGCGATTTCTGATATTGCAGGAGCGCAGATTTGATACTCTCGGTGTCAGTGAGGCGCGGCAATATCTTGAGTCCCGTCTTCTTGCGCACCGAATCGATTGAGGCGAGATCATCAACATCGAGCATCGCAACTTCGAGGGAACCTTCATCCCCTATCTTGTACGCGATGATGTTGTGCGTGCGTGCGATTGGCTCCGGGATAAGAGCGAGTACATCCACTGGGATGCGGTGCTCTTTCAGATTGACGAATGGGATACCGAGCACGTATGCCTGAATGCGCCGGAGCGCATCTTCAGTGAGCGACCCATGCGATACGAGGATGTCGCCGAGCGACTGTCCGCGCGCTTTCGCCTCTTCAGCCGCCGCATCAATATCCTTCTTTGCGACAAGGCCGGAGTCGATGATGAACTCTTTCAGTTCGCCTTCCGAAACGTGCATATATCTGCAGTATACCGTGCCCTACCCTGCTAAAATGTGCATTTCACACATTGCATGACAATGCTAAACTACCATCATGATTACACCCGAAGGAAGACCAGTTGCATTTATAAATAAGGAGGCTATCGAGGATATACAAGATTACGACAATGTCGCTATTCGGGAGATGCTTGAACACGCGAGCATGCTAAAGACAGGGGACGTTGTCGCTGCCGAAGATTATGAAGCGACGAAGACTCGGGCACTGCTTCTCGCTCGGGAAAGCAAATCCCCCGCCTCTGCAGAGGCATTTCTCGTAGCAGCTTTTACTGACCGAATGAAGCTCATCGAGAAACTGGGTGATGAAGGGATTAAAAATATTTCGAATGATGCGCTTCGAAGCCTTATGTATGTAGACACAGGATATAAAGCAACCGACGAGGAACTCGAAATGCTTCGGAAGAGTCCCTTAAGCTTTGATAAGTGGGTGCAAGAGCGGACCGCGGCGAAACAGGAAATTGCCGGAGAATTTGATGTCGCCGTAAATGCAGAAGAGGTTATTGCTCGCGGAGCCTCGCCTAAAGAAGCTGCGCGCAAAGGATTAGACGCACGGGAATAACGGGAAATGGAAATAGTGAAAGGCTGACCCGGGATGGGTCAGCCTTTTTCTTGCGTGCGATTGTCCTAATGTCTGTTCGCAATGCCCTTATTGGCGCGAGCGAGCGAATTTCCGATCCTGCGACGCAGGTTCTGCATGGCTTGAAGCAATTTCCTGTCGCGTTTGGAAGTAAGGTCTTCCGGCCGCTTTTTGGGCGGCGCACGCTG
>CAYIMJ010000090.1:0-1761 GCA_964364605.1 uncultured Candidatus Saccharibacteria bacterium | reverse complement strand
CTACGCCTCCGGTGTTTTCTCACCTGCGGCCTCGTTGACCACCTGTTTGAGCAACCGCACTATGCGATTGATGCCCACCGTGGCATGCTGTTTAACGTCAAAGCTCACCAGCGGCTATGGAGCGCAGCAGGATAGCCGTCCGGTGGAGCGCCTTGTTAGCGATTCATCGAATCCAAACACAGTAGGGCTTCGCAAGTCGTGCTACTGCAACAATTCCACGAAAACGTGACTTCATCCTTTCTGGATGTGATTTCGTGTCCTTTCGGATGGCGCAGACCGTAGAGCAGCCCAGTATGAATCTAAGCGGCTTGTGAGTTTCCGAAGCATCTCCGTACCCCCACAAATCCAATGTCCCGCTGACATCGGTTGTTATCATGTCAAATACGAGCGCGGTTGCGCCGGTGTCGAGTTTCCCGGTGACGGGGCTTAAGCCTATAGGAAGGCGATACCATAAGACCCCGTCATCGGAGTATTCTCTTGCTGTGTTTTCTTCTGTAGTGGGGCGAGCACCACCCTTTGTCGCGGGTTCAACGAATATCGTGTATGACGGAATCGTATTACAAATCCCTTGGACTTGCGCTGGGCGCGCTTTTGGTGACCTCAGTAGCCAGAAAGTTCTGTCCATTCGCTCTATGTCGGCTGTCTTCCTTTTGAAGATCGCATCAACGCCTTCGCCAGCATGATCCCCCATTACGCTTAATACGCACTGAGGGCAAGTTAATGCCGCTTCAAGTAGAGTCATGTTGTCTTTATTCATCGCCAACTACGAGTATACTGACCGGCGTAGTATGCCCAGACAGACTGAAAACTTGCGCGTGTTCAATCACTTGTCAACGCCCTCCTTAGCACCGCGCTGCATGCTGCTCACGACTCCAGCGTAACCTGCCGGCCGCTTAGTGAGCGGTCGGGTCGACGCTGCGGTTAGGCCTTGTTTGCCAAAGCACGAGATCTAGCATCTTGATCTCGGTGACATCTGCGTCCGGATACGTTTCGCGAAAACGCTGGACTAGATACTTTCCGTTTTCCATCGATAAAAACTCGTTGAAATAGGCGAGCAGCATAGTGTGAAGCTGGCAAATGCGTGCCGCCCGGTTCTTTGAGTTCGAAGTGGGGAGCCTGAGGTTGAGATTGCGAAAGACGGTCGAGTCTATGACGGGCATGGACGGTTCGACGGTTGCCAAAAGTTTGCTCGCGAAGGATGCTTCGTAGCGATTTGTTGCCTGGTACAGAGCATCGAGGACCTCGGAGAAACATGCTCGTTTTCCCTTCTTGGCCTCAAGCAGACCATAAAAATGGTCCTGCCATACCTTTCCTCTGCGAACCTTGTAAAAGTGATTGAATCGCCTCTTGTACAGAGGACTTGATCGAAGGTCGCTCGCATCTCGGTTTGCTTGGAGCCAAAGATACTTGTTGAGACCAATCGCAACCGCTGGGAGTGCAGCGTCAATCTGAGCTTTTGTGAGACGGATCGTCATGCTTGGGCTTAATCGCTAAGTACACTCACCCATGTATCTCATCCCTCAAGGCGATGCAAACTTTGGCGACTCTTCTCGTGTTTCAGTGACTCGTTAACGGTCTCCCCTGGGCAGGTACACACACGCGTCCATCGACGGCCTTCCTAGCTCGCCCCTCCTCATGCTCCCCCACACATCAAGAGGGTCCGCCATCTCTTCGTTCACCCGCACGCATTGAGCGAGCACCGCCCACAATGTAGTTATTCGATAGTTCTTGTGTGCGCGCTCAGCGAGCGAGGAACGAGGA
>CAYIMJ010000089.1:0-1782 GCA_964364605.1 uncultured Candidatus Saccharibacteria bacterium | reverse complement strand
CAAGAACAAAATCCTTTGCTCCGTCCTTCTGTGCCCGCTCCAAAGACATTGAGAGCACGCCTCCCGGATATGTAGACAGAAGTTCTTCGGCCAAATTGGAGAGGTATTCCCGAGTATACAGGTGTCCGCGCTCAGTGAGAATTTCTTTCAAAATGTTTGAGCTTGAATAATGCGCAAATCCTTTCTTCTTCAAATACTCCACGACCGTGCCCTTGCCCGAACCGATAGTGCCAGCGATGCCGATAATCATAATGGTGGAGATTGTATCATTAGTAACGTATTTCTGAGAGTTACTCAAAAATCTTTCAGATGCAAGGCGCGAGTGAAGCGCGGAACGAGCCGTATGAAGCATACGGTAAGTGAGCACTAGAGCGAGCAACGCTGCAGATGAAGATTTTGGTTAACTCTTCTTAAACCAGTTGGCGATCGGGATCAGGAGTGGTGCCGAGCGGCAGATGGAGGAGAATGTGCCGGCGACCACCCCTACGAGCATCACGAGCGCGAAGTCGCGCGTAGCAGGAGCGCCGAGGAATATGAGTGCGAGAAGCGCGAGAACGACGGTCAGAGCCGTATTGATTGAACGGGTCATTGTCTCGTTGATGGACTTCCCTATCGTGTCCTCAAAGGATTCTTTGAGTCCGATTTTTTCGTTTCTCGCCAAGTGCTCGCGAATACGGTCGAAGATGACAATGACATCATTCACACAGTAGCCCAGAAGCGCCAAGAGAGCGACGATGAAAAGCGAGTTGACTTGTACACCGGTGTAATAGCAGAGAATGGCATAGAAGCCTGCCGGCACAATGATATCGATGGCAAGCATGGCGACCACGATAAGACCGTAGCCCCAACTCGGCACCGGCTTCGATACTTTGCGGAAAGCAAAGGCGATGTAGAGCACAATCACGAGCACGACGGCAAAGAGTGCCCACAACGCCTTGCTGGCGAACTCACTGCCGAGCGCGGGACCAACAGATGTGTAGGACAATTCCGTTGTCGATGCATTCCCCGAGATAGAAACAAGGATAGCCTGATGCTCTTCCTCGGAGAGCGTGCGAGTACGAATTGAAACAGCACTCTCCCCTGAAGCACGGACCGATACTTCGCCAAGTGGAATCGTAGCCACCTTACTCTTGATATCTGCGAGGGCTGGGCGCTCACCTTGATATTCCACGTGCATAAGCGAGCCTCCGGTGAAATCGATACCGAGAGGAAGACCGAGTACGGTTATCGCGCCGATTGCCGCGGCGAGAAGAAGTCCGGTTATCCAGAAGAAGAGTCCGCGATGGTGAATAACGTACATAAATTATGAATTACGAGTGCCCGAGCCCATAAGAAATGACCATGGACCATTCTTATGCTCCGGAACTATCGCCAACAAGAAAACGCGAGAGAGCGTCACTGCTGAAATAAAGGAAGCAAGTACACCGAGCACAAAGACAAGAGCAAAACCTTGCACAATACTCGTCCCGAGCCAGAAGAGAATGACGCCAGAGATGAGCATCGTGAGATGGCCATCGCGAATCGCTGGCCACGCACGACTGAAGCCAATATGCACGGCCTCCCTCGGGGTTTTACCTTCTCGTAATTCCTCCTTTGTTCGTTCAAAAATCAAGACGTTTGCGTCGACTGCCATACCGACCGTGATAATAAGACCAGCGATACCTGAGGTCGTAAGTGTGATAGGAATAATTTTGATGACTGCAAGCATGAAAAGAACGTATTCAACAAGCGCGAGAGAAGCGATGATACCAGGGAGCCGGTACCACGCGATCATGAAGAGAG
>CAYIMJ010000088.1:0-1784 GCA_964364605.1 uncultured Candidatus Saccharibacteria bacterium | reverse complement strand
TGATGGCCGCTGGTATCATCGACCCGCTCAAAGTTACCCGCTCGGCCTTACAGAACGCCGCAAGTGTCGCCGCCATGGTCTTAACGACCGAAGCCGCCGTGACTGATTTACCAGAGAAAAAAGATTCCGCAATGCCAAGCATGCCTTCCGGTATGAGCGGCATGGACATGGGTATGTGAGATGGATTCGAGGAGGGTTATCAATCTGGCTTGTGGTTGCGTCGTCGCCGTTTCCTTGGCGGTCGAACCACTTTCTTCGGTGGTGTTACGTGAATGCAATAAGTATCCATTTTGCAGAATCGCTCCCCACACCCATATTGAGAATATCACAACTTCATCAGGGCTAGCGTCTTCAATGTTCACATCAGCAAACCCCAGCGCCATACCACCACGATTAGATATTAATTGGCCTGGAATATGAACCTTATAAAGCTGAGTATATAAACTTATGAATCGGGGAAGGGGGTGAGAAAGATGCAGGAAGAACACAAGCAAGAGATCATGATGAGTAACAGCACGCCGATACTCTACACAGACTCAGTTTTTATCAACAAGACACCCTATGGAGTTAACTTCGAAATTGCTCAAAACCTGGGAAGTCTCCAGAAGCAACAGGTTGTTGCGCGGATTGGTATGTCTTTAGAACACGCCAAAGCGTTGCTGGACGTAATGACTAAAGTTTTGAAGTCAGAAGACGAGAAGACTATCGGTTTCAGAACCGACGAGACAAAATAAAGGTTCAAGTTTAAGTTCGCGAATAGTGCATTCGCGTTGGGCCACTGAGCAATGCTCAAGCACCAACAAGGAGCCTTGCAGCGACACCGACCAGAAAGCGGCTATAGGCCGCTTTCTGTTTTGACAAAACTTACGAACGAGGTATCCTGAACTTTATTTTCTCCTCCCGATTGTATATAATTTGTCAGTCAAAATAAGCTACGCTATATTGAGACTAATAAATATTTATGAACTAACAATATGAACTTACCAATAAGCAAGTTAAAGGCCTTGATCCTTTATTTTGCCTGTAATACTGAGACGAAGTTTCTGGGGAAGGTTAAGCTGATGAAGCTTTTTTACTTTCTTGATTTTCTGCACTTGAAGAAATACGGCACGCCAGTCACGTTCGATCGCTATGTCCATCTGGAACACGGACCAATTCCTTCTGCCATAAAGAACCTTGTAGATACGGCAACTGATGACGTTGACAATTCCATCTTAGCGGACACTATTGAGATCGAGAGGCCAGATGGGACTGAGATGTACAGGATACTTCCAAGACGAGGCTTCAGCGACCGAGACAAAAAGTTATTTTCTGAAACGGAGCTAGAAGTACTTGAGAAGGTTTGTAAAAGGTTTGGATCAAAGAATACTCAGTATATTGAGGACGCATCCCACTCTGAATCACCTTGGAGAGAAACGGAGCTACTACAGGAGATCCCTTACAGCTTGGCCGCAAAAGATCCTGACAGCCAGGCAACGGAAGAAGAGATCGACTTGCTCGTAAAAATTGGTCGATAAACATGATCCAAACAGTTAAGTTTGGTAATGTCTTCGTACTTGACGACAAGGAATACGTTTTTCTCGCAAAAATCGATGACGTTGTTTACGCGGTTGAGATTCTGAACAAGGACTACTCAAGAGAAGTAACGAGACTTGCGAGCAGGGAAGCACGACGTGGCGACAGGTCTGTTGATAAGCTAGTTTTCTGTTTTGTCGAACTAAGCACGGAAAGATTTAAAGAGAGAGTGGCTCACTTGGCCAAGGCGGGGAGAGGTGAAGCAAATA
>CAYIMJ010000087.1:0-1837 GCA_964364605.1 uncultured Candidatus Saccharibacteria bacterium | reverse complement strand
GGAGAATGTAGGCGATGAAGACTTTGTGGTTGGTAACGGCGAGGTGTTTGTCGATGGCGGCCAGTACCTTTTTGATTGGGTACGCTCTAGTAATGGGCATGAGTTTGAGTCTTTCTTCGTCAAACGGATTATGGAGAGAGAAAGCGAGATTGATGTTGGGATAGTCGCGGGTCAGTCTCTCGATGCCGGGGACGATGCCGACAGTGGAGAGGGAAAGACGGCGCGGGCTCATGGCCAGGCCGATTTGAGAATCGGCACCGCGCTCGACCAGCTTGCTTGGGCCGTCGGGGGCGGTCAAGAGGTCAATGGCGGCGAAGGTATTGTCGGGATTGGCCAGGGGTTCGCCCATGCCCATGAAGATAACGGAGTCGATGGGAAGGCCGTTTTTCTTAAAGTAGAGGACCTGGTCGACAATTTCATCGGCGGTAAAGTTCTTTTTGAAGCCTATGACGCCGGTAGCGCAGAAGAGGCAACCCAGGGCGCAGCCGGATTGGGTGGAGATACAAAGAGCGGCGTGGGTTTTGTACTGGAGACGGACGGACTCGATTTGGTAGTTGTCACGAGTTTCGAAGAGAATTTTGTGGGCTTGAACCCCTTTACTTTCCTGGATTTTCGTCAGGGAGAGGATCTCATCGCCCAAAACGGAAATGATTTGCTCTTTTAGCTTGCTGGGGATGTTAGAAATCTGGCTGTAGCGGGAAATATTATCCGAAAAGATTGCAGTTTTTATTTGCGCGAAACGGAATTTTGGCTGGTGATTTTCTTCCAGAATTTTCTGGATTAATTCGAGTCGGGTCATGTTTTTTAAAAGTAGATTGGATCGAGGAATTGACCAGTTGGGAGAATGGGAACGTCGTGTTTTTCGTTATTGACGTATGGTTGTTTGTTCCTCAAGGGGCGATAGATAGTGGCTATACGGATGGTGTGGACGTCGGGATTATCCTGGGATTTAGTGATAGCAACGGAGCTTCCGGTGTTATCTTGTTGAAGAAGGTGTTCAATGAACTCTAATGATGGCCAGACACCCAGTTCGTAGGCTTGAATTTGAACCAGAATTTTAGCGAGACTGCTGGATGTAAAGAAGCGGTTAAGACTGTATTTACCTGACCAGGTATCATAGTTTGCCGGTGATCCAGCGTGAAAAACGCTGTTGATATCTTGAACTAAAAAACAAACGTGGCGATACCAATCAGTATTTCTGAACCGGGGGTCGACTTCTTCGTCAATTCGTGATTCCAGAAGGAAATAACGGTTAAAAAGATGAGGGTATTTTTGGAAGAGGAAACAAAGAACGTAGATACTGTTTGTTTCACACAATTCTCTGGTTAAGGCGGAGGTGAGGGACTGGACTTTTTCGTGGACCGGCTCTCTTACTTGGTCAAAAGTATCGAGAAAAATCCTTCTGGTTCGACGCGTCTCCTTGAAATTTTGGGCATAGGCCCAGACCATCGCTTCAGCGACGGCTTCGGTGGGGGTAATTGGCGGCAGTTCTTTGCCTTTGTGTTTTTCGGTCATAATAGTCTGTAATGTGAGTGGCCCGGCAGCCACCTCCGGTCTGCCGGGCTAGTGTTTGTTTTCTAGAGCAGATCTTCTCGGAGATCGGCTGCCCAATCGGTATCGCCCTGGCGAGCGAATTCTTCGGCTTGCGCCAGAAGTTCGCGCGCTTTGGACGTGACCTGGTACTGGTCTTCTTCGAAATGCCGGCCGGTTTTGGTCAAGGCAGTGATGTGACGGCATGAGAGGATCGTGCCGTCGTGGAGCAGGCCCGAATAGCCTTCGACTGATATTACGACGCCAGTGATTGTCGTGTCGTCCGAGGTGACGACAGTTACTTCGT
>CAYIMJ010000086.1:0-1910 GCA_964364605.1 uncultured Candidatus Saccharibacteria bacterium | reverse complement strand
TTTATCCAGACAGGCGCAGTGACCGGACGCATGGCGAGCCAGAACCCGGGATTGCAGAATATTCCAATGCGTACTGAGCGCGGTCGAGCAATACGTCATGCGTTCATCGCGGCGAAAGGCTTTGACCTCGTGTCACTCGATTATTCCCAGATAGAACTGCGGCTCGCAGCAATTCTTTCCGGCGACAGACGGCTCTGCGACATATTTAAAAGCGGTCGCGATGTGCATCAAGAAGTAGCGGCACAGGTCTTTTGTGTGGCACCGGAGAAAGTTGACGCGGAAATGCGTCGTCGCGCGAAGATCATCAACTTCGGTATTCTCTACGGCATGGGTGTGAATGCGCTGCGCGCCCAGCTCGGGAGCACCACTGCCGAAGCTCACCAATTTCTCGAAGATTATTTCTCGACGTTCAAGACGCTTTCAGAATATCTGGAGAGCACGCGCGGCTTCGCACGCAAACACGGCTACACCGAAACCCTGTTCGGGCGTCGTCGACAATTCCCTGAGATGAAATCGTCCTTGCCGTATGTGCGCGCGCAGGCGGAGCGTATGGCCATCAACGCGCCCATCCAAGGAACGCAAGCGGACATCATCAAACTCGCCATGGTACAGGTAAACGAGATGCTCACGAAAGAAAAAGCACATGAGGATGCCTATCTTCTCTTGCAAGTGCACGATGAATTGGTATATGAGATACGCAGTGAGCGTACCGAGCTTCTCAGTACAAAGATAAAAAATATTATGGAATCAGTCCTTCCAGAAAAAGAACGACGCAGTGTGCCTATCATCGCGACTATGAAGTCCGGTCCTGATTGGGGTACGATGCATCTATCGTGATCTATCTCTTCCACGGAACGGATGTCGAGAAAACGCGCGCCAAAGCGTTTGAATGGGTGGCGAAAGCCCGTGTAAAAGAACCAAACCTCGTGTATGTGCGTCTCACACGAGAAGAAATGACTCCTGCCGCGCTCGATGATGCTGTTTTTTCAGGCGGACTCTTCGTACAGAGGATGCTGGTACTGATTGATGACCCATTTCCTGTGGTGCGTGCGGTAAACGAAGACGAAGACAGTGATGAAGAAGCCAGTGGCAGCACTCTCGAAGACCACATAGCTACACTAGCTGAATCCGACAACGCCATCATAATTCTCGCGCCGAAACTCGCAGCAGGAAAAATAAAGAAGTTCGCGGCGAAGGCAAAAATGGTCTACAGCTACGACAAAGTATCTGCAAGCACAGTGACGCGCGGCTTCAACGGAAATTTGGTCAATGCCCTCGGCGCTCGTCAGCGGGAGAAACTTTGGCTTGAAATCAACCGCGCGCTCTACGCAGGTGACGCTCCAGAGATGCTTCACGGCCTTCTACATTGGAAAGCGCGTGACTTGATGGAGAAAGGCTCACGCATGTGGTCACCACAGGAATCGCGTCAGCTCTCACTCAACCTCATTGAACTCCTGCAGGCTTCGCGCCGTGGGGGAGGGGATCTTGGTTTGTCGCTCGAGAAGTTTGCGCTCTCTTTGTAGATATATTACTTGGCAGCGCGAATTAGGAAATGTCCGCGCAGAGCGAGCATAGTAATCGTTGCGTCGCTAAGGACGGTATACACAGGGACAAGAAGATTATAGATAGTGAGGTTCCGTGTCGCGATGATCGCTAAGACACAGGTGAGCGTATAAATAATCCAAAGGGTAGCAGGCTCTGACTCTGGCTCGCGATATGTTTTCACAACAGTCGGCAACAGCAATGCAAGATCCGCTATTGTAGTCAGAACGAGCGCAATCAGTGGTTCTTTTGTCAGTGCCCAGAGCGCGACAGCTACTACCGCGAGCATGATGCTGAAACGATCAGCGCTTGTCCACACGGCGCGTCCGAATCGTAGGGCTATAACCGCAATGAGCGCCTGACTGAAT
>CAYIMJ010000085.1:0-1924 GCA_964364605.1 uncultured Candidatus Saccharibacteria bacterium | reverse complement strand
CAGGGCGCTTCAACGTTTCGAGCATGCTTCACAATAGCGGCGAGATTATCGGTGGCCTCGTCGGGAGTTTGCCCTCCCGAGAGAAACACAATGC
The DNA here is from genome assembly GCA_964364605.1 of uncultured Candidatus Saccharibacteria bacterium. Lineage (GTDB taxonomy): Bacteria > Patescibacteriota > Minisyncoccia > Phycocordibacterales > Phycocordibacteraceae > C7867-001. Next base: position 1,830 of record CAYIMJ010000085.1, on the reverse strand, counting down.
CGGGAAGCTGTCGCGGCACGCTCGCGATGAGCGCTGCAACCGTATCTTCAGCCACTTCTTCTGGCGTATCCTTTTTCTCGGTATCACTACCCGAAATCGCCATTGCGGTTTTGAGGATTACACTTGCTCGATCGACTGCATATTCGTCAAGCATTGAGAATACGACACCGAGAACCTTTTCCATCACTGCACGAGTTCTCTTGCGCGAATGTTTGCCATCAAGCAACACATCGGGCTCGAGAATAGGCACGAGACCGGCCATCTGCACTTCCTTCGCATAGTGAGCAAGCCGTTTTGCATTCTCATGAATCGCCTGGGTCGTTGGTAGGGTATCCCCCTCAATGCATATTTTCGCCCGCCACTTAGTAAAGGTCGCACCTTGCTTCTTATACTCGATAAGACGTTCAGGGAGATCAAGAAGGCCTTTAGTGATGACTTCGTTTGGACTCGTCGGAAATGGCTCTGTGCCCATATCAACATGTATACCAGGCTGAATGCCACGCTCTGCGAGTGATTCGGTGAACAATGTTGTATTATTTCCCTTCTGGGAAAGCGTTTCACTGAAGAGAATAACGCCAGAAAGATATTGTTCAATACCTTCGGTATTAATAAAAAGATCTCGGAACTGGCGACGCGTCTCTACGCCCGTGGGAATACCGTAGGCAGCAAGACGAGTCGCCGCTGTGTCTACACTCTCATCCAGCGCGAGAAGTCCTTTGCCTGGGATAAAAAACGAACGCGCGATCGCTACCAGATCAGTCATAAAAATAGTATATCAGGTTGCAGGTTGCAGGTTGCAGGTTATAGTAAGCACTATGCCTTTAGAATTTGTTGCGATTGGTGACACGACTGTTGATGAGTTTATTCGGCTGAAGGAGGCAAAAATAAACTGCGATGTAAATAGTGATGATAGCACCAATTCTATGAAGTGGGGCGATAAAATCCCCTATGAGTTTTCCGTACTGGTTCCAGCGGTTGGTAACGGTGCAAACGCCGCCGTTGCAGCTGCACGACTTGGTCTTTCCTCGTGATTTATTTCAAATGTTGGAAACGATTCTTATGGAGAAAAGATTCTCGCTACTCTTACAAACGAGGGTGTTGATACACAGTATGTGCGAGTCAATGAGGATCTAAAAACAAATCATGATTATGTGCTTTGGTATGAATCCGAGAGGACTATTCTCGTTCAACATCAAGAGTATTCTTACGGCATACCGCCAGAATTTGCACCCCCGAAGTGGATGTATCTCTCTTCTGCCGGCCGTTCAGAACAACTCCATAAGGACATCGCCACATGGTGTACTGCACATTCCGAAACAAAGCTCGCATTCCAACCAAGCACCTTCGAGATGTCGACTGGGAGAGAGCATATGGCTCCGCTGTATCGCGCGAGTGAGCTCGTCGCATGTAATAAGCAGGAAGCGGAGCGTATCCTTGAGCTTGGAGAAACAAATATTAAAGAACTATTAACAAAAATGTATATACTCGGACCAAAGATAGTACTCATCACTGACGGTCCTAACGGTGCATACGCCTACGATGGTGTCGAGATGCTCAAAGTGCCGATGTATCCCGACCCGAAGCCTCCCTACGAGCGCACGGGCGCAGGTGACGCTTGTACTTCAACAATCGCTGTTGCACTCTCGCTCGGCAAACCACTCAAAGAAGCGCTTCTCTGGGGTCCGGTTAATTCAATGTCAGTCGTACAAGAAATCGGCGCGCAGAAGGGCCTCCTCTCGCGCGAGGCGCTCGAAAAACTTCTCGCCACTGCTCCGGAGAACTATCGTGTTGAGACTCTGCAGGAGCGTTAAAACTGACCTTGGAGCGCAT
>CAYIMJ010000084.1:0-1927 GCA_964364605.1 uncultured Candidatus Saccharibacteria bacterium | reverse complement strand
TCAAAATTCGCGTACGCTAACTCAAGCAACCTTGTCGCTTCTTCTACAGTGATAAGTTGTGGCTTCTCGGAGGAACCAACGAGCGTCTCGACTTTATTATTTAAGAGCCTCAGATTACGTGCGCCGGCAGACTTCGCCACCGTTTGAAAGCCAGATAGCACGAGTCGTCGACCGGGGCGTATGCTTACGACATCAGAGAAAAGAAGTTTATTGGGTGAGCAAGCGATTAGACGTTTCGCCGCGTCTTTTCGGATAAAATATACACCACCGTCATGTGCGCCGGACTCAAAAGCATTCCTTAGTGCACCATCGAATTCGTGTATGCGTCGCATTAACTGGTGGACATGCAGAGGCGCATAGAATCGCGTTACCGCCAAATCAGCTGTGGAACGAGCGCCGTACATGCGTGAATGTTGAAGGACGGTATCTTGTTGGAAACGGTTAGGATTTCGACCATAGTAGAACGCAATCAGATTATTGATCGTGATGCCGCGGTCGAGGATCTGCCCTCCGATGAACATATTAAAGGGCGTGCGCAACTTCAACTGACCATCGTCGGCGATTAAATTCCTGATGTCGGTGTCCGAATTCACTTTGGTAACCATCAACTGGCCAGAGAGGAGCGAATCGATAAGGGATTTCTTGACTTCTTCGATGCTCGGTACTGGGAGGACTTCAAGCTCGATTGACCTGTTCAGGTCAACATACGCCGCCCGCAAGAGTTCATTGAAAAGAGGGCTGTCTGCACGAGCTTGATCGACCAATGCATTTCTAATGGCACTTACAATCCTTTCTTGCCATTCGTGTGAGCTTCGTGCCTGTTCCGTATGGAAAAGGAAGCTGTATTTTTGTGTCCTCTGGTTTGCCGTACGCTGTTGCAACCGCCTGATTGTGCCGCCGACAAGAAACGCAACTACAGCATCTCTGAGGACAGCTGTGTTTCTCTCGGTCAACACCCTATCGATCTGGAATCTTCGTCGATCCTCTTTTTTTAACGCATCGCGTTCCGCAAGAGGAACCTCTGTAAAAAAGAAGAAGGCGGGAGAATCCGAATCGGTGCTCTTTTCAAAATATTCGTCGCCGCCCACGTATTTGCCGTGGTTCGGGAGCAAAACCGTAAACGCCGGCCGTTTCGGTTTGAACAGCGATTCCCCGTTGACGACAATATCGTCCTCCGGCTGAAGATAGAGAGCGTAAGGGGTCGCAGTAACCTGTAAGTATGAAGAATCTGTTGCGAGTTCTCGAAGCTGATCGATTTGCCGCGAGATAACGCCTGCCGTGCTCGTTCCGTTAACTCGCCGACCACTGACTGACGCAAGGTCGGCCTCATCATCGATTATAAGAACTTTTCTTCCTCGAAGTTCCGGATACTTTGTCTCAAAGAGATCAAGCAGCCGCTTCATGTTGTCGTCCTCCTTTTTGACCACGAACACGAGTTTGTGCGTCAGTTCATACGGTGTAAGGTCGGGCACGGACAAGATATCAAAGACTTCCACCTGATCGGCTGCGATAAATTCGCCGAAGTCCTCTTTCACTCGGCTTAGCGTCTGAGCTGCGAGAGATTTAGTACCTTTCGTGAGGATGACAGCGACGTTGTAACCTCTATCGAATGCGCGTGCGGTAACGCCCAGATAGGCTCGTGTCTTTCCACTCTGAACTCGCCCCAATAGGATACCTGGACGCTTCGTTGACGTTGCCTCTCTCTGTAACTTTTTGAGAACCTTCTCGACAGTTGCACGCAAATCAGCCGGGTCTCCTCGCTTGCTGGCCATTTGGTCATAGAAAAGTTCAATTTCAGGCGCGTCGCTCGCAGCTTGCCGTCGCGCCAACCAGAGCTTGACTTGACCCTCCCCGAATACGGGGCCAGATTTCAACTCAGCCAGAGGTGTCGGGAAGTCGGCGAAGCGCTTGCGCCAATTGGCCACTG
>CAYIMJ010000083.1:0-1956 GCA_964364605.1 uncultured Candidatus Saccharibacteria bacterium | reverse complement strand
CTAATGGTAGGACGACGGGTTTTGGTCCCGTTAATTTAGGTTCGAGTCCTAATCCCCCAGCCGTGCGCAGGAGCCCCCAATAAGATCCCCTTTAGTCATGAACTCATTAATAATTTTCGCCGTAGCCGTTCTAGTGTTAGTAGGAGTCGTCAAAATTCTTAAAGACTTTTGGCAGGCACTATTTCAAGAATCGACAAATATAAACAAATCGACCCTCTCGGGTTACCGTAAACGTGAGAGTGTGATGAATAAAAGCGAACAGGCGTTTTTCTACGAATTGAAGAAGCAGTTACCTAACGGCTATCATGTTTTTCCAAATATGCGTCTCGCAGACATTCTTAATGCTGTAGATGGTCCAGGTTTTTATGCAAGAAATAATAAGCTGATGCCGCGGCACATAGATTTTTTGATTTGCGACCGATATTTTAAGCCGGTGGTGGCAATTGAAGTAAATGGTAGCTCTCACCATCGGGCAGACAGAATAAAGATTGATGAAGAGAAACGTGAAATTTTTAAAGATGCCCAGCTACCAATAGAATTTATCGACGTCGGGACGAGCTTTGAAGAATCGGTGGCGAAAGTAAAAAATCTTCTAACGTCATAATGTTTTTAGAGATAGTTTCTTCTAATCTAAGACGACGCCTCAGAAGTACAGGTCTTGAGCTCGGCAGAGCGAGAGGCGAATCCAAGTCTCCTAGCAGTCTAGTTTAGTTAATTTACGGTACTATTGGGTCATGGAAAGAACGCCGACGGATCTTCGCAAAGTTCTCTCGGCTAGCCCGAATGCGAAGGTTCAGTGGAGTAGTCTCACACCGATCGCGCGGAGGGACTTTATTAGCTGGATTGAGTCGGCTCAGCAGCCAGAAACACGAAAACGTCGGGTCGAGAGCCTTCCTTCGAGGCTCATGGCCGGGAAGCGACGTCCTTGCTGCTATGCACTAGTGCCAATGAATCTGTACAAGACTCTCGGCGCAAACTCAAAAGCGAAGACACAATGGAAGAATCTCACTCCAGACGAGAGGAGAGACTTCGTTGGTTGGATAGATTCAGCCAAAGATTCAGAGGCACATGAACGCCGTATCGATAAAGCCTGCGTGATGCTCACGACCGGGAAACGACGTCCTTGATCCGCTAGCGAACCGAGTGGAGCTCGCGAAGAAAGATGTGCAGACTATAGGAAGGTAATGGGGTCAGCCACCGTTTCCAGCTCGAACATACCACTGATAACTCCCTTTCTATCTGCATGGTTTCAGTGTCGTACAGGATGACCCGCAAACTTCGGTTAGCTTCCTAACAAATCGGGATGTACAATCCCATCATGCTCACAGACATCGAAGCGTTTCGAGAGAAGTACTACAGCGAGCTCCACGCTGCGGCAAGGCACTATGACTCGCATGCCTGGCTTGCACTTGCTGCGTTTTTCCTTCTCGTCAGCTGGGTTGCCACATACAAATGGGATGGGAATTTGTTTACCATAAATCACTTACCGATATTCCTCAGTATTGGTCTTGCGTCGTCATTTCTCCTCCTTCGGTATATAAAAGTGCATGCGACGCTGAACTGGATTCAATACAAAATAAACTATATCGACAAACACATGAACGACGTGGGTGGGGAAGCGCCGCTCTCGCTCAGCAGATTCCAACCGCTCTATTACATCGGCTATAAGAATGACGAGGACAGAATGGGAGTATCTACGGTCGAAGATATACTTCAGAGCCTCAAGAGGCATTCGGGGAAAGAAACATTTTTCACAACGATATGGATGCAGGAAAAACTACTGTTCATCCCCACCTCAAGACTCTTTATGTGGTTTATGGGTCTCACTGCTCTCGCCGGTTACGTGCTTGCGGTAATTACTGTTGTAAAAATTTTAGGATAATAATCCCGATAGAATTGTGGGACCGTGAATCTCAAAACTCCCTAACGGCTCAACAGCAGCATAATTTGGTACCC
>CAYIMJ010000082.1:0-1963 GCA_964364605.1 uncultured Candidatus Saccharibacteria bacterium | reverse complement strand
CAATTTCACAAAAAAATGGGTACGATATAAGTCTTGCAGATTTTTGGAATAGTTTGGTGAAATAGAAAACAGAAAATTTCTTATTTAATGCAGGTCACAATTCAATGTGACCCAGCGAAAAAACTTGAAATCGTCACATTCGCTTCGCTCAGTGCATGCTTTCTTTTGGGCGCCTGCCCGCCAAAGCGGAGCGTCGGCGGGAACGCGGGCTTTTCTCTCAGCAGTATCAGAATTTCGAATATCAAGAAAAAGAATATACTATACCAAGACTATGGTCAAATCGATATATTCACAACGATACAAAGAGCTTGTGTCTCGGCTAATTTTAGCCCGTCATCAGCGCAGCTTAACCCAGGTGCAGGTTTCAAGACTACTCCATCGTCCACAAGCCTATATTTCAAAGATCGAATCTGGGGTACAAAGGCTTGATATTGTTGAATTGGAGACTTTTGCAAAGCTCTATAAAAAACCAATACACTTTTTCTGGCTAGCCCTTGACAAAAAGGTTGCCAAGTGATATCATCTGCTGTTCTTTTATAACCCGCAAGTGAGGCGAGTTTTTAGCTCCTAAGCCTTATTAGGGCCTGAAAACTCGCCTCAGAAAAAACGAAGGGGTCGGTCCGCCTTTCCGACGGCTTCGGGAAAATGCTTCAAATGGAGGTGTGTCGTGGATACCACGGTGCGTCCCGTCGAGCAGCCCGCAGTGCAGGAAGAAGAGTTCGGACGCGATCTCGGACTCATGAAGGAAGTGGTCGTCACCGGTCGCAAGGTCGGTGCCGGACGCGAGTTCTGGTCCAAGCTGGCACACGACGAGCAGCTGTTCCGCGAAGCGGTCACGCTCGTCCTCGGCGATCCGTCGCAGTACCAGCCGACCACGTCGCAACAGCACGCGGCCGAGATCATGGGCCGGAACTACCACGGTCCCGATCAGGTGGCGAAGCACTTCGGTGTCCGCTACCGCGACGCCGAGCTGGCTCAGCTGGCTGAGGTTCCCTTCTCCGAAGACGAGCTGCGTGCCTGCAAGGACACGCACATCCTCGTCGCCGGCTATCCGCTGACGGGTCTCGAGATCCGCAAGCGGATGAAGAAGAACGCCTACAAGCAGGACTGGTACGAGAACCAGGACTTCGCTCGTAAGACGAAGGTTCGCCTGCGGTGGCTTCTGCTCCGCAAGACGGACGTTCCCAACTCGCGTTCGAAGACCTACGACGAGCAGCTCGCGTTGCTCGGCCCCGACGAGGAATTCTCGATCTTCTGTGAAGTGCTGTTCGGCATGAACCTGCACTTCGCCGAGACCGGTGAGCGGATGCACGAGACGTACTACGTGCGCTGTCAGGATGTCACCTCGGACGGCAACCGGGTCTACGTCGGCCGCTTCGGCCAGTCGGGCTGGGACGTCCACGGCGACTGGGACGTCAACCGCGTCAGTTACATCGGTCTGTCGTCCTCGCGGAAGTAAACATCGATCCTTGAGACTTGAGGACTTGATCCTCTCGATCTCTTCAACCTTGAACTTCGGCGCAAAATTTTGTAGCCGGGGCCCCGCTGGGAACATTCAGCGGGGTTCTTCATATCCAGAAAAATATTTGGTAGAATGCTGTTGCTTGCTCATGAAGGTGCGGCTACGGTTTCACCTCGCAGGCATTCTCACTTCTACCTGTTTTACAGGTACATCATCAGAGTGCCGTTACTCTACGGATAACGGCAGAGTATGAGTGAAGCCAGAGATCGAAATTCTTGCTTTCTTCTGGCGGAGGTGTCGGGACAATGGTTCATTCCGGTTCCGACTGCTCCCAAAAACGATTCAGGGCGGAGAGGATATAATCTTATCCAATAGGTAAGCCGTAAACCTCGATGCCTGGTGCTCCAGATGGAAGAAAGCAATACTTGTCACCTCGAACGGCAACCGGGTCTACGTCGGCTACTTCGACCAGTCGGGCGGGAACGTCAACAACAACTGGGA
>CAYIMJ010000081.1:0-1974 GCA_964364605.1 uncultured Candidatus Saccharibacteria bacterium | reverse complement strand
AAGAACTGACGTTTGAGGCCACGCATACTACATTGGCACAAGAGGATCAGGGTGCCATCGGTGTGATTGCCAGCAACGGTTTCGACCATTTCAAGCAGGATTCGTTCTGGGATCGGACTCTGCGACTCCCTATCGTTGTGCTTGATGGGCAGGAGTGGGCAGCATCGAAGGCGATTGCGAACACCGGACCGACCTATCAGGCGCGAGTGCGCGGGAGTCGTCTGATTTCAACGCCAGTGCCGAGCGCGGGCAATACATGGGCCTTCGAATATGTAAGTCGTAATTGGATACTAGGCGCAGATGGTGTGACCTACAAGCAATATTTTACGCTGGATACCGACACTCTGCTGCTCCCCGAGCACATCCTGCTCGCTGGATTGCGCTGGCGCTGGAAGAAAGAAAAGGGTTTCAACTATTCCGAGGACTTCAGCACCTACGAGCATATGGTATCGAAGGCGCTCGGTCACAATGGGCTGAAGAAACGCATGAACATGGGTGATGAGTATTCCGGCCCACGTCCCGCCGTCATGGTGCCCCAGGGTAACTGGAATGTCCCATGAGAACTCCACGTCGGGGTAAGGGTTCGACGCCACAACAGCGCGTCAGCGTATCGAAGTCCTATCCAGCGCCGCTGGGCGGGTGGAATGACCGTGACGCACTGGCGGCGATGAAGCCAACTGACGCTATCGTGCTTGAAAACTGGTTTCCAAAGACCTCCTATCTGGAAATTCGCAGCGGCAGTATTGACCATAAAACCGGGATGACGCTGAATGTGTCCACCCTGGCGGCCTATAATTCCCCGAGCGGCACGAACAAACTGTTCGGATCGACCAGCGCCGCCGTCTACGATGTGAGTTCGGCGGGTGCGATTGTCGATAATCACATGCTGTCACCAGGCTCATCGGGCGGTTATGCTTCGACTCCAGACTCGGTGGCCGCATCGGTGACGGGCGACATCGATATTCGCGTCAAGGTGGCATTGGATGACTGGACGCCCGCAGCCATATCGACCCTGCTGGCGAAATCAACCGCGACTGCTGACCAGCGATCCTATGCACTATCGGTTAAAACGGACGGCACTCTCCAACTCCAGACCAGCCCGACCGGCACTGCCGCCGCGCTGGTCACATCCACATCCAGCGTCGCCCCGACTGTCGCCAATGGCGCCGCGCTATGGGTGCGCGCGACACTGGATGTGGACGATGGTGCCGGGGGTAATGTCGTCAAGTTTTACACCTCATCTGATGGCACGACATGGACGCAACTCGGCACAACCGTCACCAACGCTGGCACGACTTCGATATTCGATTCGACCGCACTGGTTGAGGTCGGCAGTCGCGATGCCGGTACCACACAGGTTTCGGCGGGCAAGTTCTACGTCGCCCAGGTTTATAGCGGTACAACCAAGAAACTGGAATTCGCCGCTGCCGATGCACCAGCCGGAGCGATCTCAATCATCGGATTCGCCACGGGTGAAATCTGGACGATCAACGGTGCCGCGACACTGGTCGGTAGCGCGGTAGCCAGTCGCACGAACGGAAAGCATCAATGCCTCAATTTTGGCGACGGCACCTACAATTACCTGATGATGTTCAATGGTGTGGATAGCCCGCTCTATTACAACGGATCGGCGTGGCTCGCCGTAACTGCCGCCAGTTCCCCCGCACTGACCGGACTTGACCCGAAGGCGATTATTAGTGCGTTCGAGTTCAAGGGACGGATGATGTTCATCCAGAAGGATTCGCTGTCATTCTGGTATCTGGCGGCAGGTGCCGCTGGTGGTGCACTAACTCGCTTCCCACTTGACGGAGAGGCTAAGAAAGGCGGATATCTCGTCGCCGGAGCATCGTGGACGTTCGACGGTGGGAGCGGCATCGATGACGCCGCTGTATTCGTGACCAGTGAGGGCGAGGTGATTGTTTACAAGGGTACGAATCCCGGTTCGGCAACCACATGGGCGAAGGTCGGCACCTA
>CAYIMJ010000080.1:0-1978 GCA_964364605.1 uncultured Candidatus Saccharibacteria bacterium | reverse complement strand
GGTTCTCGAACGCCATGGACTGGCTCACCCGCTCCAGCAGGACTTTCCGGTGCGCCGCCGCCACCTTCGCCGGGGTATTGTTCTGGCTGCGCCACTGTTGCAGTCGCGCGTCGGCCTGAGCTGGGGCGGTCGGCTGATTCGGTTTCTGATTCATGGCCATTATTCTCCTTCAGTTTCGGCAAAGATGCAACCGACGCCGCTTCAACGATCTTGATCTCTTCTTCCGTCAAGTCGTAGAGGTCATAGACGAGCTGGTCGAGCTCCTGATCGGTCGCGTCAATCTGGCGCTTGAGGCGGATCTCTTCATCTGGCGTCTTAACAGTTCTTAGTTGGCTCTGCAGGTCGTATGCTCTCTTCACTCTATTGACGACTTGCATACTTATGTCGTCACTCTTTGAGCGGAAAGGCATGCAGGGGAAAATTCTGAGATCTTTAATTACGATCTTCGGGAAAATGTTTCTGGAGCTCTTTACAGCTCTGTGTTTATAGAAAATGGATAATAGCCTAGAATTTAATTGGCCGAGGAGAAAGAATAAAGCCTCTTCGTTGTCCTTAGCATGCAAAATATTCAATATGCTTTTATTATTCAAGAAGAGGTCCCGACAAAATGCTCCGTTCACGCAATAAGGCAACGGTGAGGTTATCTCCCGCAGAAGAATCCTTGGTCTTTTGAAAATATCGATAGCCCTCGGTTGTGAAAGCCATGGGCCGTACCGCAACCATTTCTTCGTCCAGTAAAGACCGTAACGTCCCGCGTCCTTTCCGTCGAGATACCGATATGTGTCCTGATCAAATTTATCATCATAGTCGAACACATGGTTCACAACGTCATTTTTAGTCTGCTTTGGGACCCCTTTCCCAGCCTCATATGCTTGCAGGCCAGTCTTAACATCAAATAAATCTCCGATCCGTTTAGAGCGTGCGAGTACTTTCTCTAGCACCGAATCAATGCCGGAACCAGACGTTAAATAGATCTTTCCCTCGTTCACTCTCCAGGAATCGGCAGACATATCGACAAACTTGGAAGGCTCCAATTCTTCGCGCGATTTTGCCGTGCAGCATTTGACCTTCCCAGGATGTGGATCTTTTCCGGCCACAAAAATAACCGTTTCAACAGTGGCACCGCTGAAAACTGGGTAAAGCAAATCGGCAAGAACAAGAAGTCGAGATGCGTAAACATCTCGCAGCTTTTTCCCGGACTCAACGGTAAGCCATGAATTGGGCACTATAAAACTGAGCATGCCCCGTTGGCTGACCAGAGAAATCCCTTGCTCCATAAAAATCATATACGTGTTGGGTTTTTCCCATATTGTTCTGTAGTGGCTAGCAAAGTAATCTTTGTCGCGGATTGTCAAAAGTTCTCGTGCGAAAACATACGGCGGATTACCGATGACCGCATCGAAGCCGCCGGCCTTCACGATCTCCGGAAACTCGGCCTTCCAGTCGAACGGATTCACGCGGCGCATCTCCTCTTCGTCCGGCATGAGTTGCCCCGCGAAGTAGTCTGGACCAATGAGGCTGTTGCCGCATTTGATGTTCTGGCCGAGATCCGGCAGCGCGCGCTCGTGCACGAAGGAGAGCTGCCGTTTGAGGGTTTCGTCGCTTTCGCCTTCCAGCACTTTCAGCAACAGACTGAGCTTCGTGACTTCCACGGCCTGGCTGTCGATGTCTACACCATAGATGTTGTTCAGCAGGATGCGCTTCTTCTCTTGGGTCGTTAGGCGCCACTCGCCGCTGGCTGCCTGAAAGAGTTCCTTGCGATATTTCTCCGGGCTATCCTTCACATACCAATCGCGGTGATAATTCAGCAGATACCGATACGCGCCGATCAAGAACGATCCCGACCCGCAGGCCGGATCGAGAATCCGCAACTTGGAGATCCGCTTGGGCGTCTTGCCTTCGCATAACGTCCCAACTGTGTGTTTGACGATGTACTCCACGATGTAGGCGGGCGTGTAATAGACACCGCCGGCTTTCT
>CAYIMJ010000079.1:1288-1988 GCA_964364605.1 uncultured Candidatus Saccharibacteria bacterium | reverse complement strand
AGGAAAGCCGGATTCTCTGGACCGTATCAATTTGTACACGATGATGAGCGCTTCCCTATAGACCCTTCCCGTCTGTCTCCCACACTGCCTATTTTCCGACCGACCAAAGAGCTGGTCGACAACGTCTTTGACTGCTGCACACTCATAGAACAAGCGGCAGAAATACACGTTATTGATTCTTCCTTTATAAATCTCGTTGATCTCCTGTCTTACAAAAATCAGACACAAAAGCTTTATAGACACCGTTATGTGCGGACCCACCCTGAATGGCATTGGCCGATTTTCAAGAAACCGTGGATTCCACTTGTATAGTCTGATATGAAAAAACTCGTCATCCTCAAGCCCAATTGTCGAAAGCTCGCAAATCATCTTTGGAATTATCTGAGTATCTATGCCTATGGCATAGAAGCCGGAGCGCAAGTGCGGAATCCATCGTTTTTTGCATGGCACCGCTATTTCACGTTACGTAAAAAAGAATCCTTCATGACGAGAATGGCCTCCGTGTTGCCTGCTCTTAATGGGATCTGGAACGCGATAAACGCAGTGAAAGGGAGTTACTTCGTTCGCACCCATGCGTCCTCGGTGGTGCTCACCTTGAGCGCCCTCGTGTACCTCCCTCCAACCAAAGCCTTTTCTATTCTTACCGATACAACATATTTTATTGGATGGCTTTTTAGGAATCCTGTCGGACTAGAGCGCC
>CAYIMJ010000079.1:0-1278 GCA_964364605.1 uncultured Candidatus Saccharibacteria bacterium | reverse complement strand
GCGCCATCGCGAGACACTCGTTACTGCATTTACACCAAAAGAAAAGGTTCTGAGGAACATCCTCACAACGCTTGCTCCATTTTCTGGGAAACATCTCATTGGCGTACATATGCAACAGATACCGTACAAAGGATTCGAGGACGAAGATTTTATTGTTCCTGCAACACGTGTGCGCACTATTGTGGAGGAATATATACGTGAGAAAAACTTGGGTATAAAAGATGTTGCACTTGTTATTGTCTCGGACACGAGGGTCGATTCGTCACTGTTCGATGATTTCCAAACACTAATGAGCCAGGGCGATACGGTGACTACTCTCTTTCTACTGTCGAAATGCAGCGTACTTATCGGTACTAATTCAACTACAGCTAATCTATCTGCGTGGTTTGGAAATATTCCCCATATTGTCGAGTCAAATGAGCCCATAGATTGGAAGTATTATCGAGACACAACAACCTATTTCGACAACAAATACGCTACGTTTGCTTTTTAAAGAGATTTTTTTGACCCACCATCGATAGGAATGAGCGTACCCGTAATGCCCGACGCCTCCTCGGACGCGAGGTATGCTACGAGATACCCTAACTCTATCGGATCCATAAAGCGACCGAGAGGCAGTGTGGATTCAACCTGAGCACGAATCTCGTCAATACTCTTTTTTTCTCTTACTGCTGAATCCGCCATCAACGCTTCAGTGCGAGCAGTGAGGAATCCTCCGGGCATGATGCTATTTACCGTGACGCCGTCTCGCGCTACTACCCAGGCGGTCAACTTCGCGTAGGACGCGAGTCCTGCGCGAAGCACACTCGACACCGCAAGCGCCGGCGTCGGCTCTATCGCCGTCGTTGAAAGAATATTGATGATCCTCCCCCATCCGCGCTCTCGCATGCCTGGCAGCACCATCGCATATAAGCGCACGGTGGAACGGAATAAGAGATCGAGCCCTGTTTCCCACTGTAACTCCGTAATCGTCGTCACCGTCCCTGGTGGCGGACCACCCACGTTATTAACAAAAATATCGATCGTAATGTTCTCCTTCTGCAGCCGTTCCTGCAGTTTCTCAATGTCGGCCTTCTTGGAGAGATCGCAGGCATGCGTAATAACGTCGGCCTTGGCAAGTGCGCGCACCTCGCGTGCTGCCTCTTCTAGAGCCTCTTCGTCGCGCGCGCACATCACAAGAGCGTGCCCTGCCTTCGCCAGTGCCTTGGCGCAGCCGAGTCCGAGACCTTTACTTGCTCCCCCGATTGGGGTGGAGGCAGGATACTCATCCCGTCGGTG
>CAYIMJ010000078.1:0-1990 GCA_964364605.1 uncultured Candidatus Saccharibacteria bacterium | reverse complement strand
TTGTCGGCGGCAAGTTTTTCAAGAGCGCTAGCCAGGCCTTCGGGGTACTTGGTTAAAGTCGCCGAGGAGGCATCAGCCAGAAATTCGCGACGACGGCTGATGGCCAGTTGAATCAATTGGGCGATCAGGGGTGAGAGAAGGGCCAGAACCAGACCAGCAAGCATAAAAACGGCTTGAAGCTGATTGTTCTCATCACGGTCGCGCCGTCGGCCACCATAGAAACTGAAGCGGAGCAGATAATCGGCCATCAGGGTGACGATGCCAATTAGAATTGTCACCACACCCATGAGGCGGATATCGTAGTTTTTGACATGGGAGAGCTCGTGACCGATCACCCCCTCAAGTTCGGTCCGGTTTAGTTTGGCCAGAATCCCCGTAGTGGCGACGAGGGCGGCGTGTTTGGGGTCCCGACCGGTGGCGAAAGCGTTCATGGCGGTGTCTTCGATGACATAGAGAGCCGGCATCGGAATGCGAGCGACGTGACTTAGGTTTTCGGTGACGGTGTAATAGTCGAAATGGTCACTTCGTTTGGCCGGTTTGGCACTCGAAAGCGAAAGAACGATCCGGTCAGAGTAATAGTAACTGGCGAAACTGGCAAGACCCGAGAAAATTAGGGCGAAGCCGACAAAATCCAGGCCATAACCAAGGGCATAGCCGATGAAATAGGCGGAAACGGTGATGAAAGCGACAAAACCAAAAATCACCAGATTGCTCTTGAATTTATTGGCGTCAACCAATTCGTAGTAGTTCTTCATCTAGAGAGAAACCTTCTGGTCTTTGGTCTCATCTTCATTGACAGCCAGATGGGCGCCTTTGGTTGGGGTTGCCAGACCAATTTCGGCCCTGAAACCAAACATGCCGGCGGCCAGGTTACTCGGAAAAGTGACTAGCTTGGCGTTAAAATCGGCGGAGAGATCGATCAGGACACGGCGGGCATAGGTTAGTTTGTCGGCGGTGTCGCGAAGTTCGTCCATCAGACGGCTGACCACCTTTTCTGCCTTTAACTCCGGATTACTTTCCACCATAACTTGGAGTTTCGGCAAAAGGGCGGAAAGTTTATCGGCGGCCTGGTCGACCTTGGCCATATCGTTTCCTCCTCCGACAGCGGCATCGACCGCCTTTCTGGCGTCAGTTAAGGCCTTGTAGATTTCCTTTTCGTGCTTGAGGTAGGCCTTGGTCGAGGTTTCGAGGTTCGGAATGAGATTGGATTGCCGCTTTAGCTGGTTGCCTATTTCCTGAATACTCGCCTTGATTCGAGTGAGGGTAGTCTGGAGCCAGTTGTAGACGGAGACAACATAGAAGCCAATCAGGACAAGGACGATTAAGAAAAGGAGGGGTAATGACATAGTGGCTTTATTTTAACACTTTTTTCAGGTCGTCAAGGTCACCGGTGTTAAGGAAATCGCTTTTTCGGCACCAACCCCTTCTGGCGGTCCAAACGCCGTACCGCATGAAGTCCATATTGGAAACCTGATGGCTGTCGGTGTCGATGATGACTTTAACTCCGCTTCTGACCGCCATCTTGACCAGATCGTCGGGTAGGTCGAGCCGATCAGGGGCAGCGTTGACTTCCAACACTTTTGAGTTAACTTGGCAAAAGTTAATGACTTTTTCCCAATCGACGTCGATCCCGGGCCGGTCGTTTAGTTTCCGGGCAGTCGGGTGGCCGAGAATTAGCCCTTTGGGGTGACTTAGGGCTTTAATCAGGCGGTTGGTATTTTCTTCTTTGGGGAGATCGAAGGCATTATGGACAGAGACGATGGCATAGTCGAGACCAGACAACAATTCGTCCTCCAAAGCCAGTTTCCCATCACTTCTAATATCAATCTCCAGGCCGATGAACAGCTTGGGGATGCTTGTTTTCACACGATTTTCATATTCTTCATATTGAGTAAGTAAATACTTCTTTCGTGCTTCGATGATTTTTTTCTTATCGGACACCGATAGATCGCGTTTGGGATTGTGGTCGCTGACACCTAGATATTCATAG
>CAYIMJ010000077.1:0-2081 GCA_964364605.1 uncultured Candidatus Saccharibacteria bacterium | reverse complement strand
GACACCGCAACATCATTCGCCTTCGAAAACGATTTGCCGCACAATGTGAAGGGACTCAGCTTCGTCAATTTTTATTTTCGTCCGCATTTAAACTCACCCGATTTTCCAAAGGCAAACGGAGACTATCTGCGACAAAAAGCAAAGGAAGTTCCCGAAACCATTTATGGCCTCGACGATCAATCAGCTCTGAAAATAGTTGGCGGTAATGTGGAAATTGTGAGCGAGGGAGAAACTTTGGTACTTAACAAGTAAAAAAATCAGGACCGGCGCATTTCTGCATCCGGCCCATTCGATCCCGTCAGGATCTATCTCTGAACCCCTTCCACGCCCGCCATCCGAAGAAGGCGACGAGGATGAATACGAATACAATCGCTCCGAACTGCATGATTCTTCCGTCCGGGCTCCTTGCACTCGCGATAGCCCCACTAAAGTGGAGGTACATCAGAATTACCCCCACTCCCGCGAAGACCCCAGCTTTGAGGC
The DNA here is from genome assembly GCA_964364605.1 of uncultured Candidatus Saccharibacteria bacterium. Taxonomy (GTDB): domain Bacteria; phylum Patescibacteriota; class Minisyncoccia; order Phycocordibacterales; family Phycocordibacteraceae; genus C7867-001. Next base: position 1,598 of record CAYIMJ010000077.1, on the reverse strand, counting down.
CGTTCTCTTTGGCCCTCTCGCGCCGAGCTTCGTTCTCAGGGTCCATTGTAGATTCTCCACAATGGCTCCGCGTACACCAGCAGAGCCAAAACCCCACTGGCAAACATTACCCTTAACACAGCGTTCATTTCATCCCCTCTCGGTTATATGCTAAGTTATATAATACCACCACACCTATAGAAAGTCAATACCCTGCAAAACCCTGTATACTGGCTCTATATGCTCTACACGCGTAAGGGTGATGGAGGGACGACCAAGGTATTCGGCTGCGACCAGCAACGGATATCCAAATCGTCGGAGCTCCCCGAAGCGCTCGGATCGCTCGATGAACTGAATGCATATCTTGGACTCGTAAAGATGTGTGCTGGAAAAAATAAGAGGATTGCAGACACTGTGCGCGATGTACAAGAAAAATTGTTCATCATTCAAGCTGAAGTCGCGGGTGCTGATAAAAGAGTAGGGGAGGCCGCAGTGCCGCACGTCGAAGAAATTGTGAACGGTATCGAACAGGAAATTCCTCCACTCAAAGGATTCTCAATTGCCGGCGGTACCGAGCTCTCGGCGCTCCTTGATGTTGCGCGCACACTTGCGCGCCGCGCAGAGCGGCGCGTGGTCGCAGTAAAGGAAAAAGGTCTTCGCGATGTATCTACCGATGCCATGACCTATTTAAATCGTCTCTCATCTCTTTTGTTTGCGCTCGCGCGACTCGCGCAGCATCAGGCAGGTGTTCCTGAAGAGAATCCGAAATATTAATCAACTCGAGATGTTCTGATGCAACGTAATCTCGTGTATCGAACGATTGCGATGCACTAACTCGTCATTCCGTACTGAACGAAAGAATTCGTACTCTGAGCGCGGATGACGACCGTATGCAGTAAGGAATGCATTGTCGATGGGACATCGCATAAGCGCTTTCTTATTGAGCTCAAGGAAAAGTGAGTACTGCAGGTAGGCATGCTGCTCGAAAAGATAATTTATCTCAAGCGACCATCGCGGGTTCAAAAGATACAGCAGATAGGAAAACCAGAAGTAAAAAAAAGCGAACAGCATGGGAACGAGTGAATGGCGGATGATGCTGGCGCGCTCATGTCGGCGAGCGAGCGCAGAGATGACCACGACATGCATTGTTTCATTATCGGCTGCGAATTTGGTGAAGCGCGAGATAGTCGAGAGCTTAAGCGCTTGCTCTTCATCGGTATAGAAGAGTGTCAGAAGGGTGAATATGGCGGAAGACCATGAATGGTAGGGAACGCGCGCGATAACCTCTATCGCGCGGAACTTCAAATAGGTCGGATGCCGTCCATAGACGGTATTCCCGCACCAGATGAGAACTCCACCAAGCATGCGCGGCAGAAAACTAGGTCGGTAGCCGTCATATTTCTTTTTGTACGCGAGCAGGGAAGATTCGTTATTCAACGATTCGATTAGTTTCTCGTATTCGAGGTGTTCGTCAACCATTTCACTCAGCGTAGCATGGGTAGACCTTCATTTCGGGCACACTTCACGTTTTCGTGTTATAAAAATCTTGTGCGCAGCATGGCGGCTATAGTTTAATGGTAAAACTCCGGCTTGTGGAGCCGGTATCGAGAGTTCGATTC
>CAYIMJ010000076.1:1889-2126 GCA_964364605.1 uncultured Candidatus Saccharibacteria bacterium | reverse complement strand
AGCCTCGTCGAGCACTTCCATAGTTTCCCGCGCCTCGTCGTACGCTGCTTCAGTGATGCCGTATGCTGCGTCGATAAGCGAACGCATCAGGAACTTACGCGAAACAAGCTCTGCGTAGTGGGGAAAATTACCAGGCGCAGGTGCAGCCGATACAAGCTCGGCAAGGTAACTACGACTACCTGCGCGCTCGAGCAGACCCTGGTCCTGAAGCTTCTGCGAGAGAATCAACTGATCGAT
>CAYIMJ010000076.1:0-1879 GCA_964364605.1 uncultured Candidatus Saccharibacteria bacterium | reverse complement strand
ACCAAAGATGATCCGATGCTTCTCAGCATAAAATGAATCCGCATGAATAAGATCAGAGATATCATAAACCGCGTCAGGTTTCAAAAGAAGGGCTCCGAGAAGAGCTCGTTCAGACTCAAGCGACTGGGGTGGGACACGGTCGGTGGCCATTACCGGTCATTGTATCAAAGAGTTCTTCGGGTCAATATGGGACCACTTGGCCCGTCGTCCACACGATATCCACCTTTTTCGATACGGGCCCGGATCTGGTCAGCTCTTACAAAGTCTTTTGCGAGACGAGCAGTTTCTCGCTCTGTGAGTAAAGACCGAATCTCTTTAGGAATATCGGCCTCTTGGAGAGCGCGAGAACGAGGGGGCGTAAGAAGAGAGAGACCGAGGTGTGCCTCGGCGTCTTCGAGAAGACCCCACTTCTCCTCCGGCGCGTACTCCTCGCTCCGGAGCGCTTCCCAGAGGAGCCCGAGCGCCTGGGGCGTCGCGAGGTCGTCACGCATGAGAGCGAGGAAGTGGGTACGAGATTCAGACGGCGCGCTGATCCGCTTTGATTCCTCGGCAATATCGCTTGAGAGCCTCCAGAGTCGGTCAAGACCGCTCATAGCGCCCGCGCAAGCATCCCAAGAGAAAGAAAGAGGAGTGCGGTAATGCGCCTGAAGGAAGAAGTAGCGGAGTGCGAGTGGATGAAAACCCTTCGCGGCAATGCCAGAGAGATAGACGACGTTCCCGAGCGACTTTGAAATCTTCTCTCCTTCCATTGTGAGAAAAGCGTTATGAAGCCAGTAACGGACAAAGGGTCGACCCGTTGCGGCCTCTGACTCTGCAATTTCGGCATTGTGGTGAATCACGGCGAGGTCTTCACCGCCCGTGTGAATATCTATTTCAGAACTAAGAAGCGTTCGGATCATTGCCGAACATTCGAGGTGCCACCCAGGATTTCCTCGTCCCCACGGACTATCCCATTGCTGTAAATCATGCGGCTTGGCTGTCCTCCAGAGGACGAAATCTGCGGGGTCGTGTTTTCCACTTACTACTTCGACTCGCGTGCCCGGCCGAAGTTTCGCGCCCGAGAGACCGCCAAGCTGGCCATAGCGAGGAAACTTTGTGGTCTCAAAATAGAGTCCGCTCGGGAGGAAATACGTGAATCCTTTTTCTTCAAGCGTTTTCGCGAGAGCGATTTGCTCTTTGACGTATTCGGTAGCTCGTGGAAATCGAATATATTCAGTATCGAGACCTATCTCTGCAAGATCGTCGATAAATAATCTCGCGTATCGTGTAGCTATTTCTTCTGGTGTGGCTTTCTCGCGCACAGCGCCCACAGTCATTTTATCTTCACCCTGATCCTCGTCTCCCACAAGATGACCGACATCAGTAATGTTAATCACCCGCCGTACGCGATACCCTGCATAGGAGAGCGTGCGTGCAATGGTGTCAGACAATATTGAAGGTCGTAAATTACCAATATGTTGCTGACTGTACACGGTCGGACCGCAGGTATACATAAGCACGAGGCCGGGTGTCCGCGACATAAACACTTCTTTTTTGCCCGAAAGAGTATTGGTAAAAAAAATCTGTACGGGAAGGCGAGCGTGGACGCGCTTTCCTCTCTCTAGTATTCGCATGAGCCACTGCATACTATTAAGAGAACCAACGCTTCCGCGCGAAAAAGAACGTCATACAACCGACAATGAAGGTCATGATTCCGAGGATAATCCAAAAAGCGTTTGGACTCTGTTCGAGAGGTGTCCCGGGTGCGTGTATGCCAAACGTGACGGCAATAAGTTCGAGAGGCAGCACGACTACCGTGATCAAGGTTAGAGTCCTCATGATTTCGTTCTGGCGCGTCTCGAGGAGTATTTTATCAGTCTCGCGAAGCTCGGTCGCGACA
>CAYIMJ010000075.1:0-2153 GCA_964364605.1 uncultured Candidatus Saccharibacteria bacterium | reverse complement strand
TACTCCCATTATTATCCATGCTGATACTACAATTATCAGGCCAATCAGAGAATTTGTGATTTTATCCCGAGCTTGCTCCAGGTTATTTTTTTCTCCGCCTGACTGTATCCACTGGAAACCGGCAATAATAAATTGTTAATCCGGGAGTATTTTGTATTAAAAAAACGACTCCCAAAATGTTATTAAAATGCTGCGGCGTAGCCGCTTGTCTTATATTACCACCTACATTCTACCTACTACCTACTACCTACTACCTACTATTTCTTGAGTCCTAATTTCTTAATGAGCGCGTTGTAGCGGCGTTTATCATTCGTCTCGAGGTAGCGCAGGTGCGAGCGGCGGTTAGCAACCATCTGCAAGAGGCCACGACGTGAGTGAAAATCCTTCGGATTCTTCTTCAGGTGCTTGGCAAGTTCGTCGATCTGCTTCGACAGGAGTGTGACTTGAACATCCGGCGAGCCAGTGTCCGTGTCGTGCCGGGCAGTGCTTTTGATCACCGCCATCTTCTTTTTAGTAGTCAGCATAAGACCACCTTACCCTACCACGGCTTACCTAAAAACGCAAATTTCGCGTTTTAAGAAAAGAAAGTACCCTCCCCCGCGCCGAAACGCGAGAGAGGGTAGTCTTTCGGAACGCCCGAATACAGGGACCAAGGGGTCAGAGTGTCGAAGCGTCCAAGTTGCGGACGAGGAGACGGTTGCCGGTGCGCCAGCGATCGTCGCGGACGAGCCGGTCGACGCTCGCATACCAGCCGCGATCGTCGCGACCGACGCAGCCAACCGAGACACTACCGTCGCTATTTTCGATGAAGAAAAAATTGTTCCAGTCGTCGGTACGCATGCCGGTGTTCTCGCCACGCTCCGTGGCTTCGACCATTTTCTCGACTTGCGTCAGAGTCATGCCATGTTTGATGAGGAGCTTGCCAAGGAGCAGGACGTCCGTGCCAGCGCCAATACCGAGAATTCCGGCAGCGGCTTCCAGAAACGTCCAATCGCTAGAGAGGGCGAGTGTCGAGATGGCGCAGGCCGGAGCGTTCGGCTGATTGGCGGAGAGCCAGTTGTCGAAGTCGCGATTGCGGTACACGTATTGCGGGCTAGTGAAGCAGTCCCCGGTCTTCTTTCCGACGGTGTTGACGAGATTGGTCGTCGCGACGACGGAGAGTAGAGACAGCTTCTGAACAGTTGGCAATCTCCCCTCGATCGCATTCTGAAGTGCGATCCGGAGCTGTTCTGGATCGTATGGATACCCTTCCCGCTGCCGAAGCTGTCGCTTGATCTCCAGTAGCTGACCGTCGATCTCGAAATACAGTTCGCCTGCGACCTGTGTGGCCATGACAAACTTCCTTTCATTTGATTTCCCCACACCGACATGATGCGAGTGAGCCCCTATCCGTAGCGGATTCAAGGTGCTTCTAGCTATAATTATGCACATTCTTTATGAAAAAGCAACTTCTCTAGCATTTTTATTTCGCCCACTCTGGATTCAGCTTCGTAGCAAGTGCTTTCACGTCCTCTTGCAATTTCTGAGTATTTCCATGACTGAGTAGGCCGAGATAGGAGAGGACAGTTTCTTTATGAGCTGCTGTCCGTAAAATATTTCTGAACATCCGTTTCTTCGTCGTAGTCCGCAGTACGCGATGATCAGTGAAATGCACCCATCCGAGAAAGTCGACGCCAGAAGCTATCGTTTGAATAGATACTTTGTCGGGATGCAACTCGAGTTTCAGATTGTCGCAAAGAAAGCTCTGTATGTGCGGTAGAATCGACACGAGATGTGTGCGGTCCATTGAGAGAATGACGAAGTCATCCGAATAGCGGATATAGTATCGAGCCTTTAGCTTGTGTTTCGTGAATTGATCAAATTCGTTCATGTAGATGTTCACGAGAAGTTGACTCGTAAGATTCCCAAGGGGTAGTCCCTTGCCGAGAATAGTTGAATGGAAACTTTCAATAATGTTCTGTAGCAGAGCTAATGTGCGTTCATCGGAGAGATGCCGACGTACTATGGCAAGAAGCTTTTGGTGATCAATAGAGGCAAAACACTTCTTAATATCGCACTTGAGAACCCAGACGGTCTTTGTATGATTTCTGCTCGCTCGATATGCATAGCGTCGAAAGGTGTTCATCGCACGATGTGTCCCCTTCCCGAGGCGA
>CAYIMJ010000074.1:0-2160 GCA_964364605.1 uncultured Candidatus Saccharibacteria bacterium | reverse complement strand
GGCATCGAGATTCTGTGTAACGCCAAAGCGCTGTACTCCCTGTTCCCACGCATAATCTCCCCCTACTTTCACCACAAAGGGCTTCCCTGCCTTTTTAGCTGCGTGCATAGCTGGTAGTCCAACTGAAACAGGATCAAGAGCGAGGATCATGTCTGCACTGCGAGCAGCCGCGAATACGCGTCTATAGTAGACGTAATGGCGAATAAGCTTCGGTAGGTACCGAACATCGCTGAATTTCACTAGATCAACATCAATACCCTTTGCCGGCAAACCCTCCTCTAAAAGCTTCGCGTAGGTCGCCGGACCGCCTATCTCGGGCGGGTACAGGGGAGTGGCAATGACGAGCTTCATACCCCCATTCTAGCGAATATATCCCGCATCTGCTTGGCGATAAGGTCCCAGTCATATTTCTGATTTACGAGCGCAAGGGCCCTCGCTCGTACTTTCTGGACGTTTTCGGGATGCGCCAAAATATCTTGCACTGCTTCGGCTATCTGCTCTGGTGAATCTTTATCTACCGCCCAACCTGTGGTAGGCGCTTCTGGATTCCGCTTCGCATCAAAGAGAAAGTCAGCGATACCACCCTCCTGCGTCGCGATAACCGGCAGTCCTGCCGCCATCGCTTCGACAAATGAAATTCCGAAGCCTTCAGTGCGTGAGGGGCGGATGAAGATATCAGCCGAGTGCAGATAACGCGGCATACTTCTGCGGTCGATATGCCCGAGAAACTCGATGCGATGCTCAACGCCGCACGAATGCACGAGCGCTCTGAGCGAATGTTCCTCTGGTCCAGTCCCAAGAATCTGAAACCGAACGGAATCAGGCAGAAGCGGGAGCGCCCTAATCACATCATCAACTGCATTCTTATGTACGAGACGCGATGTTGTAATCAGCACTGTTCCCTCATGTGCAATGGGTGCTCCGACAAATTCTTGTACTGAAACGCCATTCGGCACGATTTCAATCGGTCCAACAAAGTGCTGTGCGCGCGCCCAGCGCGCAAGATAGTTTGAAAGAGGAAGTATGATGGTCGCTTTTGTGAAAGCGCGTGTAAAGAGCGGCCACAAGGGCAGCATCGTCCGCTCGATATGCGGTATCGGATCCCCTTCCTGCAGACTAAGCACATACGGAACCTCTGGGTGACGCAAATTGAAAAGCGCTGCTGGAACACCAGCTGAATGCGCCATCATTGCCCAGAGCGTATCGAATTTTTCTGAGCGATGGAGCCGCCATGCCGCATGAGCGGCAGCGAATTGAAAAAGGAATTTGCTGATTACTCCGTTCCCGTTCAAAATGCGATGGACGAATACATTACCGATTTTTTCCTCACGCGCATCGCTCAGAGAAAACCGAAGTGTCACCATATGAAATTCTATGCCAGTGATACGATCAGTGACTTCCTTAATAGCAACCTCCGCTCCGCCGACATGCGGATAGTAGGCAAGTGAGAAAATAAGTACTCTCCTCATGTCTGAGCCGCTTCCGCTATGTAATCAGTGAGCTTCCTGTGTGGAATCCAACCGAGAGCCCGAGCTCTTGTAGTATCGAGCGATGCTTCCATACGATTCCCTTTGCGTTCAGGGAGCATTTCAATTTCTCCTCCAAACATGTGTGCGACTTCAAGAACAGAATAGGCCGTATCTGCGCCGAGACCGAATTCATCCCCTTCTCCCTTTTCTCCGACAAGAAGCAGTCCTGAGATGATATCGTCGATGTGGGTAAAATTTCTTTTCTGAGTGCCAGGAGTGACAACCGTCAGCGGTTCTTTGCGCAATCGCTTTTGCCGAAATATCTCTATGAGCGTGCCATATGCGCCTTCCCGTTCTCTAGGACCATATACGTTATAAAAATAGGTTATCGCATAAGAGCGTCCATACCATTCTCCGTAATTCTGCACGAGCTCGGTGTTGCTCGCTTTTGTCCATGCATACGGACTCTGCATACGTCCGAGACCACCATCACCGAACTTTGTTGATGAACCGGCATAGACAAGTTTTCCGCCGCGCTTTCTCCAAAACTCCACCACGCCAAACGTTCCATTTTTATTTAAATCCCAGACAAGTGCCGGTTCTTCAAGACTCTTTTCAACCCGTGAGTACTCTCCGAGATGGAAAACGAGATCTGGTTTTTCTGGTATATGTTTCTCAATATCCTTGGTAT
>CAYIMJ010000073.1:377-2223 GCA_964364605.1 uncultured Candidatus Saccharibacteria bacterium | reverse complement strand
GTACCCCATCGTCCTCCACGTGTATGACGAGGATATCTCTGAAGTACCGGAAGGATTCGGCAGCGTCGAAGAATTCGAAACGATCATGGCGGTAATGCCGCCCTGGGCCGCCGGCTGGCCGATCCGTGCAAAAGGTGGATGGCGCGGGAAACGATACCGTAAATGATGTACGATAGCGATGTCGCCAAGATACTCGATATGAAATCGACCTCGATGCGCAGCTCGCTATATCTGCTGGTCAATAAGGGGCTGGTTCACGCCGAGAAGGTCGGACGTTATTTCACCTATTGCGTCGCAACTGTGACCGCCCCTGTCGTCCACACTGGCGCGCGGATAATTAGGCTGTCACATCGTCACATGCAGCCGCCAGGAGAACCGCCGCGCAAAAGTGACTTCGGGTGCTGCTGCAGTTCGATAGCTGACTTGGACTGATTATCGAGCGGCCACTTCCCGGACTTTTTCATAAGTTCGCAGCGCCCCAAGACCGAGCATACCCATCAGGACGGGCAGCATCTCGGAAAGGTCTGCTGGGTTGATGGTCAGCGATATCCCGGCGAGCAGCAGCCCCGCTTTCGCAATCGGCAAACCGATCCAGTTCCACGCGCAGGCTGATCCACATACCCAGCCGATGAATGGTCGCCATCCACTTACGAAAATGCTCGGATTCTTCGCTTCTTCGCTGTTGATTGCCAGTTGCCCCTGGACCAGCGTCACCGCCGCCACGAGCTGCTGTTTCTCGGCCTCCGACTTGTCCGGCCAGATCTTGTTGATCACCGTTCCAGCCAGATCCGATATTGCCCCCAACCCTGTGATATCCATCATCCCACCTCGCTTCGTAGTGACCGTATCCGATTTTTCCACCCGGCGATAAACTTTACCTGTGTCGGGTCCCGTTCGACAATCTCGTCATAGAAATCTGACCGTTCGTCGAGATACGCCTTTATTATCGCGTCCTCGTCAGTCATCGCCAGTGCCGTTTCCAGCGATTTCATCGTCTCCCGACCCATCACCCCGTCATCGCTCGCACCAACGGCCAGTTGCAGTAGCTTGATCGCCCTGCGGACACCGTGATTGACCGCCGCATCGAAATGGACGATCCCGAGTGCTTCCGGCAGTTTCTCGCACCAGGCGGGATTCCAGTATTGCGTCAGGTAAATTGCGGCGACCTCGGTGTTGCTGATCTCTGCCACTGATCTGGTCGACAGTACATGTGACCGGCGCCAGGCGTCGTAAACTTTCTGGGTTATCCCCTTGTTCGTCGCTCCGCCGCAGTCTAACTTGTCGTTCACATATCCACCTTCATGGAGCAGGACGGTGGCAAGAGCGCGTTCGAAGCTCATTTGTCTGCCTTCCCGTCCAGTTTGTCCTCGATGCGACGCAACACATTAAAAATAGATGTCATGCTTTTTTCCATTTCGTCGCGCTTGACATAACTTCCCGCAACCAGTAAATGCACTTGATGGACTTCATCGTTCAGCTTGCCATCTTGTGTCCTCAGTTCATGTATGGCATCGCCGACAGATTTTAAAATCCATCCGCCGAGCCCGCCAAGCAATGCTATTGCGATATTAAAGCCGACCTGAAAGTCCATCGTCCATTCCTTTGATCAAACGTGATCTGTTAGCGAAGTTCCACCCATCTCGTAATAGTAGTAGCGGTATTGGTGGCAGAATACGAAGACCCTGGCGGAATAATTATGGTATATTCTTGTGAATTTACACCACTCGATGCACTTTCATGCCCCGCTACTTGTAATCCATCTATATATACAACATGAGTATTCGTTGCAGTGACTCCCAACCCAATAATGGCACTTATTGGACGGCCTGTTGTGTTGTAATAGGTA
>CAYIMJ010000073.1:0-367 GCA_964364605.1 uncultured Candidatus Saccharibacteria bacterium | reverse complement strand
TCCAAACTAACTAATGGAAGATACATTTTTACATTTCTGACCATACCCTAAACTACTCATTGCCGCGAGTGCTTGTCCGCCATAACCCTGAACTGCACTAGGCGCCGCAGCCCAAGTCCCAGCAGTAGCTTGCGTTGATTCGATGTAACCAATAACACGATAGGCCACATTTGTTCTGGCTGTGGTGGAATAGACTGCACTTGCAGAATCAGCGCCGCCAACACCTCCTTCTGCCGTTGTGCTAATCAACCCGGTTTCTGTTAGATCATTTCCACCAGCGATATTTACCGCCGCAAGTTCGATGGCCCCGGCGTTGTTCAGCGCAAGGACTACAATACGACTTTGCGTTGCGTCTATTGTCCCAAGC
>CAYIMJ010000072.1:0-2233 GCA_964364605.1 uncultured Candidatus Saccharibacteria bacterium | reverse complement strand
TCAGTCGCGGCTTCGACCTCCTGTTCCGTGGTCTTGAAATAAATAGCGGAGCACAACGCATCCACAACTATGATGAAATGATTGTACGCATCAGCGAGCGAAACATGGACCCAGAGAAGTTTAGCTTCTATCTTCAGGCGTTTAAATATGGGCTACCCCCACATGGCGGTTGTTCGACCGGTCTCGATCGCTTCACGATGAAGATGTTGAACCTTGGAAATGTGCGCGAAGCGTCACTGTTCCCACGTGATATGAATCGCATAGATACTCTTCTCTCAGGTAATTAAGGGTATGAAAATCACGCTCAAAAAAGGAAGTTGCGCTACTGCGCCGAAGAGCTATGTGCGGATCAGTCTGACTGAAAAATCAACGGGTACAAAAAGATTCATAAAAGAAAACGGCGTCGAGACACTCGAGATTGGCGCTGGGAAAGCATCTGAAATGAATCTTCGAAAATTTCGTATTCTCTGTCGCGCCATTGTAAATGGCGCGAGGGCGAACAAGTGTAGGAAAATCGCGATTCAATTCGACCGCACTCCAGAACTTTTCAAGAACATTCGCGGCGTTTCGCCCGAAGATATTTCCCAGCTCGCTACAGAGAACTTCGAGATGGCGAATTTCGAATTTAATCATTTCAAAACGAAACCAAAAGATGGGTGGGACTCTGTTGAAGAAATTCTTGCCTATACTCCTGATTTAAAACTTGAATCTGCGGTAAGGAGAGGACAGGAGATTGGTCGCGCGGTGAATGAATGCCGTACGCTTGCGAACACACCAGGAGGCGACATGACACCAAGCATACTCGCACAGGCTGCAAAAGATGCTGTAAAAGGACTGCCGGTCAAAGTAACGGTTCTCGGCAGACGCGAAATGGCGGAGCTCGGTATGGGAGCTGTCCTCGGCGTTGCCAAAGGCTCGAGTGAGGAACCGAAGTTCATCACCCTTGAATACAAGGGGGACAAAGGGAAGCCTGTCGTACTCGTCGGTAAGGGCGTCACCTTTGATAGTGGAGGGCTCAATTTGAAGCCTTCAAGCTCTATTTATGAAATGCACATGGACATGTCGGGGGGTGCATCTGTCATCCACGCGGTCGCGCTTGCTGCACGACTGAAGATAAAACAGTCGGTCGTCGGACTCATTCCTGCAGTTGAAAACATGCCCGGGAATAATGCCGTGCGCCCTGGCGACGTTCTCCGATCCCTTTCAGGAAAGACCATTGAGGTCCTCGATACGGATGCTGAAGGACGCCTCATCCTCGCTGATGCACTCACGTATGCGAAACGATTCAATCCTGCGGTGGTTATAGATATCGCAACGCTCACCGGTGCAGTCATGTCCGCACTTGGGCTCTACGCGAGCGGATTGCTCACTCGCGATGACGCACTTGCTGAACAGCTCGTGCGTGACGGCGAAGCCTCAGGCGATTACGTGTGGCGCCTCCCGCTGTGGGATGAATACGAACACCGCGTAAAGGGAACCTTCGCTGACTTAAAAAATGTTCCGGGGGGCTCCACGAGCCGCTATGGAGGCGCCACGGACGGCGGTATGTTCCTCTGGCAGTTCGCGAAAGAACTGAATTGCCCGTGGGCGCATCTTGATATCGCTTCGCGTATGACCTCCACTGAAGGCGACGAGCTTGCCAAAGGTGCGGCCGGTACGCCAGTGAGACTTCTCCTGCGATTTATTGAACAACATGCCATTCGCAATTAAAACTGATGCATATGAGGGGCCGTTTGAAGTATTACTTGACCTCATAGAAGCGAGAAAACTTCTGGTAAACGAATTCACCCTCGCAAACATCACGGAGGATTTCATCCAACACGTACGCGCACAAGCAACCTTCCCAGTGGAAGAGACTGCCAATTTCATCCAGATTGCAGCGACTCTGCTTCTCATCAAGTCAAAATCACTCGTTCCCGACCTTATGCTCTCTGATGAGGAAACTGCAGATGTTGAGGACCTGCAGCGTCGACTCGCTGCGTATGAGAAGGTGCGGGAGGCTGCTCGAGAACTTGCGCGCATTTTCGGTAAAAGAGTGATGGTGCCAGCGGGGGAGCGTACACCTGAAGTCGTTTTCACTCCGGCGCGCGATCTCTCGGTAAAAGCGCTCGAAGAAGCGATGGCACGTGTGCTCGCCGCACGTGAGGCAGCTGAGGAGTTGCCCGAAGCTCGCGTGAAGCCACTCGTCACAATCGAAGAAATGATGGATCAGCTTGCGAAGCGCGTACAGAGC
>CAYIMJ010000071.1:0-2293 GCA_964364605.1 uncultured Candidatus Saccharibacteria bacterium | reverse complement strand
CGAATATGTATTTATGTCCTTCTTTTGCCATACTAGAGAACTAGACTTTCAAATACCTACGGATAGCGAGCACTGAGGCAACTGCACCAAGCCCGATGCCCGAGAGCATGAGGATGGAAAAGATGAGCGGGAAATTGCTGCTGTAATACGCCGCCAGATCGAAACCTCCAAACCATCCAGCCGTTTTTACTCCCGCATACCACGTCGCTGGCCATAAAAGAATCAGCACCATGATGGCTGCAATGACGCCAGTGATGATTCCTGTGACGATGAATGGTCCTTGAATATACGTGTTGCTGGCGCCCACAAGCCGCATGACTGAAATTTCTTCTTTGGCTGTGTATATGGCAAGACGGACGGTCGCAAAAGCAATGAGAATTGACGCGAGCGCGAAAAGAATAATGATGGCAAAACCAATTTCACGCGTGGCCTGTATCGCAAGTGAGAGGCGATCGATAATTTCTTTATTCTGCGCGTAATTAATGCGGTCGACGAGAGATGCCCCGCCCGCCGAAAGCGTAGGCGAGGCTTCAAGGAAATTCACGATGCTCTCATATCCGGAAGGATCTTTCGCCCGTACTTCGAGCGAAGCATCGAGCGGGTTAACACCAAGTTCATCAAGCGCCTGGAGCGTGAGCTGATCGTTCGCGTGTCGTGCTCGGAAAATAGTGAGAGCCTCACTCGAAGAAGTGTAGGCAACACTCGCTACCTGGGGCAACTTTTCGAGCTGATCCTTCACGGCAAGAATTTCGGATTCACTCGCAGTAGTGACAAAATACACTGACACATCGACCTTCTCTTTGATCGTGTTCAGCGTGTAGGTGAGCAGAGCTGAGAGGAAGATCAGAGAGCCGATAATAGCGAGCGTCACTGTCATGATGAGTACCGTCGCGGCAGAGACTGCCCCACCACGCGCGAAGTTCTTGCTGCCGCTCACGAGCACTCGCTTGATGACCATCCAGTTCATAGTGCGTTCAGTATATCAGGTACCCGATTTCCTATACTCATATCGGCCGCAATTTCATGGCGGGGAAATCCCCATGAAATTGCGGCACCCTTGAAAACATAGTCGTTAACACTCGTTGTTTTCATAGGGAGTACTTGCCCCCAGCATCGTCGCGCACGAGCTTCCCGCGGTCTATGGTGATAACGCGCTTTCCGATAGCATCGACCACACCCTTATTGTGCGTGGTGATGATGATGGTCGTACCGAGCTCGTTTATCTTCTTGAGTATCTCGACGACCTCGTAGGTATTGATTGGATCGAGATTGCCCGTAGGCTCGTCAGCGACGATAAGATCAGGTTGATTGATGATCGCGCGACCGATAGCAATACGTTGTTTCTCACCGCCTGAGAGTTGATCAGGGAAATGAGAAGCTTTATCGGCAAGATTTACCAATTCAAGGATATAGGGCACATCGCTTGCAATCTCATCATCCGAGCGGCCTGCAGCTTCCATGGCGAAAGCGATGTTCTCGTAGGCGGTTTTGTTTGGAATGAGACGGAAATCCTGAAACACCATGCCGATCTTCCTGCGATAGAAGTGAAGCGCAGAATTCGGTAAGTCGTTTACATCGATTGATTCAAAAAATACGCTTCCGTCGGTTGGCTTTTCTTCAGCGAGGAGGAGTTTGAGGAGCGTCGTCTTCCCGGCACCCGAGTGACCGACGATAGAGATGAATTCTTTAGGGGCGACAGAGAGAGTGATGTCCTCGAGCGCAATCGCATCTCCGTATCGTTTCGTCACCTTGTCGAAATAAATCATGCGTTCTATCTATTGTACCTCATTCGCGGCGGCGTGGCACTCCGTCGAGTATGCCGCAGCGGCATCTATAAACTCATCAAGGTCGCCTCCAAGAACCTTCTCGGGATTCGAAGATTCGTGGTCGGTGCGGTGATCTTTGACCATTTTGTAGGGATGGAGCACATAGGAACGTATCTGACTCCCCCATTCGTTCGCAGTCGTCGCGGCGATGGATCGCCCCTTTGCTGCTGCCTCACGTACGGCCTCTTCTTTAGCAAAAATCTTCGCTTTCAGGAGCTCAATCGCTTTCTCGCGGTTAGCGAGCTGGCTGCGCTCGCTTGAAATATGTACTGAAAGATTGGTCGGCTTATGGAGGATACGCACCGCCGTCTCGCGCTTATTGACGTTCTGACCGCCCGCGCCTCCGGCGCGGGCAAACTGTATCTCCAGATCATCTGGCTTCAGTTCGACCTTGTCGGTCGCGACTAGGACCGGAAGCACTTCGACAAGAGCGAAACTCGTCTGTCGCTTTGCGTTTGCATTGAAAG
>CAYIMJ010000070.1:0-2325 GCA_964364605.1 uncultured Candidatus Saccharibacteria bacterium | reverse complement strand
GACATGTCTGATATTCACCAGATCGTCAAGATGGACCAAGGCGGGGTCAATGACCGCATCCTGGCCAAAGAAAGCAAGGCAGATTTCAGGCGCATCGAAGCGGCCAGTGTGAAGATGCCCACGCGCTTCACCAGCGCAGAGGGCAAGCGCTTCTTTGTTCGCTTGTTCAACACGCTGCAGCTCAACATGCACTTCATCTCGGTGATCGCACGCACGCGGCTGGATCACGATGACATCGTCAAGGTGGAGGCCAGCGTTCGGGCGAAGCTTGACGCGGTCAACGAGAGCCTGAACAGCGCCATCGATGGCGCAGAGGCCTTGTTCAAGGCCCATGGCATCACCAGTGTGGCGACGTATGACACCGTGGCCCTGGCGGTGGACGTCAGTGTGCTGTCGTCGTTTGGGCGTCGCTTCCTGGAGGTCCTGGGTAAGCTGGACCAGTTGATGCCACTGCTCCAGACGCTGGAGATCCATGAAGTGATCACTGCGCAGGCGGTGGACATCCAGCGCGCCAGCCTCACGCGGCAGGTCCGCGACGTGGCCAACGGGGCTCGCAATCTGGCCACTGGCCTGAGGCGCCGCATGAATGCCATGGGTGAACGGGGTGAGGGCGGTCCCGAGTCTGTGCCAGCCCCAGCAGCAAATGTTCAAGCATCTGGTGTGCTTGCTCAGGAGCTGGAAGCGACCGGCGATGATGCAAGTGTTTCGTCAGCCACGGACACCATGGAGCCTGTGGTTGCTGCTGTTGTCGTCAAGTAGCTACTCAACGCGACCTGGTTGATGCTGGCAAGCGCCACGCGCAAGGGGCCGACTTCACGGACGATTTCGAGGAGCAAAAGCCGTTCTTGCTTGAGGCGCCCCATGTCGTCCGCTAAGGTGATATCGGGACGCATGTCGCGCCACCGTCGCAGTCGATACCTGCCTGCCTGTGCCTGTCCACGTTGCGCTGAGCCAGCCCGTTGACGAGGCACGATGTACTTGGAGTTGCTCACAACCACACCGTGCGACCGGGACGCCGCCGATGTGATGCCGGAGTCGTGCGTCCCTATCGGCATGCGCAAACCCTGACCTAGCGCCGCCGCTACAGAGCAGGTCATGTCTTCCATCGGCATTCGCCGTGAAGAGGCCAGATCATGCCTAAACCCAACCGGGGTGCCGTTGTCGTGCCCGCGGCGCCTGTCCATGCTGTTGCGGCGCCATCATTGCCGCAAGTTGGCTTTCTCCGACAGGCACAGGTTCTGCAATTTGTTCCCATCTCCAAGTCCACACTGTGGCGGCGCGTGCAGACGCGCCCCTTTCCTGCGCCCGTCAAGCTGTCGGTGCGCGTGACCGTCTGGCGGGTGGAGGACATCAGGCAATGGATAGCTGAACAGAGTAGCCGTGCCTGACGCCCCTTGCTGAAGCCAATGTTCACGCTTGCAGAGCCCACCCCCTTGCCATGCACCTTGCTTGGCATGCCTTGCCCCGATATCGAGCGCGCTGGGGCCTTGGCACACGCCAATGCATGGGAAGTGTGCTGCTACCCATGCGGGGTGGTGCCACGGAACTTGCTTGCTTCTGGGTGTTGTCACGTGGCTTTTGTCCACGCCAAAGCAGATCTGCCTGATGCCAAAACCCCCCGCCTTCACCGGCGATTTCGACTGGTGAAAATTGCGATCAGGGTTGAGCATGAAGGCGCTTTGGCAGCGTGAGGACAAGTAAACAAAGCAGGGAGAGGGTCATGTCATGCGTACCAGAACTGGAACCAGACGGGAGTACCGTTGCCCAATCGATCCGGATGCTCAAGGAGGTCATCGATGGCGACACCTATGAGGCCGTGGCCGCGCGGTTTGGCGTGTCACGCACGGCGGTTGAGCGGCGCATCAAAGCCATTGCGGTGCAGTTGAGCCAAGTGGCCGACATCGATGGCTTGAATGAAGATGGCGCCGCATTCGTCAGACGCTTGCGCCTGCACCGCGATGCCATCCTGACGGCCTTGGTGGATTTCGATCCGAGAAAGACGGTCGAACATCGTTCAAGCCGCATCGTCTCCATGGATGAGATCATCCAGGCAGGCAAGCGCATCAAGGGGCGCAGCAATCGGGCCTGGCATGACCTGTCGCTGTTCTATCTCCTGTTCGCCACGGGCGCACGACCCCTGGAGATCGCCCGCCTCGAAGTGCGGGACTACCTGAACTCCGATGGCAGCGTTCGGCGCCACTCCCAGATGCGTGCCGAGGTGGCCATTACTGGAAAGGCCCGCCCATTGCACTTCGCCAGCACGAGGCTGGACGAATCGCTTTCAAACTACTTTCATATAAAGCTGTCATATCCATTTTATTTTCT
>CAYIMJ010000069.1:0-2369 GCA_964364605.1 uncultured Candidatus Saccharibacteria bacterium | reverse complement strand
CGCGATTGAGGAGAAGAATCCGGAGCTGCATGCCTACCTGGAGATTTTCCCAGCAGATGAAGCTGCGATAGCTGCCGCACAGAAACGCATTGATGTTGATGGAAATAAAGCTCCTTTACTGTGCGGCATTCCGCTCGCAATCAAAGACAATATTTTGATAGAAGGGAAGGTAGCAAGTGCCGCATCAAAAATGCTTGAGAATTATCGAGCGACCTACGACGCAACTGTCATTTCAAAACTAAAAGCGCAGGGAGCGCTTTTCCTTGGGCGAACCAACATGGACGAATTCGCTATGGGTTCTTCGACCGAGCACTCCGCGTACGGGAAGACGCTGAATCCGATTGATACATCTCGTGTGCCAGGCGGATCTTCCGGCGGCTCCGCCGCTGCTGTCGCCGCCCATCTTGCTATCGCGGCTTTGGGTTCAGATACCGGCGGTTCCATCCGCCAGCCAGCCGCGCTTACAGGTCTTGTGGGGCTGAAGCCGACCTACGGCTCCGTCTCTCGTTCAGGACTTATTGCGATGGGCTCTTCTCTCGATCAGATCGGCCCGCTCACGAAGTCAGTCGCCGATGCACAGATCCTTCATGATGCAATTCGCGGAACCGACGTTCTCGACTCCACCACTATCCCAGATGGACTTTACGAAGTCCGCGACATTCCAAAATCTCTTCGCATAGGAGTTCCGAGACATCTTTTGAGCAAGGGCGTTGATTCTGATGTGCTTGCCGCTTTCGATGCCATGCTCGGCAAGCTTTCTGCGGCCGGACATACGATTGTGGATATCGAACTGCCGACGAGCGATCATGCTCTTGCCGCTTATTACATCATCATGCCTGCTGAGGTTTCGACTAATTTAGCGCGTCTCGACGGTATTCGTTACGGACACTCTTCGCGTGGTGAGACGCTGCTTGAGGATTACATTAATTCGCGAACTGAGGGCTTCGGAGAAGAGACTCGCCGGCGTATTCTGCTCGGCACGTTCGTGCTCTCATCGGGGTATATCGATGCTTATTATCGAAAAGCTGATGCAACTCGCGCCGTGCTGCGACGCGAGTACATGGACGCATTTGCAAAAGCCGACGTTATCGCTTTCCCGACGACACTCTCTCCCGCATTCAAATTTGGCGAGAAGAGCGACCCTCTCGCAATGTATCTTGAGGATATTTTTACAGTGACTGCGAATCTCACCGGCATGCCGGCGATTTCTGTGCCGATGGGTACGGTCGCGCGCGATGGGAAAGACCTTCCTATCGGTATTCATTTCACTGCGCCGCATCAAGCAGAGAGCATCCTTTTTGCTATAGGTAGTGCTGTTGAGAACGTGTAGAAACATTTTTCTTTCCACTCAATACTCGATTCGTTTGGTACTGGGACTCCTTTGGCGCGTTATACTATGCACGCATGGCCACCAATCAGATAAACGTCGAATACTGGTTCCGTCTCCTCTATGAATGTCTCCATGGTGCGTGTTACGGCTCGATCGGATATGCGTGGCTCTCGGCATTTCTTGCACATCTATGGATATGGATCGTTATTATCGGGTATGCGCTCTCCGTTCTAGGGCTTTTCGTCATTATCTACACCACCGTGCGTCTCTTTGATTTGCGTAAGCGTGAAGAAAAATTTTATAGCACTCTTCTCATACCTGCGGAGGCTAAAGGGGGCATATCATCCCGTTGGCAGCATATCGAGTCGCTTGCGAGCGGGACAAGCATGAGCGAGTGGCGCGAGGCGATCATCGAGGCCGATATCATGCTTGATGATATGTTGACGGATCAAGGATACGTCGGAGACAGTGTCGGCGAGAAGTTAAAGTCTGCCGATTCGGAAAGCTTCAATACGCTCCAGGACGCATGGGAAGCGCATAAGGTGCGTAACCAGATAGCTCACGAGGGCTCCTCCTTCGATCTCTCCGACTCTCTCGCTCGCCGTACCATTGCTCGCTACGCAGCCGTCTTCCGCGAATTCAAGGTCATATAGAAACACAAGTTGCACAAGCACGACTAATTCCCTATACTCCTTATCAGCGGGGTAGAGGAGAGTCGCGCCCCGCGACGGGAGGGCAGGCGCGAAGCCACTCGCAAGAAAAGTAGAATAGATATAGCGGGGTAGAGGAGAGGTACCTCGGGAGGCTTGAATAACACGGGCGTGCGTGCGAGCAATTGCACGTAAGATTATCTGCCAAATTCGGCGAACCCCTCTCGCAAATAGCGAAAGGCAACACCGAGCCAAGCCCGCTTCCTTAATTGGGGGCACCCCCATTCTGATGGGGGAGACGAGCGGCAGACGGCAGTAGTGAGGACGAATAGTCTGAACGAAAGCAAGTCTGGCAAGCGAGTCAGGGAAGGTGTAGAGACTAGACGGTA
>CAYIMJ010000068.1:0-2527 GCA_964364605.1 uncultured Candidatus Saccharibacteria bacterium | reverse complement strand
CTCTTGCGGCTTTTAGTACGTATTTAAAGGAGATTGGGAGTTTTGAGATTCACGGTGTGCCCAATTGACGCCAATCATATATTGTTATACTTTCCATTTAGAAAGTTCTTTTTAACCTAAAAAGAAAGGAGCCCTCATGGCTTGGAATGGATTAGGACCACCTCCCTGTGATCCGGAAATATTTGAGAAAGGTAAGGTTATCTGTACCCTCGAAGGCGACCGAGATGCAATTGAGCATTGGGTGCAAACAATCGCTCGCATGGCACATACCAAGCTTGATTGGTGCTACCAAGTAGGGCGCGCAACCGTGCTACATCTGGGCAACTATGACAGCCGCCAGCGAGCTCTCTGTTCTATAAAGAAGATGCGGGGCACACTCGAAGGATCTGTTCTGGGCATAGATGCTCCTATCATCCTTTGAACACAAGCAACATACCGCCCACAACGAAAACCGTTGGAGGGCGGTTTTCTTTTACTGGAATCGACCAGAACGCCCCGCCTGCTTTGCAGCGGGGATGAATGGCCGAAATTAAACATGTGCGGCGGCGGCCGCATCTTTATCCAGCAAAACACCATGGTGTCCGTCCGCCAATGCCCCGTCCGCTTTGCGGCGGGGATGGCGAAACGGACTGTTTTACCAAAAATAAGTCCAGCTATTCCCCAGCCTGAGAGAGACGTGCGACGACAAGGTTATGCGGAAGACCTGCAAGGAACCACCCGGCCTTGGGACCTGAATCACGATTGAGAAATATCCGGTAGATTGCCTGAAAGAGCTCTTTCGGTTGTATGGGAACTTCGGTCTTGAGCTCGTGAAGGCGCAAATGCAGTTCTTCACCTGTACGCTCACCGGCTCGGAGAAAGTCACCAAGTGCTGCAAGCGCTTTTTTCTGGATATCGGAAAGCTCGACTTCAGGCATTTCTTCCTGGAGCTCATATTTAAATTCTGCTGGTGCATAGGTTGAAAGCCAAAACTTCGCATACCGCGCACGCTCTTCGAGCGCACTCTCTTCATCTTCCGTTAGAGTACTTCCCTTCGCGCGCGTCGCTTCTTCTTTAAGGGAAAGGTGCGCCATCTGCACGATAAACGCGACTTCACGGAATCGCATGAGCCAAGGAGCTTCAAGCGCTGCGCGATTCTCGGGAAGTTCGCAGAGTGCAAAGAGGCGCGAATAGTCATCCGTCTTCCCTTCGCGCACACCAAGCGCTAGTTCGTCGTACCAATCATAAAGACGTGGCACTGATTCACCTGCAGGATCTATATCGATCTGTTCGCGAATATCTTTCCCGATGAGAGCAAGACGGAAAATCTCCGGTGGGAAAAGGTCGCTCATGTCTTTGGCACTACTGCCACGACCTTTTGAAGAAGACATTTTCTTCCCGCCGACGAGGAAGAATTCATAGGGGACATCAAACGGCGGCTCTTGGCCAAATAATTCGCGACAAATATGATTCGCGACATCTCGTGAACCACCCTTGGTCGAATGATCTTTGCCACCACCCTCGACGTCGATACCTTGTGCAATCCATTTTGCCGCCCAATCGACCTTCCAAAAGAGTTTTGCTGAGCCTTTCCATGGAGCAACACGACCGGTATGCCCACAGCTCTTTACTTCGTCCGGATTCTTGTCGCACGAGTAACCGACAGTCTCGCCATCGTAGTTGTATGCGCGAGTCGTCATTATTTTTCCGCACGCTTCGCACACAACCGAGATCGGCAGCCACGACTCGTCTTTTACAGAACCGGAAACCTCTTTCAAGATGCGCCGCACGCCGCTTGCGCGTTCGAGTGCGATTTTTATATACGGATCCATCTTCCCCGATTGATACAATTCAGTCGCGCGATAATAGTTTGGCGTAAAACCAGCTTTCTTGTGCACACCGACGAATTCATCACCGAAATATTCAGCATAATTCTTAAAGCCTGGTTCCGGACTTGGAACTGTATATAGAGGCTTTCCAAGATGCTCTCTAAACTTTTCTGCATCAAGGTAGCCCGGAATTGAATCAAAGGGATCGAAATCGTTGAGTTCGAAACGGAATTCATTTGTAATGCCCTGCTCCGCAAAGACTTCAGAAATGAGGCTATGTATCGCGACGCCGCGCATACTGCCGACATGTACGCGACCAGAGAGCGTCTTCTCGTCACGAATAAGGAATGCTTTCCCATCCCGAGGCGTACGAGTACTTCGTATTTCACTCGCTATGCGATCAGCCCACAACATAGACCCATCGTATCATCCAGTGGGTGATTTTACTAAATCACCCAGTAGGTGATTCTGCTGAATCACGCTACTTTTTCGATCGTGTACGTCTGCTTGCCGTTTGGAGTATTGAAGGCAAAGACATCGCCCTTCTTTTTTCCCATGAGCGCTGCGCCGAGCGGAGAGACGTGCGAGAGCTTCTTCACGCGCATATCCGCCTCTTCGCTACCGACGATAGTGTATTCGTGCAGATCATCGCTACCCTCCTTTTTTATTGAAACTTTCGAGCCGAAGCTGAGTTCACTTTTCTTCTTGCCGTCAGTGAT
>CAYIMJ010000067.1:0-2530 GCA_964364605.1 uncultured Candidatus Saccharibacteria bacterium | reverse complement strand
AAGACCTCTGCGGTGCCGGAAGCGAGGAAGACCACGCGCAAGCTCTTCGTCTTCTCGCCAAGGTGGCGACGGTGGTTAAGAGTACTGATGTCTCCGAGTTGAATTAGGTTTCAGCTCATTCAATCAAGCTCTCTGGAATTATCCACGGAGCTTTTTTTGATACTCAAAACAAACGATTGTCAAATTTACAGCGTGTCTATCGCGAGGCGCGGAAGGTTTAATGGTAAACCGTTTTTTTTGTTGTCCGCTTCTTCGCCTGGGCCGACCACGACCGCATGCCAATCAAGGACATCATCGTGGAATGGGATAACAACCGCATCCGCGGCGGCGACAGTCTGGGAAAGTACAAGAACAGGAAACCGTACTGTCAGGATAGACAAATTTTACTTACCTCGCTAAAATAGATTATACTGGTATCATGTAGCAAGCGATGCGAGTTTCCATATTACCCAGAATGTACGCCATGAAAATTTTTCTTGACGCGAACGGCAAACGCATACCGTTGTCTAAAAACGAAGTGGTGTCGTGGAGGATTTCAGGATATGCGCTTGTTTTAGACCGCGATAAAATTCTGGTTGTCGTACCAACGTGGAATAAACAATTTGAATTTCCTGGCGGCGGCGTGAACGAAGAGGAAGGCATTAAAGATGGAATCGTCAGGGAATGTTACGAAGAGACCGGTTATAAAATTTTTATCCCCGATGGCGCACCTTTTTATGTCGGTGAGGATAATTTTTATCACCGGCATCTTAAAAAATTTTATCACTCACTGATTATTGTTTATCGCGCGCGGCTGC
Organism: uncultured Candidatus Saccharibacteria bacterium; assembly: GCA_964364605.1. GTDB lineage: Bacteria > Patescibacteriota > Minisyncoccia > Phycocordibacterales > Phycocordibacteraceae > C7867-001. The sequence continues at coordinate 1,733 of CAYIMJ010000067.1, read as the reverse complement.
GGAGCAGCAAACAAAATCTCAATATTATTAACACATGCGACGGAGATGAGATACGACGGATTAGCTGGGAAGATGTGTCTGTATTCACACAGCGCAACACGCATCGGATTGTCTATCCCGCTATACGAAGCTTCAGGCGACTGGAACGAACGAGGAAATAAAAAGGTACCGCAAGCGAGATGCTCCGCAGTACCAGATCCTTTGCTTAGACGTTGCTATTTTTGCCACTTCTTTTGACGCCAGTGTTTTTTTTGATCGTATTGTTCAATTACGTTCTCAATAGTATCGAAGATCGTAACTCCGAGTGGGATATATCTTTCTTCGTAGCGGTAAAATGACCCACCGGAATCCATGATCATACAATACCCTTTATTATCTTCGCGACTGCGTTCCGAGATAATAAAGCGATGAGCGTGCTTCTTCTTGATTTCAGTCACTGCCGTCTGGAACGCGCTCACGGAAAGCTCAAAAAGATCTTGGTGGCGTTTACCGATTCCGTATGGTGAGAACTGATAGAGACGCCAGACATCAACGATCTCTTGCGCGCATAAAAAAGCGTAGATGGCCCGAAGATCGCCTATGTTTTGTTTGGTGACCACCGTGCCAATCTTGAGTTTCGGTCGCCTGGATAACGCACTCAATTTACGAATGACGGCGGAAACCCGTGTCAGTTGGTCCGTACCGCGCATCTGTTCTACAATCGCTGGAGTAATCGCATCGATTGGAAGCGAGATAAAATGGAGGTATGGCAAAAATTGCTCCCAATCGTGGCGATCGGATGTGGCGCTTGTGTAGAGAACGACTTTGATGCCGCCGGAGTGTAGTTTATGTACGATTGTTGGCAATCCAGGGTACTGAAATGGTTCTCCGCCAGCAAGCGTGACTGTTTGTACACCCACTTCGATGAGCCGTTCGCAAATTTGAAGCGCTCGTTCGATGCTTACATCGGGCGGAAAGACTTTCCACGGCGCGAAACAGAATCGACAAAATTTCGCTTGGTTGCAGTTATTCGTAATGAACCAGTCAACAGCGTTCATCGTGATAATCTCCCTAGTCATTCTGGTTACCAGTGACTATGCGTGCCATCACTTCATTAGCGTGGTGGTACAAGACATGAGTGGAAATACAGACAAAATCGCTCTCGGTTATGTATCCGTAGATTCGCTCGCGAGCAGAAAGAAGCTGCGGAATGAGGTCTCTCGGAATCGAGTAGAAGGTCTGTGGCGGGATATAATCGAACACTCTCGGCGAGTAACATTGGTAAGTGGTGTGCACGAAATGGCTCATACGCTGGTCAGGCTTTTCTTGGAACTCGATCAGTCGCTGGTCTGGACCGATTCTCCCCTGCCCGAACTGTCCAAACAGTCGCAAGAGCCCTTCAGTGTCTAACTGCTTAAAGACTATTGATCCAATTCCACCTCGCTCGCTGTGAAACCGAAGGAATGCGCTTATATCGAGCGCTGGTAGCAAATCATTTCCACCGACAACAAGGAAATCTTCCACGAGCAGTGTCTCGATGAGCTTTATGGATCCGGCGGTTTCCATAAGGACCGATTCGTGGGCGTAGCGTATTTTTACGCCGAAGCGTGAACCATCTCCAAAATGGTCAACAATAGGCCCTGGGCAGTAGTGCGTTGTGATGATGATGTCGACGATGCCATGGTGTCTCATGTGTTGAACAACGTGTTCAAGCATTGGCTGTCCGACTACTGGGAGCATCGGCTTAGGCAAGG
>CAYIMJ010000066.1:869-2610 GCA_964364605.1 uncultured Candidatus Saccharibacteria bacterium | reverse complement strand
TAGAGCATCGCCCTGAAGAGGCGGGGGTCCCCAGTTCGAGCCTGGGTCCAAGCACCAAGACCCGACATGTTTCAGAAGACTTATCTCTGGATCCAAACCTACGAGCGGCATCTCTCCGCGCTTGCGATGGTTGCTGGGTTCGTCGTCGATAACATTTTTTTCGACCGCATTGACGTACTTCAGACCCAACTCGTTTTTGCCGGCTATACGCTCGCGTGCTTCATCTCAATCCCGTTTCTGCACTGGATCGAGTCTCGTACTCTTGCGACAGGGAAGTCTCCTCCGCGCTGGCGCGTTATCTTCCCGCTTATAACACAGTTCGCACTAGGTGGATTCTGGAGTGGGTTCGTTATCTTTTATGGACGCTCCGCGGTACTCGGTGCTTCCTGGCCTTTCCTCATTTTTCTGTTCCTCATATTTCTCGGAAGCGAATATTTCAGTCGTTACCATGAACGCCTGGTGTTCACGAGCATACTTCTTTTTTTCGCACTCTATTCCTACGCAATATTTGCCGTCCCAGTTTATACCGGCACAATTGGAACTCTCACATTCCTCGCAAGCGGTGCTCTTGCGGTAGGAATCTTCGTACTGTTCACTATGCTTCTGCGTACAATCGCGCGTGAACGATTCTTGGGCGATGTCTGGCGTATCAGGGCAGGAGCGCTCGTGGTCTTGGTGCTGATGAACGTTTTTTATTTTACTAATATTCTCCCGCCGCTTCCGCTTGCGGGGAAAGCCGGAGGCATCTATCACGAAGTGGTTCATATACCGGGCACGTACCTCGCAACAAATGAAGATCAGTCGTGGCAGGTGAAATATCTCGGATTTTCGCCAACACTCCACATGATTATTGGCGAGTCTTTGTCCGCTTATAGCTCTGTATTTGCACCGACAAAGGTTGAGACCCGCATCGTGCACCGTTGGCAGTGGTATGACCCGACAAAGAAAGCGTGGCTCACCAAGGCGGCGGTTACCTACTCGATTGTCGGCGGCCGCGATGGTGGTTATAAGGGATATTCGACAGTAGCGATAAGCATAAGCGGACGCTGGCGTGTGAATGTAGAAACGAGCGATGGACGTCTTATCGAACGTTTGTCGTTCACCGTCGAAGGGGTGGCGTTTCCGCCGCCCCTCACAGAAATCACCCTTGATTATCCCACTTTCACGCGCAATTTCGTCTGCTTCGCTTTATCGAGTTTAGGGAGAATGATGGTTACGAGGCCATCCTTGGCGCTTGCAGAGGAGGCTTCAACATCGATTTCCTGCGGCAGCATAATCGTACGAGAGAATGAACCCCAGAAGAGTTCGCGGGTGAAGTAGTCAGGAGTGGAGACCTGCTCGCGCTCGGCACGCGAACCACTAATCTCAACCATGTCGCGGCTTATGGAAATATTGAGTTCGTCGGGGCGTACGCCGGCAACAAAGGCACGTATAACGATGTCGCTTCCGGTCTGGTGCACATCAACTGGCAATTGCCCTTCATTTGCAGGAGCATCGTCATCAAGTGGGGCAGGACGACTCGCAGAGCTACCTGCGCGTGCGTGAATCTCTTTACGTGCCGGTGTTGTGATAGGCAGCTCCTCGTCAAAAGAATCAAGGTCATTGCCGGATACTGTGTTGCCGGAAAGACGATCAAAGAACGATGGCTTCATATTCATACTTAGTAATTATTAGAGAATTTTCGGTACTGGAAATATTTTAACACCTCAAATGCTGCGAAGAAAATAACAGCTACCGTCCA
>CAYIMJ010000066.1:0-859 GCA_964364605.1 uncultured Candidatus Saccharibacteria bacterium | reverse complement strand
ACCGTCCAGACGAGGAAGAAAGCGGGCAGCGTGGTTGAAGCGCCTTGATTTATAATAAGCGTGTTGAACGCAGTGTGCAATCCGACAGCAAGGATAAGTCCGACTGCTCCAGCAAACACGCGTCCGCGAACACTTTTGTTCGCAGAGAATGCGAATGCAAAGCCGATTGAAGCGGATGCAATCACATGTAGAAGCGTTGAGCCGAGGAACCGAATATTGTTGGTAAAGAGAGTTGTAACAAGCTGTCCGTCGAGTAGCGGCGCAAGGAGGAAGAGCATGTTCTCTGCGGCTGCGAAGCCAAGTGCTACCGTGAACATGTAAATAACGTAGTCTGGTGCCTCGTCAACGTCCTTCCGCCAGAGGATGAATGTTGCTGCCATGATGTATTTGAGCGACTCCTCAATAAGCGCCCACGCCAAAAGGACCGATGTATCGAGATCCAAATGAGCTTTTGCGAATTGCTCAAGCGGAAGTGCGATTGGTACAGCTATCATGCCTGCGATGAAAGCAAGTGCAATGAGTTTTTTTGGCTCAGGGTGTGTGGCATCTTCTTGCAGAAGGAAATACAGCCAAATGAATGAGGGCAGAAGCCCACCGATAAATGCGTAACCAAGCAGGGTCGAAGTCACTCTCTTATTCTACCGTACTTATGACGGCCATTTTGCAACCATGAGGAAAGTCGCATCCTTAGTCGGCAGTGACTGCCAAATCTCCTCGGTGACAAAAGGCATAAAAGGGTGGAGGAGCCGGAGCGTCCGATCCAAAAGCATAAGAAGAAGTCGTGCACGGGAGGCTGTCGCCGCTTCATCAGTATCTGCGAATATCGGCTTGGATTCTTCCAGTATCTTGTCAGCAAGCT
>CAYIMJ010000065.1:0-2621 GCA_964364605.1 uncultured Candidatus Saccharibacteria bacterium | reverse complement strand
GATAGCAGACCGTTTGGCTTGGGAAAACTGTTCCTGACACCGTTTGACCTGCCAAAAAAGATCCCCAGCACATTTATTCTTTCAGTTCTTGTCCCGTGGGTCGATGGCACTAGGCAAGCAGAGGTAGGTATGAAGAAACATCTTCACCTCTTTCTCCGAGATAAATGATACGCCCAACTTCTCGCCAGGCTGTTTCCAAATCTCAATCTTTTGGACCTTCGCTACACTACTCTTTCTTTCCTCCCAATAAGCTTCGAGATTAGACCAAATACCTTCCTTCCCATCTCTGCAATCTTCGAAAGAATTGTAAGCCTGCCGAATTGTCCAAGTCGGTTGAGAAACTGATAGCTTTAGGCTACTACCTTCGGCTTGATGACCTTCTAGCTTTTCCCACACAACCCAGCCACATTCCGCCGCTGCGACCGCCAACGGCCCGGCAGTTAGTATGGCTGTTAGTATTGCGGTTACCCATCTCATGGTCGCCTCCTCATTTCTCGGGATTCCCCAGCCAATCTGCAGTCACGTGCCACTATCCGGGTCAGGAACATAAGCGCATCGCGTATGAGAGTAAAGTTATGAACGCCAAGTCAAAGGAGAGACACGCTACTTTTATAGGAAACGTCTGTCAATACTAACGGTGCTTCCTCTCTGACGGGCGGCCTGGCTGGTCTCCGTACCTGCGCGCGTCCATTGAGCACCACAGATTTCAAAAGCGCTGCGACCCACAAGCGATTGCAGCGTTCACTTCAGTCAATACTCATGCCAGACCACATTTCCTCCCATTTCCTCTTTGAATCTATTCAGCCTGTCCCCTTTTCTTGACCTCTTTCTCCATTCCGATTGAACAATGCCGTCACCCTAGGTGATCGAGAGGCAAGATCTGGATGATGTCGCTCGAGATGTCGGTGGACCAGTGCTGTTGGATCTCCGTCTCGCGAATCGTCACGCGGCATTGCGGTAACGGGGCAAATTGTTCATCAGGAATGGGGTTGCGCGCCGCCGGGTGGTGATAAATAAACAGGCAGGCGTGAGGAATGTCATTATGCCATTGTCGTCGGCCATATACGACGGCACTCAGCCGCGTGTTTTGCGGATGTCCATTCGGATCCGGCATAAAAAGTCCTCCGGGTGCCAGAGATAAGGGCGCCTCTTCCTGGCCTGGCCGAAACGTAACCTGAAGACTCCCAAATAACGCCCACTCCAGCGATTCTCTCGAAACATGCAGCAGATCTCCCTCGTACAAGAAGATGACCAACGGCACGAGCCCGGATTGGACACGCGCATACTTTTTGATTTTCTTTCGTAACACATTCCGCAGTTGATCGGTCGCCGTGACATTGCCCCCTTGACCCATTAAACCTGACACGATGGGGCATACCTCAGCGCCGTCTGGCGGGCGGTGAGCACGGAGATGCAGATCGCAGCTGATCAGCGGCGGGCCGAATCGAATCCGTTCAGGGCCTCCACTCTCAAGACGGTCCAGCCAGGCACGAATTCGTGAAAGAGCTGGCCTGAGATGAACCCGGCCGTTCCGAAAGTTCTCCGCCTCGACGACGACACGCCACCGATGCTGAAAGTAACGATTGAGTTGATTAGCCAGATCATGCGCCAAATCGTCATCGGTCTCGCGCGCGGCGGTTTGGTAGGCGGTTGCGACCTCCCATATTTGTGGCCCCGACGGGAACATGATCTCGAAATCGGGACGCTTGCCAAACAACTCCGGTGCATGGCGAAGCGACACTGCTCCAACACGGCGGGCAATTTCAGACGTCATCAATTCATAGTAAGCGCTCCAAAATTCCCGGAACTTCATAGAACGCAATCGCTGCAACACATTCGGTTTCTCTTCACTTGGCAAGTCTTCATACCAGCGCTCAAGACGATCCAGCTCCCGATCGCGAGTCACGGGGTCTCTTGCCCGATGCAAAAGATTAGGAAGTGGACGGCGGTCCCACTTCTCAGGAGGCTGAACAGTGTTGACAAAACTGTCGGAATACACAATCCGTAGCATACGCAGCTCCTAAATCAAGGCGGGGAAAGATCAACGGCTACGAAGATTAAGAAGTTATCAGAAATGTTGCAAGGACCGGAGAATAGAACCCTAGGCCGAGTTCGGATAAATATTTACTCAGCGCAGCTCCGTTCAAGCACAGCTTCCAACGAACGAGCACCCCACGCCCTCCCAACGTTGTCTTGTAAATCAAAAAGCCTGCTGGGTGTCTAGGCCAGCAGGCTTCCTTCTTCGCAATGGCAGGGCGGCCTGGATTCGTCTCCAACTGCGCGCATCGAACGAGCACCGTTTTATCGTGCGCGTTCTGCGAGCACGGGAGATGAGCCAGGCTGCCCTGCTAGTCTGCAGAATAGAAAAAGCCTGCTGGCTTTCACCAGCAGGCTTTTTTGTAACCCGGCAGAGGTCCAAACCAAGCTTGCTCGTGCCGGCGACTCTTCATCGTCGTATCGTAATCAATGTCGCCGGATAAAACCCTTCGACCCTCTTTATGGAAAGTAATCGGCGCTGCCGGGGGACAAAAAGAGAAGAGCCTGTTGATCCGAAGATCAACAGGCTCTTTTTGTAACCCGGCAGCGTCCTACTTTCCCACTGCCTCACAGCAGCAGTATCA
>CAYIMJ010000064.1:0-2639 GCA_964364605.1 uncultured Candidatus Saccharibacteria bacterium | reverse complement strand
AGAGTCTCCTGTTTCGAAAGAAACGATTCGCTATCGTGAAATGATTCCACAGATAGAGAAACGTGATGGACGGCTGGCCCCGTTTGATTTCGACAAGATTGTCGCGGCCGTCTGGAAAGCGATGATGGAAGCAAAGGAGGGAGGTCAGGAAGACGCGGTTCTTGTCGCGCATCAGGTGGCGGGAGAGCTCGGGCGATTTTCTAAGAAATACAAGAGTTTCCTCCCGACGGTCGAAGGCATGCAGGATTCGGTCGAGAAATACCTTATCCTGAATGACTACGTGAAAACGGCAAAGGCATACATCCTGTATCGCGACAAGCGTGCACAACTGCGTGCTGCGCATGTCGAAATACCAACGCACGTACGAAAACTTGCCGAGGAAAGTAAGAAATATTTTGAAGGAAATCCGCTCGGCGAATTCGTTTATTTGCGAACGTATGCGAAGTGGATTCCGTCTGAGGGCCGACGCGAAACATGGATTGAGACGGTAGACCGCTATATAAGCTTCATGCGTGAAAATCTCGGCAATAAGCTTACTGAAAAAGAATACGCCGAGGTGCGCACGGGAATCCTCAAGCAGGAAGTGATGCCATCGATGCGTCTTATGCAATTCTCGGGTGAAGCGGCTCGCCGCTGCAACTCGTGTGCGTATAATTGCACCTTTACTGCGCCGACCAAGCTCGAGGATTTTGCTGAAATCATGTATCTCTCAATGCAGGGATGCGGCGTTGGTTTTGCCGTAGAAAGCCAGAACGTTGAGCAGCTCCCGCAGATTAAGAAGCAGTTGGGGCAGAAACTTCCGACGCATGTCGTCGGGGATTCCAAAGAAGGTTGGTGCGATGCTCTTACGCTCGGTCTTACGACCTGGTATTCCGGAAAGGACATCACTTTTGATTTTTCTCAGATACGTCCAGCAGGCGCCCGACTTAAGACTATGGGCGGAAAGGCAAGCGGTCCTGAGCCACTTCAGAGCCTTCTCGCGTTTGCACGCGAACGTGTGCTTAAGCGTCAGGGTCGCCGTATGCGGGCAATCGACGTGCACGATGTTATCTGCAAAATCGGTGAATGCGTGGTCGCAGGCGGTGTGCGCCGAACTGCGATGATCTCGCTCTCCGATCTCGATGATGTCGAGATGCGCGATGCAAAGAAAGGTCAGTTCTACATGACCGATCCTCATCGCTCAGTTGCAAATAATTCCGCCGTGTACGAGATGCAGCCGACCAACGCTGAGCTTATGGATGAATGGGTGGCGCTTATGAAAAGCGGTGCCGGCGAACGCGGTATTTTCAATCGTGGATCACTCGCAGCCACATTCCCAAAGCGTCGTACGGAGTATTTCAAGAAAGTAGGATTCATCAGTGAGGACGGCGTCGTCCATGGTTCTATCGGTACGAATCCATGCGCCGAAATCATTTTGCAATCGAAACAGTTCTGCAATCTCTCAGAAGTCATCGCGCGTGCGCAGGATACGGAAGCGTCTCTCCTTAGGAAGGTCCGTCTCGCCGCAATTCTCGGCACGTATCAGTCGACACTTACGAAGTTCGGCTATATCTCAAAAGACTGGACTGATCACTGTCGCGCGGAACGTCTTCTCGGTGTTTCGGTAACAGGGCAGTGGGATTCGCCTGCTGCGCGCCAGCCTGAGGTTATGCGCAAAGTTCGCGATATGGCAGTCAAGACGAATACAGTGTATGCAAAACGTTTCGGCGTCGAACGATCTATGGCGGTCACTGCGGTCAAGCCTTCTGGTACCGTCTCGCAGACTTTTAACTGTGCATCAGGTATTCATCCGCGCCATGCTCCGTACTACATCCGTCGCGTTCGTATCAGTGCGACAGACTCGCTTTTCAAGATGATGCGCGATCAGGGCGTGCCCTATTATCCGGAGGTGGGGCAGTCGATGGAGGAAGCGAATACCTACGTGCTTGAATTCCCTGTCAAATCGCCTGACCATTCTAAAGAGGCTAAGTTCAAAGATGATCTTTCGGCACTCGACCAGCTCGAATATTGGAAGCGCGTAAAGCTTAACTTTACTGAACACAATCCTTCAGCGACCATTTCAGTGGGAGAAGATGAATGGATTTCTGTCGTCGACTGGGTTCAGAAGAATTGGGAAATCATCGGTGGACTCTCGTTCCTTCCACGTTCAAATCATGTGTATCGTCTTGCGCCGTACGAAACTATTACTGCTAAGGAATACGAAGAACGTATGTCTCGTTTTCCGAAAGTGGACTACTCGAAACTTTTCGCTTACGAGCGACAGGATGAATCAGATATGAAGAAGGAATTGGCCTGCGCTGGCGGCACGTGCGAAATAATGTAGGTTCCGAGTCGAGAATTATTTTAAAGGCCGCATAATTTTCTGCTGAAAATTTGCTCTAGCCTCGCATCGACACGCTCCGGACGTCTTTGAAATCATTCTCGACTCTCTTTATGAGAAAACCCACGCATAAGCGTGGGTTTTCTCATTGTATAGACTGAGCCGATAAGCCGAGTTCTGTCGTGGGCGATCATTTATCTGGGCTCGCAATTACTTGCGAGCTCAAGCGGCACTCCCGTCACACTTATGCAGTGTGACGGGCACGGCCTTGCATGCGGGTAAGGATTTATTCGTTGCACCTCTCCAGTTGCCTGGGGAG
>CAYIMJ010000063.1:0-2728 GCA_964364605.1 uncultured Candidatus Saccharibacteria bacterium | reverse complement strand
ACAATCCCAACGATGAAAAACTGGCGCTGCATGCGTTCAAAAAACAAAACCTCGTTTGTGGTTTTGGAAACGACCACTTCCTTTTAAGTGAGACAATACCTACCTTTTGGAAACATTGCACAGGCCGGCGGGCCGAGCATAGCAAAAACCCAGCAGGGTTTTATGCGCGTTTCCAAAAGGTAGGTATTGTCGACCACCCTTTTTGCAAAAACTGAAGCACTCCTATAAGATAGTGCGATGATTGCACTCTGGAATTCGATCGCTTACGAACCGCTCTATAACGTCCTCATACTGCTTGTGGGCGTTCTTCCCGGCCACAGCGTCGGCGGAGCGATTATTGTGCTCACGCTTATCGTCAAGATCGCACTCTATCCCCTCACCGGGAAGTCGATACGCGCACAACGGGCAATGAAAGAGCTCGAGCCGGAGTTGAAGCGCATCAAAGATGAATATAAAAACGACAGGCAGCAGCAGTCGAAGAAAATGATGGAGCTCTATCAGAAGCGAGGCGTCTCGCCGTTCTCCGGATGTCTCCCGGTACTTATTCAGCTGCCGATCATCCTCGCGCTCTACTGGGTCTTCTTTAAGGGGCTTGCGGTGATCAATACCGAGATACTCTACAATTTTGTTTCAGCGCCTGCGACGCTCGACATGCACTTCCTCTTCTTTGATCTTGCCGCGAAGAGTGTGATCCTTGCCTTGATCGCGGGGGCTTCACAATATTTTCAGACTGACTTGTCGCTGGGAAAACAGACACCCGCCTCGGCGCCGGCAGGCGGGAAGGCGAGTTTTCAGGAGGATTTTGCAAAAAGCATGCAAGTTCAGATGCGCTACGTGCTTCCGGTCATGATCGGCATCATCGCCTATACTACTTCAGCGGCGGTTGCGCTTTATTGGGCAACGAGTAATATATTGAGCATTGCGCAGGAATTACACATGAGACGGGCACGAACAAAAAAAGAGAACAGCTAGCATTCAAGGGCAACCCTTAAGAATCTTGCCCTAAGGGTTGCCCTTGAATACGAACAGGAAAAATTTAGGACACACACCATGGCCACCCCTCAAGAACACATTGAAAGCACACTCCGCACCCTTTTGGGGCATCTTGCGGTTACCCTCGAGAGTGTTTCTGTTGATACGGACGCAAAGACGAAGTCACTTTGCTTTCAAGTGCGAACGCCGGACTCCGCGATCTTGATCGGTGAGCGCGGTGACCGACTTCTTGCGCTCAACCATCTCGTGAAGCGCATTGTCGAGCGTGAGCTCGGTGATGAGAACGTTCAATTTCTTATTGACATCAACGACTACCAGAAGAGGCGGATCGACGACATTCGCGCGAAGGCGCACATGCTGGCCGAACGCGCCCGCTACTTCAAAAGCTCGGTCGAAATGGACCCCATGTCTTCCTACGAACGCATGATCGTGCATGCGGAGTTTACCGAAACGCCGGACATCGCGACGGAATCATCGGGCTACGGCAAAGAGCGCCACGTTGTGCTCAAGTTTACCGAGGGAAAAGTTGTCGCCGTGGTGGAGTAACGATCAAAGGTGTCAGGTACAGTATTTGGTGCGATTTCGTGGTCTAATGTCTCTTTGGACGACCTAAGCCGCGAGCGGTTGACTGGAGATCATATTTTTTAATGATATCTTCCGTCCAACCCATTGCGCCGTATGGCGTACCTTTGTTGACGGAATTCCTCAATTGGATAAGCGCAGTATCTTCTTCGTCATTGAGCCACGAGGAGTAACGATGCGGGAGTTCGGTGGGTGGCGGCGTAAGGAGTTTTTTCTCCTCCGGGGTTCCATTGAGGCGACGCCACGCGCTTCCCCACCGCCAGTCTTCCGCACGCTCGACAAGATGCGCGCGGAGAGGGTTTCGCTCGACATAGCGGATGAGCGTCTGGAGGTAGTCATCTTTCTCAACAAGGAAGGACTTATAGCGGCCTTGGTAGAGGTGTCCGTGTCCGACTGTCTGATGAATGTGGTGATACCGATGCGTGTGCGTGAGCGTAATCCAGTGCATGAAAATGGAAAGGTCGCCGTCTTTAACCGGATAGAGAACGAGATGCCAGTGGTTGGGCATGATCGTGTAGGCGAGGATGCGCATATCAGTGAGATCTTTTCCTTCTTTAAGGAGGAACTCAAAAAGCTTATAGTCCTCGTCGTCGTAAAAAATCTGCGCGCGTGCATTTGCGCGGTTGAGGACGTGGTAGACCTCTCCTCCTACATCAACGCGGTCCGTGCGGGGCATGAAATACACTATACCACATTATGTGAGAAAATAGTGTACCTGACACCCTTCTCACCCTTCTCCCTTCTCCCTATTTTAAGGGAGCGGCACGGACCTTCCCTGCACACATTGGTTATAAACAGTAGATTTACAGTGACAAGCGCTTAACCCATCCTTGCATGCATGGAAGTGATTTCCCTCATCAGTATACCAAAAACCATTAAAAAGATAGCGCTTACCCGCGAACGAACCATCCACTTTTGTGGCGCTTCGTATAAGGTGAGTGCGCACGCTTGGATATACGTCAAACACTGAATTTCCTGGTCTATGCGCACTATTGCTTGTTGGGAGCGCTGTGACTTTTTTTCCATGAAGCCACCACTCTGTACCTCCGGAAACAATAACATCACAAGAGCAAGCTGATCGTAAAGCTTGTATGGCCAATATTGCCTCACTAGGGAGACCGTCTAAATTCGTGCACCCCTGACTTCCTATACT
>CAYIMJ010000062.1:0-2756 GCA_964364605.1 uncultured Candidatus Saccharibacteria bacterium | reverse complement strand
TGCCGATTATGGAGAAGTACGGGTGGGACATAGCGGCGAAAGTCAAGGCTCAAACCGCCGGCTCCTCGCCGGCGGATAAGGGAGAAACATGGATGCCCTTCGAATCACGGCGGGATGTTAAAGGTCTTGCAGATATTCTCAGAGATCTTAAGGCAAAAAATCCAGAGTCTTCCCTGCCCGATATAAGGCCTGCAGGTAAGAATAATTTTGAGATCAGAAAGATTGAAGGGTCTCGTATGGCTCAATGGGCCAGTTTGTCCGGGTCTCTTTCTGACAAGGAATTTCTTCAACAGAGTATAAAATCGACGAAGGAAATCGCGGAGGCCGTTTCTTTGATCCATCAGCAAAAGCTCGCGGCCGGGGGATATCTCGAGCACGGCGATATAACTCCCTGGAACGTTGTTATTGAAGAAGGAACGGGAAAAGCCTTCCTGGTTGATTTCGGTGATCTCCCAGTTATAACGGAAGCCGGCATATCCAGCGTTAATCCTGCTTCCGATATCGACAAACTTCCTTTACTGATTCTGGATTCAATGCGTCTGAGAGTATTGATGGGAATGTCAATGAACCAGACTTTCGACAGAGGGCTCTCGGATAAAGAGCTTAATGTTGCCGTTGATCGTATTGTTTCCGAAAAATTCGGCCCGCAATGGGCAGAGATGGCGCGAAAATCCTATCGATCGGTCGAGGAGTATCTAAACGAATTGAAAGAGTACGCTTCCTCGCCTGTGAAGGTTATGGCCATGCCGGAAAAGTTTGCTCTCTCCACAGTACAGCAGCCGTCGATTAATTCTGAAAGAGAGTCGCGGGATATAGTATCCACGCCGCCATCGGAGAATGCATCGGCCCGAGCCCCGCCGCCGGCTGAACCGGAATCTTCTTCTTCCCCCATTATCAAGCGTTCCCACGAAGAACTGCTCTCTCAAGACCTACCCGCGTTGCGTGATCTGGCTCGGAAAGCCAGAGACCATAAACAAGATCTGCAAAAAATCGCCACAACAGATGACTTATCGGGTCTTTTGAATCGTCGCGGATTCGAAATTTTTTATAACGAGCTTTTGCGCGGCAGGCAAAGGCCAAAGCAAAGAAGCGCAGATGAATTCAACGTCGTGTTCCTAGATCTGGATGCTTTTGGAAAGATCAATAAGCTTTATGCGGATCGAAAGAAGGCTTGGGCGACGGGCGATAAGGTCCTGGAAATAGCGGGTGAGATCTTCAAGGAAAGTTTGCATCGGGGCCAAGACGTAGTCGCCAGGTTAGGGGGCGATGAGTTCGCCATGATCATTTATGGCACCCCCGATGAAGCGCAAAAACTTATTCAAGGGATTCGGGAAAGGTTCCTGGCCAATGAGCTTATCCAGGAAATCCGAAATGAATTTGATCTGGATCTTGGTATGAGCGCCGGCGTCGTTCCTTATGCGTCTGAAGGAGATCTGTTGGCGCAGGCCGATACAGCTTTGTACAAGGCCAAGGAAGACGGCAAAAATAGAACGGTGATTTATGATCGTGAGCAAGCCGCGCTTGTAAAATCGCCTGATCGGGCATTGCTCGTAAAAAGCGACGAGGCGGACTTAGTTAAGCCCGTCGCTCCGAAAGATGTGAATGCGATGGATAAGGATGACCTGATCGCGGAGCTGGAATATTCTTATCCACAGATTGAGAAATTGGAAAAATTGGTCACAACAGACTCCTTGACAGGGCTTCTTAACAAGGAAGGATTCAAATCAGAAGTCAACAGGATGTTGGCTCGAGCGGCCAGGCAAGCTTACAGACCACAAGTAAATAAGGCCGGAGAAGATCGGGCAGAGCACAGAAAAGAGATACTACCGCACGTTGTCTTTTGGGATTTGGGTAATTTCAAGCAGGTTAATGATACATTGGGCCATGATAAAGGCGATGCGGTGCTGAAGATCGTCGGAGATATTTTGAATAACAGCCGGAGGCCCGGTGATGTCCTCGCGCGGATCCAGGGCAATAAATTTGCCGCCATTTTGAATATAGCTCCTGAAGAGGCCGCGAAAGTTATCGAAAGGGTTCAGCAGAAAATTGCGGGCAGTAAAGAGATTAATGCGATCCTTGTGAATGAGAAGGGAACGGTGTCTATTAGTGTGCGCGCGGGTGTTGCCGCGTATGCTCCGGGCATGACTTACGAAGATCTGTTGAGAAGAGCCGACGAGGGGTTGGCGATATCTAAAATGGGCCGCGATGGAGCCTCGGCTCAGGAAATGATAGACAAGGTCCTTCCTGAAAATATCTCCCAAGAAGAGTTTGCTGCGCATATTAACGCGGCTATTGAATCCGGCGATCAAGCGGCCGCCGTAGAGTGGATGGGTGAGTTCAAACGTAGATATCCTGAAGAGATTAATCAAGCGTATGAAAGGATTATGCGGAACGCAAAACTCCGTCGTGCGTTTGCCTTGCAGGAGTTTGTTGACCAAGGAGCCGACAGGTTTACTACAAATGGCTACAAAACGCTGTTAAAAGAAGAATTTGGCGAGCCAGGACGATCGGTATCTGCCGGTGCTATCCGCGTAGATCTTGAAACCGTTATTAGCCATGAAGAGGTTAGATTGCCGTATGGAGGCGCGGTGCGGGTTATCAAGGAACCTGTCAAGGCTAAGGGAGAAAATGTTTACCGGATCGAGAGAGTTTCCTCTTCGCCGGTTGGAGCCGAAGGCGGCGCCTCTTCGCCGGTGGTTTTCGGAAAAGCCGCGGAAACGGCGCAACATATGAAGGAATTATACGCTGTGCCGGCG
>CAYIMJ010000061.1:0-2794 GCA_964364605.1 uncultured Candidatus Saccharibacteria bacterium | reverse complement strand
GCGGAAAATCGTTTGATGTTTACAAGATTGACACTGCAACAAACAAAATTGTTGCATATTCTTGATATTCTATTTTTAATGTGCTTACCTCGGCTGGAAGCCGAGTGTGTGGACCCAAGGAGACTCGAACTCCTGACCCCCTCATTGCAAATGAGGTGCTCTACCAGCTGAGCTATGGGCCCTACGTTTCCTACTTTACCGCGAGAGAGCCAAATTGACCAGATGCCCTAGGAAACAAGAGAATGGGATGCCAACTGCGGATAGGGATTTCGGCATGAGCGATTCAGCCGTAAGTCCTGGGAGCGTATTGGTCTCAAGATAATACACACCCTTCGGGGAAACGATGAAATCCGAGCGCGAGTAGTGGCGGAGGCCGAGAGCGCGATGCATCACCTTCGCAGCGCGCTGCAATTCCTCAGCAGCGACACGGGAGAAGTTGCCGGGACAAATCTCGCGTGTCTTGCCGGAATACTTTGCGCCATATGAGAAGAAATCTCCTTCGGGCGGGACAATCTCAATTGAAGGAAGCGCGTAGAGCGTCTCACCTCGCAATCCTTCTACGACACCCACCGTTGCTTCCTTCCCGCGAATATACTCTTCGATAAGAACGTTCAGTGCGCCCTCAGCAAAAAGCTGCTCGACGGCACTAAGTACTGGTGCGTAGCCGCCCACGACTGAAACACCGACCGAAGAACCCCACCCTATCGGCTTTACGATGACTGGCTGAGAGAAGTTCTGAATGACTTCACGAACTATCGCCTCACTATCTGCAACACGCTCGATATGCCGAAATTCTGGAGTAAGCAGTCCTGCATCTTTCGCACGGGTCTTTGCCATCAGTTTATGCATCGCGAGATAGGAACCGAAAGGATCCGAACCGGCATAGGGTACGCCGAATAACTCAAGGAGCTTTTGCACCTCCCCATCTTCGCCATATTCTCCATGGAGACCAATCAACGCGACATCTATCTGTCGCAGTACGCGTTCTGGCGTAGTTGGTCGGCCGCGCTCGTGCCACTGTCCATTTTTATCAATATAGATATCGCGAGCGACATATTTCTCGCTCGGCAGGTTTGCAAGAATAGCGGCACCAGTCTTCAGTGAGACGTCATGCTCGCGTGATGGGCCACCTCTCAGTACCCCGACGATAGTTTGCATGAAGGAAGTATAACAAACGCGGGAGAGTACGATTTACTTAGTGCGCATATTTTTTGAGCGCGCGGCACGGTGTCGAGCGAGCGAAAAACGATGGGCCTCACTGTTTGCAAGGACAGCATCCGCTTCGGTAATGCTCGCACGATGCGCACCGATGACTTCGCGGGGGCGGTGACGTTCATCCTTCACTACCGCAACGACCGGAATTTTGACACCCGCTTCAGCAAGCACGCTCTCCGCAGCTTTTTTGTGCGTCGTACCCCCGTCTACCACGATTGCCTGCGGTAATGGCCACTCAGGATGCTTGAGCCGGCGAGACAAAACTTCTCGTAAAGAAGCGATATCATCATTCTTCTGGACGCCGCGAATATTAAAGGTTCGGTAGGCTGATTTAACCGGAGAACCAGCATCGACGACAGTCATCACGCCAATAGCATTGGTACCCGAGAGATGCGCAGTATCGTACGCCTCGATACGAGCGCTTCCGCGCTTCTCCCGCGAATCCTCCACACTTTCGTCTTTGATAAGTGAGACATCCTGGATATGATCGAGCGCAAACAGCTCGCGGCGTGCTTGGGACGCGTCTTCAAAACGCTCCTCTTTCGCCGCCTGTCGCATCTCTTTCTCAAGAGTTGTACGTAATTCCTTCCCTCTTCCACTCAAGAACAGCATCACGTGCCGTATCGTCCGACCATACTCTTTTATTGAAAACACGCGCGGGTACTGCTTGATCTGCATGTTGAATTCTATTTTCGCCGCCTGATGCTTACTCTTCGATCCGATTGGTTTCGGTGTGTCAAAAAAAGGAAAGATGCGCCGTATGAGCCGCAAGCCCTCGTGCAGCTGAGAGCCTGATGGGAATGGACCGTAGAGTGCTTTTATTTTTTGCCCATCACTCGCACATTTCGTCTTGAAATCGATATCTTTTGCGCGCATGACAAGCACTCGTGGGATTTCCTCTTCTGTAACAATGGCGTAGAGAAACGTCTTGTCGTCTTTCCCTTCGCTATTTGCTGGCGGATTATATTTTTTTATCAGCGCTGCCTCTCGTACGAGAGCCTCAAGTACGGTCGGTGTCGTCTCATGCGCGATTCGGTCGGCCTTTGTCACCATATCGACCACACGCGGACCTCGAGTCGCGATCAGGTCATCGTCGAAATACGAGCGGACGCGGTCGCGAAGACTTGTCGCTTTGCCGACATACAGAACCTTCCTTCCCTGCTTAAAGAGATACACCCCAGGTATATCCGGCAAATTATACTTTTGGAGATCGCTTTTTTGCATGACGTCGTAACGCTTTCGCGAGGTACTCGCCCGTGTAAGAGCCTTCCGTATCAGCAACTTCTTCAGGAGTTCCCTTCGCAACAATTTTTCCGCCGCCAGCTCCTCCTTCAGGGCCAAAATCGATAACATAGTCGGAACTCTTAATAACATCGAGATTGTGTTCGATAACTACTACCGTATTGCCGCGAAGCACGAGTTCTTGGAGAATTTCGATGAGCTTGCGCACGTCCTCGTAGTGGAGACCGACGGTCGGTTCATCAAGAAGATAGATCGTCTTCATCGTCATCGAGCGATAGAGCTCGCTCGCAATCTTCACGCGCTGCGCCTCGCCGCCAGAGAGCGTCGTCGCGCTTTG
>CAYIMJ010000060.1:0-3009 GCA_964364605.1 uncultured Candidatus Saccharibacteria bacterium | reverse complement strand
CGCGCAATGTAAGACCCATACTTCCGAACTGCGAGGAAAGTTCATCCGCCATTTCAAGTGCAACCTCCTGAAGTGTTGGGTGAACATCTCTCTGTGCACGTCGTTCAACCACATACACAAGCGCCGGCAAGTCACCCGTCAAACGACATGGCACGCACATCCCCATAGGGAGATAGTACTGTCGTACGAACTTGTCTTGTGGGAGCGTGTCTATAGCGGTAAGCTGCCGACGTACAAGATTTTCTGTCTCCTGCCTTAACTTGTCCGGAAGTGATTCGAGATACCACGAATGCATGCCAAAACTACTCGAAAGAAGAGGCATGCGCTGAATCACGGAACGGTGACGTTGAATGTCTCGAAACGATCCAAAATCAATCAGAAACTCGAACTGCATGGTTCCGCATTCCGCTATCTGCTTTGGCAATTCCGTTTTTTCCGGTCTCTGCATGAGGAAGCGCGCATATTCAGACAAGAGCCCTCTATCAATTGAGTCTCTCGTCAACACCACTTTCTTATGCACTGCACCAACCCTGCCAGACAAACGAACATCATGATGTTTTGTTCCAGGAAAGTAATACCCTTCCTGCATCCATAGCGCATGGTATTCCTCAGTCGCTTCGTAACGCTTGTGTCCAAATGAACTTGGAAATGTTTCTTGCAGAGCGCTTTCCATTGCTTCGGCAACAACCTGAACTTCACGGAGCGGGTGCTGGCGTAGCATCATTATATGATCCGCTGCCTGGCGCAGATTAGTGTGCCAAGCAAGATTAGTAGAGGCACCTGCTGGAAGAAATCCGCGCAAAATATCGAAGCCTCTGGCATTAATCGCCTTCTCATACACCTTCGGGTCCTCTGTTTCTTTCATGGGAAAACAGTCTCGAAGATGCACACGAAGTGGATCTTGTGAAGATAAGTAGAAACTTCGCCACGCTTCGAGTATTTCCGTAGAACCTGGCAAACCGAGCGGATCGACAAACCTCTGTGTCGAGAAATCGATATACCGAGTTGACGCTTCTTGCCCGGAATACAAAAGCCAATCTTGTATGGCTTTTGCAACAAGCATCGAAACACCCTCAATAAATATCGTTCCGGTGCCACAGTCCCCGATTGATTTGTGTCCGTACCCGACATAGAAGTTTTCCATGAACCGTTCGGGACCTCTGTCCGCAAGAGTCTTCAGATGCGCGCGAATACCGCCAACTGAACGCGAGTGGAGAGCTTGTAACATCGCCTCGGCTTCCGGATCAATAATTGCTCCGGTATTCAAGACAAGTACAAATCCGCCCCCCGGAATTTCGCGAGTCACATGCTGTAACCCTAATACAGAACTATTCATTATTCTCCTCCTTAATCAAGTTAAGATTGCGTTGATTTTTGTAGCGAACATCTATCCGACCGCACTGTACTAGCAAAACAGATATCACACAATACCGCCTCTATGTAATGAAAACGACACCTTTAGAGGTGTCGTTTTCATTACATATCGTACAAATTTACTTAACCTCAATCCCCATCGAACGCGCCGTACCGGCGATAGTGCGAGCTGCAGCTTCAGGAGAAACGGCATTCATGTCGGCAATCTTCTCCTCAACAATCTTTGCGATCTGCGCCTGAGTGATATTTCCTACTTTCTCCTCACCCGGCTTGAGCGCTCCCTTCTCGAGACCGATCGCCTTCAAGATGAGGCGGGACGCCGGAGGATTCTTCATCGTGAAGGTGAACGTGCGATCATCAAAGACCAAGAGCTCGACTGGGATGATTGTGCCGCGCTTGTCCTTCGTCGCCTCATTAAACTGAGACACGAATTGACCGATATTCACGCCGGCAGGACCGAGCGCAGTACCAACAGGAGGAGCCGGTGTTGCGGCGCCGCCTGGAATCTGGAGCTTTATTTTCTTAACTACTTTAGCCATGGATGAAATCTATATGAATAAGTACGTTACGTCAATTTGTACGTTTCCTTCGTCCCATTTTTTGCGCAGGAAAATCCCGCAAAATAATGTGACATAAGTGTGCGCTTTAATTTCGTTTACGAAATTAAAGCTTCCTTATCTGCAGGAAATCGAGCTCGACCGGCGTCTCGCGACCGAACATCGAGACCATGACTTTTACTTTTCCACGGTCTTCGTCGATCTCGCCCACCTTACCTTCGAGATCCTTGAAAGGACCGTCGGCGATGACGATAGGATCATCCTTCACGAGATCAATGCGGTGCTTCGGAGCCTCCGCTGTCATGCGCTTCATGAGCGTAGCAACTTCTGATTCCTCCATCGGAACTGGAGTATTGCCCGCACCGACGAAGCCGGTAACACGCGGTGTGTTCCGCACCACGAACCATGAGTCGTCGTCGACAATCATGCGCACGAGGATGTAGCCTGGATAAATTTTTTCTTCCTCAACCATACGCTTCCCTCCCTTCACATGAATCTTCTTCTCTGTCGGGACGATGACGTCAAATATTTTACCTTCCATGCCGAGAGACTCGATACGTTGCTTCAAGTTGCGCTCAACCGCGTTCTCATAGCCAGCATACGTGTGTACCGTGTACCAGCGAGCATCTTTTTCCTGCGGCGCTGTTTCGTCTCGGATTTCTTTGCGTACGGAAGGTGCGATATCAGCCATTCCGATTTCCTCGGGCAGATCCATCTCACCACTGTGCATGTGTTGTGTGTCGTCCATATGATTTATGCGCCGACGATGCGACTTACCCCCAAACCGAAGACGTAGTCGAGCAGAGCGACGATAAGTGCGATGGTGACCGCGATAAGGATCACGACAAACGTATGCGCCAATGCTGTTCGATTTGTCGGCCAGACGATATGCGTAAACTCTTCGCGAACGTGCTTCAGATAGGTGAAGGGTGCGTACATAAGCGGGTATGTCAGGTAAATAAAAAAGCCCTGTGGGCTTTCGATACGGGTATTGTAGTACAGCGCCCCAAAGTCGTCAATGGCAAGTCTTGTCCAACGCAAGATGATACTGAAATCAGGAGTCATTCCAATGCAAAAC
>CAYIMJ010000059.1:0-3041 GCA_964364605.1 uncultured Candidatus Saccharibacteria bacterium | reverse complement strand
CTGAAGCCTCTAACGGGATTCATAGGCAGTGATTGCATTTAGGAAATTCTGATCGGTCTCAAGCAGCGCCGGATCAATCTGACGGAGCTCCGCGACAATAGCTGCGGCAACGGCAGGATCGCCTGCTAAATACGTGACCTTTGCGAGATCATAACGCACATTATGGTCTTGTGGCTCAAACGTCAGTATCTCACTCAGAAAAAATCTAGCGCTCTGCCAGTCACTCACTCGCTCATAATAACCCACCGCACGACGCGACGTCTCGACATCGGGGATATACACGGCCCTACCCTTTTCTGCTTCAACTTGTGCACCTTGCACATTCCCCGAGACGTACAAGAGCTCTGCGAGCACAAAACGCGGCGCCGAAAGAGTTGGCACCAACGCAATGTACTTGGTCAAAATGTCTTGCGCCGTAGCATATCCAGCAGCATGCTCCTTTGAGCCTGGCGGGTGTAGGTTCGCATTGCTGATGGAAATATTCGCGAGCACATACCAGGACTGCGAGCGCTTCGGTGACTTCTCAATGGCCCGCGTAAGTGCAGATGAAAGAAGATTGTGATCAATAGATACGCCTTCTGGAGCAAGTGAGAGTACGTGTGCGAGATAGAGTGCGGTGCGCCCATCGTAAGCGTATCGGTCAAAATTTGCAGACAAGATGTTGAGAGCCGACTGGTAGGCATCCGTGCGAGCATTGCCAGTGAGTACTGCCACCTGATTATTCACATACATGTCATACGCTATATAGCCGTACTCGATGTCGCCGTACGTGCCTAAAGCGAAACCGTGCGACAGATAACCCACCTCCTTAGGAACGTCGGTGAACTGATACGTATACGCATGCGCAAGATCGTATGCCGCTAGTGCTGGACGCACCGAAACTGGAATGATGAGGAACACAAGTATTGCTGCGAAAATCCATGATGCGCCCCGCGTCCATGATGCAAGGGGAAGAACTTCGAGAGACACGTCGGTGAGAGATATGGCAATGAGCACCGCAAGAAGTGCGAGAAGCAGCCAGAAAGAAGAGACCGTATCGAAGACAAAGAAATTTTGAAGCGCATAGGTACCTGCGAGGAGCGCAAAAATTCCTGCAAGGTATTGCTCCTTGCGCCACCATAGCCGCAGTGCAGAAGTAAAAAATGCTGCAATCAGCGCAACATACAATAGGAGACCACCAATGCCATACTGCGCTGCGTAGTCTAGAAAGGCGTTATGCGAACGATCAAACCACTGCTCGTAGATTTGAGTCGGGTCATAGAAACGATTGAACAGTGTGTCGATATGCTCGACGCCAACCCCGAGCCAAGGACCCTTCTGTATCTCCGTCACCATATTCTTCCAGATGAAGAGACGGCTACTTACCGTCCCATCAGAAACAGAAATCGATGCGATGCGGGAGATAGGTTCGAACGGCACCTTCGCAAGCTCGCCGCGAAACGCGAAGAAAATTCCAACAATCACAATGAGTGCGGCGAAAGAGATTTGTGCAAGGCCAGAGCCGCCTGAAGCAAAAAATGGAGTAGGACTTGGCACCCCTTCGGGTACGGCGAAGCGTCGCCAAGCGGCCCGGGGCGTTCCATTTTTTGCTTCAGGCGGCAAAGGTCTGCGTTTCTGAAACGCTATGTACGTGAGAGTCACGATGCTGACCACAATGAGTGCAATCATTGTTCCGCGAGTTGCGGTAAGGACAATCGCAATCACCTGAAGCACCGCACCAATGTATGCAGTTCTGCGCCAACCCTGCGAGAGGGTGTGTGCCGCGACCAAAGTCGCAAAGAATGCGATCCCCAAATACCCGGCGAAGAACGCGGCATTGCCGAGTAAACTGCCCGTACGCCCCCCATTCACTAACCATTCGCCAATACCATAAACCGCGACAAAACTCGCCACAGCCGCGACTGCACGAAGTAATCGTTCAAAAAACATTCGGTCGGCATAAAGAAGAATAAGGTAGAAGCTCCCTACCGCACATGTAATCATCAGCAACCCGTCCCCGCGTATGAAAAGACTCCAGAAGCTCCTGTAGAAATCGAGGCCGTAATAGCTTGAAATATATGCGAGCAGCAAAAGCGCCCCCGGAATCCACGCCTCCCATCTCGACAAGCGTCCCCAATAAAATGCCCGACCATATGTTACAAGAAGAACGAATGCTCCAAATGAAATAAAACTTATTGCATAAAAAAGAAGAATCTTCGGAACAAGATACGGGTAGATGAGCCCGCTCCACATCACTAGAGGCAAAAGGACTGGGGAAAGGAGGAGCCAGGGATAGGAGCGCTCAATGTAGTTCATTATGTCGCTTATGGTGTTCCCGATGGGAATCGCCAATGCAAGTAATCGGTCTGTGTAGTTTTGTATTGAGGAAGTGGTTCGACGGCTACCGCCTTTGCATAGGCATCCACCGCGGTGTGATACGCACCAAGTTCGTCCATAAGATGCCCTAGATTCGCGTACGCGAGGCCTTTATCCGGATGGATAGAAACGGCACGATTATAATTCTGATACGCAGCGGCACCATCCCCTAGTAGATCATAATCATTCGCGATACCGACATAAAGATCGTAGTCGTCATATTTTCCCTTCCCAAAAAAACTTTTCAGATGCTCCATATCGGCATTCGCCTTTGCAACAAGAGTATCGTTCCCTGTATAGACACCCTTAAAACTCCATGCAGCAATAGTATCGAGCGAATTAATTGGGAATTTTGATACCACTGGCGCTGGTGTCGACGTTGGCAATACCGACGATTTCAATTCCGGTTGTGATGGTCTTGGTGGCGTCGTGGATGCGGATGATGCTGATTCCTGTATCTGCGTCTCTGGTGCGGGGGCCTTTGCATTGCCGTACCAAAGACCAACAACAGCGAGCACTATGATAAGGGAACCAGCACCTGCTACAAACCATTGTTTCTCCATAAGTTGCATATACCGAAAAGAATACCACGAAACAAAAACCGCCCTTTCAGGGGCGGTTTTTTACCAGAAAGCTTTCACTGTCGCTATACTACATCTTCTAGGGTTTGCCCGGCATCTTTCATA
>CAYIMJ010000058.1:0-3060 GCA_964364605.1 uncultured Candidatus Saccharibacteria bacterium | reverse complement strand
TCACTGAGGCAGAAGTTTCTTGTAGGGGGTATTCAAGCACCTCCTTCAAAGTGCCGTTCCATGTAAACGCAACGTTCATGTCCCTTTTTATTTTCTCATCTGCAGTAAGAGTGATATTTGAGTAATTAATGAGATCTTTCCGCTCGAGGTCGCTTATTTTCTTTGTGTCCTGAACGCTTAGTGTGAACGCTCGTGCTTGACCGAGAGTCTCGGAGAGATTTGGGAGCGTGTTCACAAGGGTGTTCATGAGGTAATAGGAGTCGAGGTCAGGATCAAGAATTAAATTCGAAGTATCCCCGACCAGATAAATGAGAGTAAGAATGTCCGAAATGAACTCCGTATGCTGACGAGCACTCTCTTTCGACGACAATTGCGTGTAGTTTTTCCCCAAGACCGCCCACCTTTCTTGGAGAATTTTCGGTGTGTCCACAGTTCCGAGCTCCTGCCCGAATTTCTTATCTTCGGCAGCAATCAGGGCGAAGTCTTCCTCTATTTCCTTTTCTTTCTCTAAAAGGCGGGGCAAGAAGGATGTATCGCCTCGAAGATATAAACTCGCCATGCCGCGATGCTGCTGGAGATCTTGAAGAAGAGCGAATGCCGGGGATAGGTACTGGACGCCGATAATTTCTTTTTCTGCGAATATGATGCTTTTATTAATCTGAATAGTATAGGAAAGAAGAGCGTAGCCGACGGGGATCGTGAAAAGAACCGTTAACAAAGCAAACTTCTGCCAGTACCACAACCGGCTCATAATATTCACCGCAGGAGTGAATATTCCTTTAATGAATTTGATAAACATACTATCCCTCATCGGTTAATCGTCTGGTAAAGATATACACGGGGTATGCCAACACCAACATGATGAGAATGACCGTAATGAGCGTGAGACGATTGGTGGCGTTCACAATGTCAAGAATATCTTGCTGCGGCTTTGCGGCTGACAGCAT
This sequence comes from uncultured Candidatus Saccharibacteria bacterium, assembly GCA_964364605.1. Lineage (GTDB taxonomy): Bacteria > Patescibacteriota > Minisyncoccia > Phycocordibacterales > Phycocordibacteraceae > C7867-001. The sequence goes on along the minus strand of CAYIMJ010000058.1, from coordinate 2,113 downwards.
ACCGACAATTTTGTCATCGCCGCTCGTGAGCGGCAGGTAGCTTGCAAGAAATGGCTGGCCATAGAAGTCTGTCTGCGCTGTCATACTCTGACCATCTTTCAGCACCGAGTTTCCTACTTTATCGTCCGTAAGGCGAAGACCCGTAAGGCGGGTGCGCCCGTCGAGAGCAAACGCGGTCGCCGCGACAGACGTATCGTTCTCATACACAAACATCTCAAGTCCCGTAACGCGCTTGATGCTATCCACGAGCGCATTATCGAGCGGATATCCGGCGATGACCGTCCCGACGACTTTCCCGTCTTGCGTTACGGGTGCGCCCGCACGAATAGAAAGCTTCTCTACCGGACTGCTTTCAACGGTGACAAATGCCGACCCGATAAGCGCCTCCTCAAATGCACGCTCCCCCGAGAGAGAATCATTGAGTCTTGATAGCGCGTGCGCACGAATAAGTACGGTGCCTTGCGCGTCGGTGATAGTGACGAATCCGAGAGCATACTGCTCCATAAAACCTTCCGCTATCGTTTGGAGTGTTGGGAAATCGTTGGCAACAATGGCATCCCCGAGCCCTGGGTCTACCGAGAGAAGGGTCGCTTCCGCGAGCGATTCTTGTTTCAGCCCTTTGATATTCAAATCAAGCACTCGCGCATTGGTCAAAAGACTCGACTCTGTCTGACTGGTTATCTGGGTGATGAGGATAGTTGAGAATGCGAGCGTGACGATGGTCGAGAGGAGGAGTGTTGCCGAAATAAAAATGATGATCAGACTTTCCCGAATACGTAGTGCAAGAAACTGCCACACCCACGCAAAAAGGAATAGGAAGCCGACGAGTTCAAGCGCATCGCCAGCGAGAGCGAAGACGCTCACTTCATTCCCTTTCGCAAAAATCCCAAGGACTGATCCGATGCAGAGAAGCAGAAAAGCTATCGAGAACGGTCTCCATGTGGTATTGAATTCCTTTTTTGATTGTAAGTTCGAGGCGTACGCAATAGCGAGGAGAAGAATCGCGGCGACACCGTAGAGCGACCCCGTGAAAGTCGCAAAAGAGGGGACGATGAGAATAGCTGGCATCGCAGCGAGCTTTTGGCGTTTGAGGAAGCTCCCGAGTATGCAGACAAGCCCTATGACAAAGAGCGCGAAACCGACAAAAGAGAGCAGATCATTCCCCGTATTAGTCGCGGCAATAACCTGCCACAGTGCAAAGAGACCGAAACCGAGGGTTCGTACCAGTACCCTTCCCTCCCTGCTCACTGAGTACGTATCAAAGGTAAGCCACGCCGCCATGAAGAGCGCCACCGCCCCAAGAAGCTCAAGTGCGAAGTGAAAGTTATTTACGAAAAAATAGAACGACATCTTATGTGGTACAGTATAGCCTGCTCAGTGCAAGATTTTTTCTGTCTTGTTCATAAGTATGCTGGTGCAACTCATACTGTGCTTTACGAAAACTGCAGGGCCTTATATTTTTTGCAAACTAAGTAGATAAAAAGAAACACCCTTGCAAGAGTGCTTCTTTTCCTATACACAAAACTCGCTGTCTTTATCTCCCCTGAACAAACGTGAGTGCGCGACCTTTCATTGAGGCGCGGCCGGTGCGGCCGATACGGTGAACGTAATCCTCGTACGTCGACGGAAGGTCGTAGTTGATGACGTGTGAGACGGCTGGAATGTCGAGTCCACGTGCAGCAACGTCAGTCGCGACAAGCACGCTCACTTTCCCTGCCTTAAAGGCTTCAAGGGCGCGGATACGAGCGCCGTGCGTCTTATTGCCGTGGATACTCTCCGCGTGGATGTGAAGACGCGAGAGCGCCTTTGCAAGCTTCTCGACACCGAACTTCGTGCGGCCGAATACGAGCACACGGCTGAAGTCGCGATTCTGAAGAAGCTCTGAAAGCACATCAAACTTATCCTTTCCGCGCGGGATACGGACGACATCCTGATCAATATTTCGAGAAGTATCTCGCGTCTTCACCGAGATGACGACAGGACTCGAGAGGAAGTCGCCGATGAGGCGCTCAACTTCTTTAGACATGGTAGCGGAAAAGAAGAGGGTGTGGCGCTCTTTGTTCATCTTCGCGAGGATCATGCGCATATCGTCGATAAAGCCCATATCGAGCAT
>CAYIMJ010000057.1:0-3233 GCA_964364605.1 uncultured Candidatus Saccharibacteria bacterium | reverse complement strand
GTATTCTCATGCTCCTTAGTGCTTAAGGAGTGCCATATGTATGTGGCCTTATGCATAGCTTATACAAAAACCGCCCTTTCGCCGACTGGCGAAAGGGCGGTTTTTGAGGAGTTTCTTAGTCCTTAATTTCCGACTGGAGACGATCAAGATAGCGAGATGCTGAGGCCTGACCACCGAGACCAAACGAGAGTCCGATTGCGAGCGATACTGCGATGACGACACCAGTGAAGAGCGTCTGGATGAATCCTGTCGCGACGTTGAGCTGCTCAAGCGCCACAAGAAGAGCGAATATCCAGATTGCGTAGCGTGCCACTTTGCCGAGGAAGCCAGCCGCATGAAGCGATGCTGCCTTTGCCGAACCTGAGACAACGCGTTCCGCTGCCTCTGCGATAACCGCGGCTACGAGCAGAATCATGACTGCGACGATCACCTGAGGAAGATACCCGAGAACGACAGTCCTGAGGAAGTCATTCACCTGAGTGAGACCGAGCACCTGAAGTGAAGCGACCAAGAAAACGATTATGAAGAACCACTCGACTAGGAATCCAAGAAACTTCCCGGCAGACAATTCATAACCTGCGCGAGAGAGGAGGTTCTCAATACCGGTCGACTTGAGCGCCTGATCGATACGCAACGAAGATACGATCTGCGAAACAACGCGACCAAGACCGACGCCAACGAGCCATCCGACGATGAATATGATGATAGCAACGACAAGATTTGGAATGAACGCAACCAATCCGGCGAAGATATTCTGAAAAGACTGACTAAGTACATCTGCCCACGTAGTGAAAACCATATTTGGTAATAACGCTTTATTTATGCGATTAATAACTCCCGCATCGGGACGTCCGAAGGGACGTAGACGCAAGAACCTCTGCGAACCTCTCTCGAGAGTATAGCATTTTTAGAGACCTATCTTATCGATGAGCAATCGGTGTGGATAGTCAAAAACGTCTCGGAGGAGGCGGTCGTAGACCCCTAGACGATACCGGAAATCCGCCGTCGCAAAGGATGCGTAACGAATTTCACGCCCAAGCTCAGCTTCGAGAGCTCGCACAGCGCTCGCAAGCGTACGCTCTTCAAGATGATCCCCCACGACAAGGAGATCAATCTGGGTTTCAATAATCCCAGTGAAAAGCCCCGAAAGTGCCACCAGCCGCAATGTCCCGGCGCGCTTTAGGGCTTTCATCATGTTCTGAGGATGCACACTTGTCGTATCACGGATGAAGGTATCAAGCGCCGCAAGGTGTTCAAAACGTGGATTTATCTGGTAGCGAGTCTGATTCTGCAAAGTCTTCTTGCGGAGAAGTCCGGCGACACAAAGCTCAACAAGCTCGTAGCGTACGACCTCTTTTGCAAGTTTCGTCCGGAGAGCAACCTCAGCAGGAGAAAATGTCGAGTCCTTATTGAATATAAAAAGTCGTAACGTCTTCAGGCGGGCGCCCGAGCCAAAGAGCTTTGCGAGCGATTCCATAGGTGTCGACAGTGTACCCCATGAGATATTTTTGTGCACGAACGTAGACGCGCTCGTGATTTGTGGTGTTTTCACAGCACAATTCGCTGCCTTAAGTATATCTCACGGGGTGTAGACGTTCTCTCGACTAAATGCAAAAAACGGCGCCGTTATTGACGGCGCCGTTTTTTTGCTTCAATGTTTATACCCACTCCGGGAATCACTCCGCAAAAAATCGTAGGAACGATTTACTTGAGGGTTTATACCCATTCCGAAAATCGTTCTTCGAACGATTTTCTACAGGGCATCACTCCACAAATAAGCCTAAGACGGCTTATTTGAGGGTGACCTTTGCCCCTGCGTCTGTAAGCTTCTTCGCAAGCTCGGCAGCATCTTCCTTCTTCATGCCTGTCTTGAGCATAGAAGGCGCACCATCTACGAGATCCTTAGCCTCCTTAAGCCCAAGAGCGAGAGCCTCCTTCACTGCCTTAATGACAGCAATCTTGCTTGCGCCAACTTCGGTGAGCTCAACATCAGCTGTCGACTTCGCTTCTTCGGCTGGTCCTGCTGCTGCGGGACCCGCGCTCGCAGTCGCTGCTGCGCTTACGCCGAACTTCTTCTCAAGAACCTTCACGAGCTCGGAGAGTTCGAGGACGGTCATCGCCTCGACTTCCTCCACGAGCTTCTTGAATTTGCTCGGCACTTCGACTGCAGTCTCTGCAGGAGCTACCGTATTCATTTCATCCATAGTAATAGTAATTAATTGTTTCTAACTTACACTGCCTTTTTCTCGCGAATCTTATCGAGCGCGATGACAAGTCCCTGAATAGGACTGTTGATGACGTTTACGAACATGCCACGCAATACAATCATTGGAGGAATGGTCGCAATCGCTGTCATTTTTTCTGCATCAAGGAATGCTCCATCGAACACTCCGCCCAAAAGCGAAAGTACTCCTTTGAGCTTCTTGCTATATTCGTGCACTCCGCGCGACGGAGCTGTGACATCTGCCGCACCGGCATACCCGACGGGGTGCTCAGTGGTCCAAGCGACCGCGACCTCCCCAGGCAACGCTGGCACTTCGCCAGTGTAACCACGCTCTTTGAGCGCTCGGAGAATGAGCGTCTTCTTCGCGACGAAGTAACGCACACCCGCCTTTGAAAATTCTCGGCGCATCTTCGACACGTCTGCGACGGTGAATTTCGTGAACCCCACGAATGCAATCGAAGACGCTTCTTTAAAAGCGTCATTCAGTTTCGCGACTATCTCGCGCTTTTTGTCTTTTGATATTGCCATACGATTTTTCGCACGAACGAAATAAAAGGGAGTTCGACCATTATGATCTCGCCTCGGCAGGATTTATCCGCTCTTGCGGTACCCACTGTCTTCGGTTCGTACGCAGGGTACTTTAACAGAAACAGACAGAAACACAACTATCCACAACTTGTCTCTATAGAGACAAGTTGTGGATAGTTGTGTAGGCCGCTAATACGATCTTCGTTTCCTGTGTGGAAACGAATTATTACAGAGCGGCACTGGCGACGTGGAGCGTGAAAAGTGCCACAGCAATGATAGCTGCAAATCCGGTAGAAAACTTTACGAATTCTATAAAGAAAGGAAGCATCCGACGTTCACGAGCACGCTGGTTGTTATTTTTTTGATTGTTCATCCCGTTAGAGACTCTGTTCATAAGGTTCATGATTATCTCGATTGTGCAGTAAGTTCACTGTCTGAAGCCTCTAACGGGATTCATAGGCAGTGATTGCATTTAGGAAAT
>CAYIMJ010000056.1:0-3249 GCA_964364605.1 uncultured Candidatus Saccharibacteria bacterium | reverse complement strand
CCTGATGGGTATCGGCACCGCCAGTGGTGATAAGCGTGCGGTGGTCGCCGCCAAACAGGCTGTCAGTTCGCCGCTGCTGGAAATCAGTATCGATGGCGCCCGCGGCATCCTCTTTAATATCAGCGCCGGCAAGAACCTAACCATGAGCGAGGTCAACGATGCCGCCAATATCATCTCCGCCGCCGCCGACCCCGACGCCAACATTATCTTTGGCGCGACCATTAGCGAGGATCTGGGCGAGGACATCTAGATTTCCGTCATCGCCACCGGCTTTGACGAAAACCGCCGCCGTCTACAAAGCTTCGTTACCCGCATTAATCCTAACTATTTCAGCCGCTTGACCACCCAGTCCGAACCGGAAGAGTTTGTGGACGAAGAAGCACCCGCGTCGGTCACCGAACCCGCCGCCGAGGAAGTTCCCGGCGACCAGACCATCAGCTTGAGGGATAAACTGCACATCAAACATCGCGAGGTCACCATCGAAGACGATCTCGACATTCCCACCTTCCTCCGCAAGCGCCAATGAAAACCCCGACTTTTTGAAGGTCGGGGTGTACTATACAGACGTTCACGGCTTAGCCGAAAAAAACGTCGTTGTCAGATCGAACAGATTTTTCTGGTAGAAGTTTGACATTTCTCCAGTGATCAATTACGTCCTTGACCATGCTTTCTGCGGTGTCGACGGTACAATTCATCGACTGGAGACCAGTGCGCTTGTGGTCAGATTCGTCGCCAACGAGGGTAAATTGGTCACTCCCGCGTTGGAAGGTAATCATCACTCGTCCAGCAATGGCGTACACCAACATCCTAGTGGCAGCATAGGTGGCCGACATTCCGTGAGTCCGGCACTTATTCACCTCTTTCCAGAGACTGGGAGCGACGTTTTTCTTGAAAGCTTTAACCAAGCCTTCAAGAACGTTAATCGCCGCCTGCGCCTCAAGATTATTGAGGCTGGATAAGCCAATCCTGACCAGGTCAGTAATCCGAACATTGCTGGTAAGACGCGCCTTTTCGATCAGTTTAGCGAAGCCTTGTTTAGGCGCCTTATAAATAGTGACGCGATAGTCGTGGTGGGAGAATGGCCCAACATAGGTATCAAGCTTACGTTCAAGCCAGTCCTCGATGTTTCGAAACATGACGTAATAGACTACCAGAACAACCGCTTTGATATCACGGCCGTCTCCGGTCACCTGTTTAATGAAGAAGCCCTTATGCTCGTAATCCCATCTAGCGTACCGAACGATCAGGTCGTTGTGGCCGATGACATAAACAGAGGGGTACCGGTGGCCAACAAACTTATTGTCTGCGGTGCCGATGTAGTGAGGCGGCAGACAAAAATGCGGCTCGGTATAAAGCATCTCACCATCGGCCACCTGAACCTTAACGTTGACCTTGCATTGATCCGACTTTTCGATTGACTGGGCGAGCGGTACCAACGTCTCCAGAAAAGGGAATTCCCGCTTCAGCTTCTTGATCTGTTCAGAATTTAATGTGCTCATTTGTATCCTCCTGTGGCGTCCCGCCACAAAGTTTTGAGATTTCCGGCAGCCTGCCGGATGAAGGATTGCCTAACGGCAAAGCCGATTATATGTTATGGGACGCTTATATTCAAGCCCTCGCTATATTCCACTTAAATATCCGGCAGTCCGTAGAATATGGACATGCAACAACTAACCAAGATCATTCTCAGTTCAGAACTGTTTAACAATGGCGCTCCTCAGATTCAGATTGCCTCCCAACTGGGGGTTAATCGAGATACGGTCCGTCTGTGGCTGAAGGGGATCACGGAGTTTGGACTTCTTGGCTTCCTGGAAAGATATCAACTGGCTAAGAAGGGAGAACGCCAGAAGAAGAAGATTTCTGTTCAACTAAAGGAGTTAATCTATGCGATTCGAGACAAAGAACGTGACTGTTGTGGCCAGAAGATCAAATACTTTTTAAAACAGGATCACGGTATTCACCTGGGGACAACCACCATCTACAAGGTTCTCGCCCAAAAATATCAACTCCGAACCAGGTGGAAGAAGAACCAGACCAGAGGCCCTGTTCCTTACGCCCGGGAGGCCAGAGAGGTCATTCAAATGGATACGGTGGACTTTGGCGAGATATTTGCTTTCACGGCTGTCGATATTTTCTCCAAGGAGGTCGACGTGCTTCTAAGACCATCATTAACCAGCCATGACGGCTTAATCTTCTTAGAAACTGCCATGGCCAGGAGATTTAACGGTCACTCTGAATTGATCCAGGCAGATGGCGGACCGGAGTTTAAGGATGAGTTCCAAGACAATGTCTGTCGCTTTGCCAACCGTTACCGGGTAGCTCGTCCCTACAAGAAAAATGAACAGTCATACATTGAAAGCTTTAACCGCTCTCTCCGGAAAGAGTGTTTGGGTTGGACAAAATACAAAACTAACCAGCTACCTGAATTGACCAAAGAACTTGAGATCTACCTTACCTGGTATCATCACCGCAGACCCCACATTGGTCTAAACATGAAGCCGCCATTACCAACTATCTCACTGCCGGATTTCTAAGTGAACATACCGGTTTTGGGGGTCTCTTCCGGCTTCGGTTCCGGCCTCGACATCACTAGCCTCACAGAGTACCTTTTGTACATATGTCTCTTCTCGTCTGGCTGTTCAAGCAGTCCCAGGGTAATCCGGTTTTTCGTACCTACATGGGTTAGCTCCAGCTCACCCTGGTCTCCGGCCTCGGGTTCCGGCTGGGGAGCCCCCCCAGTAGCTTCGAATTCATTCCCACCAGCCTTTTTTAGCCTCCATCCTGACAACCCCATTGCATCTATATTTGTCAGGGCGTGGATTTCCACCTACAGATCTTTGAGGTCAACATTGCCCAGTCTGCCCTCTTTCAGCCCACTAGCCAGTTGCACAATCTCGGTAAATCGATCTCCGGACTGGTGTGTTTCGCCGGAAATATGCCCTCCCAAGTCGATGGGGAAAATTGCTTCCCAATGACTTCTGGTTTCCTCACTCGCTTTTGCTTCGAGGGGTTTCCATCCAACAAGCGGGCTCTGGGATTCGGTCATAATTATTTGTTCTGTTAAACTAGGATCAATGATAGACGCAAATCTCCTAAAAGGCAAAAATGTACTACTGCGGGCGGACCTGGACGTCCCGCTCGAGGGGGGAAGGGTGGCCAACGATTTCCGCTTGCAGGCCCTGCTCCCCACGCTTAAACTGTGCCTGGAAAACGCCCAAAGCACCCTCATCATCGGCCACCTCGGCCGCC
>CAYIMJ010000055.1:0-3256 GCA_964364605.1 uncultured Candidatus Saccharibacteria bacterium | reverse complement strand
AAGGATTTATTCGTTGCACCTCTCCAGTTGCCTGGGGAGCTCGTCCCGCCCCACTTTTTTTGAAAAGTGGGGCGGGACGCCCCTTGCTTTCGCTCGTGGGCGTCTCTGTAGGCACCTCTGTCCTCGCGGACGACGGGCGTTACCCGCTACCTCCCGCAGCGGGACACCCGACGGGGTATATCCGCAGCGTTCCGAAAAAAATCGTTTCCGCTGCGTGCATGTTCGGACTTTCCTCCCGTCACACTCCTGCAGTGTAGCGGGCGATCGTCTAGCTCAGTCCGAGAACATTATACCACAAGATTTACATGTGGATGAGATTCTGGATAAGTGGCGCTACGGGATATACTAAGCGGTATTATCATTGAATTTTATCACCAGAAATAATCATGCCCCCGGAACATTCAACGCTCGCCCCTCGTCGTCAATCGATCGAGACGATAAGTATTTGGGCGCTCATCATTACTCTTGTTGTTGCTATTTTCGCTTTCATTCCTTCCACAGCCGTTCCGTTTGCGACGACTAAAACATTCCTATTAGCTGCCGGAGCACTTGTAACCCTCGCTCTTTACATTCTTGCACGTCTTGGGCGTGGGAATGTGATACTTCCGCCGTTCGCGCTTGTTGGTGCACTCTGGCTTCCTGTGATCGCCTACGCGCTTTCGGCGACATTCTCAGGCGCGTTATTTACAAGCGCTCTTTGGGGGTCAGCACTTGAACCGGACACTCTCGGCTTCATGCTCGTTGCCACCATCATCGGTACTTTGACAGCATTTGCATTGCGTCGACCTGACCATTATCGGTCTTTCTTGAACATGAGCGCTTGGGTATTTGGAGCCATCGTTGCTCTCCAGGTTCTAATTATTATTGTGGGGCAGTCTGCACCGAACACGATCTCGCCGTCGTTCTCGATAATTGGTTCCTTTGAGGATCTTGCATTCCTTGTCGGGCTTGGTGTCATCGGTATCCTCATTACTCTTCGAGAGCTCAATCTTTCGCAGCGTACGCACTACATCCGCGTTGCTATTCTTGCCGGTGCACTATTCCTTCTCGCTATTGCAAATTCTACGCCCACCTGGACACTTGTCGCGCTTATTTCGCTCGGTCTTTTTGTTGAGGCAATCATGCAGCGCAAATCGAAGAGTTCGGACTCTGATCTTGATGGTGCTGCGATTATGGATGAAGCGCCGACTGAGACGGATGAAGGGAGTCGTTCGCTCATCATTCCACTCTGTGTACTCGCTGTTTCAATCTTCTTTCTCATCCCCGCGATTGGAAGTCAGCAGAATGACAACCTCTCTAATCGTTTAGCAGAAGGTCTCCATATCAATGTCCTGAACGTCCGTCCTTCTTGGCAATCGACGCTTGCGGTCGGGCAGAAAGTATACTCAAGTTCTCCAGTTTTCGGTTCGGGACCTGGTACTTTTGGAGTTGAATGGCTGAAGTATCGCGATCCGTTACTCAATGCAACCGCCTTCTGGAACATTGATTTTTCCTCCGGCATCGGTTTTATTCCGACCTCGTTCGTGACGACCGGTCTCGTCGGTATGCTCGCGTGGGTTGTGTTCCTGGCACTCTTCGTCGTGCTCGGTCTTCGCATGCTTATCTTGCGTGCACCAGAGGATGCGTATGTCCGCTACGCCGCTACGTTTTCCTTCGTAGCTTCAATGTGTCTGTTTATCATGGCTATTTTCAGCCTACCAAATACGATCATCCTAACCCTTGCCTTCGTCTTTGCGGGTCTCTTTGCTTCAACGGCCCGCTACGCTACGCAAAGTCAGCAGTGGGGTATCGTATTCTCCCGAAGTCCTCGACTTGGTTTCATTATCGTGTTCTCGCTCACGATTCTTCTTCTTGCGTCGGTAGGTACTGCCTACTCGCTTGTGGGTCGTTACATCGCTACGACTGAACTCACGAAAGCGAGAGTTGCATTCTCGAGCGGCGATCTTGACTTGGCTGATAAGTCTGCGCAGAGTTCTATACTTTTTGCGCCAAGCGCTCCTGCCTACCAAATTCAAGCTGGAGTTGCGAGTGTTCAGCTTGACCGGATAGCGGCTTCCTCGACAATGGCGACCGCAGTCGCCCAGCAAGCATTCCAGGCGGAACTTACGGGAGGTATCAATGCCGCATTGACCGCGACACGTCTTGTTCCTTCTGACTATCAGAACTGGCTCATACTTGGAAATCTCTATGCTAAAGCAGTGCCGCTTGCGGTCCCGGGTGCGTATGACAGTGCTGCCACTGCGTATGGAAAGGCTAGAGAGCTGAATCCAACGAATCCTCAGATTCCTTATATTCTCGCGCAGCTTAATATTGCAAATAGAAATATAAAGGCAGCTAAGGAAAATCTTAAAATCACTATTGGATTGAAACAGGACTATGTGGATGCGATCTTCCTCCTCTCTCAACTCGAGGTGCGTGATGGAAATGTAAAGGAGGCTCTTGATGCCGCTCGCGCCGCTGCGTACTTCACGCCGAATAATCCGAACATTCTTTTCCAGGTTGGAATCTTGAGTGCAGCACAAGGTAATCTTACGGATGCCGCAGGAGCTCTCTTGGCAGCGGTCACTGCGAATCCGCAGTTCGCGAATGCGCGTTATTTCCTTTCGGCAGTGTATGCAAAACAAGGAGATATTAAGAACGCACTCGTACAGATGCAAGCGGTTGCGGCAATCTCGAGCGATAATGCAAAAGCTGTGGCTTCTCAGCTCGCGTCTCTTGAAGCAGGTAAAAATCCATTCCCAGCAAATCTTCTCTCCGTTTCTCCGGCGCCTGTAGCACCTTAATTAACTAGGGTATTATAGGCCGATGGTTCGACGTATTATCGAGAGTATCGCGGCACCAGTACGCGGCCTGCATCAGGCCGCGTACTTGCTCGCAGCACTGACGCTTGCTTCGCAGGCGTTGGCGCTCCTACGGGACCGAACTTTCGCGCATACGTTCGGTGCAGGCCAGGCTCTAGATCTCTATTACGCAGCGTTCCGCGTCCCAGACCTTGTGTTCGCTCTCGTTTCGTCGCTCGTGAGTGCGTATGTTCTCATCCCTCGCATCACCGGAATGGATAGGGAGTCGACTCGGCAGCTTCTTTCGGAATCAGCATCGTTCTTGTTCGGTGTCGGGGGACTTATTTGCGTGGCGCTTGCGTTCCTTATGCCGCAATTCCTCGCATTTTTGTATCCTGACCTTATTGCTTCTCCGCAGAACGCAGAGTTCGTTCTGCTTGCCCGGCTTCTGCTTCTGCAGCCAATTCTACTTGGCC
>CAYIMJ010000054.1:0-3480 GCA_964364605.1 uncultured Candidatus Saccharibacteria bacterium | reverse complement strand
GTATTCTCATGCTCCTTAGTGCTTAAGGAGTGCCATATGTATGTGGCCTTATGCACATGCTGAATACGTTAATTATTCCTCGTTGCTCTACATGATGTCATATTTTTCTATCAGTACGTGAGACTAATCTGAGTGATATACTTTTTTCATGACAGATCGTGCACCGTCCCCGTTTCGCTCCTTTCTCATTCCGAGTGTAGTTTCGGTCGCGATACTTGCGGGGGTAGGTGTGCTTCTGGGTCCAGTCGCTCTCTTTACGGCAGCGTTGCTCGTGGTGCTCGAGATAACGCTTTCCTTTGATAACGCGGTGGTGAACGCAAAAGTGCTTCAGAAGATGAGTCCGGTATGGCAGAAGCGTTTTCTCACATGGGGTATTTTCACTGCGGTATTTCTTACGCGAGCAGTACTCCCAATCCTCATCGTCTCCGCCTCAGTTGTCATGTCTCCACTTATAGTCGCTTCCATCGCGCTGTTTGATCCGGTGCAGTATGCGGAACTGCTCCATGGCGCAAGGCACATCATCGCTTCATTCGGGGGGATATTTCTCACGATGGTGGGACTCAAATATTTCTTCGATGAGAAAAAAGGGGTGCACTGGATCCATCACATTGAACGACACCTCGCCCGTTGGGGGAGCATAGAAGCGCTCGAGATTGCCATCGCTCTCACCGTACTAGCCGCCATCGCTTTCTTTTCTCCTGCAGAAAGTGCCAGTATTTTCTTTGCCGGAATTTTCGCAATAGTACTCTTTATTGTTGTACAAGGAGTCGCAAATTCTTTCGATGTCTCGATGAAAAACGCTGGAGCAACGGGCCTCGCGTTATTTGTGTATCTCGACATCCTTGATGCGGCATTTTCGCTCGATAGTGTTGTAGGAGCGTTTGCTCTTTCGACGAGCATTCCGATTATCGTTATTGGTCTTGGTATTGGTGCATACTTCGTACGCACGCTCACGCTCTATATGGTACACAATGGCACGCTCGCTCGGATCATGTATATAGAGCATGGCGCCCACTGGGCGATTCTCGGTCTTGCGGGAGCTATGTTCGCAGACATGTTTGTGGATGTGCCTGAACCGATTACGGGTCTCATCGGACTTCTTTTTGTGGGCGGAGCCTATCTTTCATCAATCCGTTCGGTACCGGTCCGTGCATAGACATAGAATAGTATCGGTTTCAAACCTCTCACGAATTACCGACGGCTTGAGTGATATACTTTTCGTATGAAAACATCCGCAATCGTTTGGGTTATCGCTGCTCTCATCATTGCAGGCGGAACGTGGTTCTGGTTGAGTAAGAACATTGCTGTGCCACATCCTGCCGCCGCATCTTATAAAGACACCACCTATGTCATCGCAGGAAAGCCCGTCACGCTCGTAAACGGACATGCGGAAGAATCCGCTGCTCCTGGTTCTGCGTCGAAGATAGTCACCGATTATTTTGGAAACGGAGTGAATCTTGATCTCGATGGAGACGGGAGGGAAGATATTGCATTTCTCCTGACTCAACAGGCGGGAGGAAGCGGCACTTTCTATTATGTTGTCGCCGCACTCAATACTCTGAGCGGATACAAAGGCTCGCATGCCGTATTGCTTGGCGACCGCATCGCTCCACAAACGACGGAATTGAGTAGAAATCCCAGCCATAAAAATGTCATCGTCGTCAATTATGCAGACCGTGCACCGGGCGAGAGTTTTGCGGTGCGGCCATCAATGGGGAAGAGTATGTGGCTTAAGTTTGATCCGGCAACTATGCAATTTGGCGAGGTTGTTCAAAACTTTGAAGGCGAAGCAAATCCAGCAAGTATGACGCTCGATATGCAGACATGGACATGGATCTCTACGCTCTATAGCAACGACACAATCGTAATCCCAAAAAAGACGAAGGCATTTACGCTCACGTTTAAAAAAGATGGCAGTTTTTCCGCGACGACCGATTGTAATTCTATGAGCGGGAAGTACACAACCAAGGACAAAAACATTTCATTCGGGCAGATAGCATCCACACTGATGTACTGCGATGGCTCGCAGGAAAGCGAGTTTGCGAAAATGTTGCAAGAGACGCAAAGCTACCTCTTTACCTCAAAAGGCGAGCTTGTTTTCGACCTGAAGCTCGATACTGGCTCGTTCATTTTCCGCTAAAATGGGAAGAAGAAAGGTATACTGAAATCGTAACAAATAATTCATCCGCTATGGATATTTCACTCGTCGCCGCGAAAATATTGGGAATGTATCTGATCGTCAGTGGACTATTCCTTCTCTTTCGCGGGAAGACTGTCCCGCACTTGCTTCAGGATTTCTTCGGTCATCCGGCCATCGTCTACCTGACTGGCGTCATCCTGATATTCTTGTCGTCGCTCCTGCTTCTTCAACACAATATCTGGGACGGTACGTGGCGCACTGCCGTCACTATCTTTGCCTGGGCCGTCCTTCTCAAAGGCTTGGCCTATATCTTCGTTCCTGAGGCGCTTCATAGGATGGTGAACAAGAAGCTTCTGGAATCGGTCAGTCTCTATGGTTTCATCGCGGTCATTGCGGGAGTGTCCTTGTTCTACCTGGGCTGATTTTTCGTTGGCATGATTCCCGCATGAAGAAATATTTTCCGCATACGTTATTGGCAATCTATATCATCGAATTCATTATTGCCGGAATAAACCCGTATTCCCGCGATGTCTGGTACGTCGAGAACGGCCCAATCATCGCACTTGTGGCGTACATCGCATATCTCTATGGCAGGAATATCCGCTTCTCAAACACCGCATATGCGCTCATGTTCATTCTTCCTTTCCTCCATACGATAGGTGGGCATTATACGTTCGAGCGCGTGCCTTTTGATTGGTTCAATAATTTCTTTGGATTCGGACGGAACATGTTCGATCGCATCGGACACTTCGCCGTCGGTTTCTACGCACTTCCTATCATTGAATATCTCGTCGGTAGGGGATTGGTGGCGAAAAAATGGATTGCCGTCACGTATGCGATCTTCGCCATAGCTTTTGTCGCTGTTTTTTATGAGTGGATCGAGTGGTGGTATGCGGAACTCCAGGGCGGGGACGCTGGTGCGGCGTTCTTGGGGTCGCAGGGCGATATCTGGGACGCACAGAAGGATATGTTTATGGACGTATCAGGCGCCGTTTTGTCCGCCGCAGGATATCTCACCGCCAGGCTTTTTAAAAGATGATTTAGTGAAAGGTAGTGGTTGAAGCTGCCTAATTCACTTTATGAAATTCAATCGATTTAAGTTCAAATCAAGTGTGTGGCTCTATCCAGGGATGGCTGGGTGGCATTTTGTCGCAGTCCCAAAAAAAGAATCCGAGGAAATAAAGAAAAAATTCGGTAGCATGAAAAGAGGATGGGGTTCCCTCCCTGTAGTCGTGACGATAGGCGACACGATCTGGAAGACATCCATCTTTCCAGATAAGAAAGCGGGGGTGTATCTGTTACCGCTCAAGGCTCAGGTCCGGAAAAGGGAAGGTATTTTC
>CAYIMJ010000053.1:0-3605 GCA_964364605.1 uncultured Candidatus Saccharibacteria bacterium | reverse complement strand
TACGCCAGCGATCTAATCTTGATCTGTCAAGACGGTGCATTCCCCTTGTCGGCATCGCTTCAGTCAGCAACTGTGGATGACCGCGTGTCGTTGAGCGATAAAATAAGCAGTAGTTTCAATGCCTCGGCACTAACCTTGAGCGGAGTGTTCGGCTGGGAAGCGGCGCTATATTCGACGCAATCGGCACTGATCTTCAATGTTCCGAAGGCCGAAGGTGGTGTTCATGAGCAGTACGTGATGAACACGATCACGAAATCATGGTGTAAGTTTACCGGATGGAATGCCGAGTGTTTCGCGGTATTCAACAACGAGCTTTATTATGGCGCAGTAGGAAAAGTCGTCAAGGCATGGACTGGCGTTTCGGATAATGGTGCCGATATTGTCGCCTACGGAAAAGTCGCCTTCTCGCACTTCGGACGACCTAGTACGCAGAAACGCATCAACATGTATCGCCCGACGCTTGCGGTCAATGGTTCCCTCGATTTCCTAACCGATGTGGATGTGGATTTCCAGGACACCACGATCGACGGAATTGCCACTTATACTGTAACCAATGGCGCGAAATGGGATACCGGACTGTGGGACGCTTCCTACTGGGGAGCAGGCGTCGAGGTGGTGCGGAACTGGACATCGCCGCAAGCATTGCCTGGGATCTACGTGGCCGGCAAGATAAAGATATCGACCAACCGACTCACGGTGCAATGGATGGCCAACGAGTACGTATTCGAGGATGGAGGTATACTGTGAGCCTGACGTTCGCTGTCGAACCGCTGGTTGATATCTGGGACGAGATGATGGAGTGCGCCCAGGCCCACTGGCTGGAGACATCGATGCGCAAGAATGGCGAGATCCTGTGCCCAGAATTGTCTCGCTATCAGCAGTATGAAAAGTTGGGATGGTATTTCGAATTTGTCGCCCGCCACGATGGGGATTTCGTCGGGTTCTGCGGCATGTATCTCGTGCCATCGATGCACACCCAGGAAGCGCTCGCCACAGAGGATATCCTTTACATCAAGCCGGAATACCGGCACGGTCGCAACGCGCTCCGATTTTATCAGTTCATTGAAGTTGAAATGCGGCGGCGGGGTGCGAAGAAAATCATGCTGACCGCTCCGCCCGAAAGTGTGGCCAATAAGTTACTCATTCACATGGGATGCGAGCATTCAGCGAATCAATATTCAAAGCGACTTGACTAATTCACGATCAACACCTAGTATCT
This sequence comes from uncultured Candidatus Saccharibacteria bacterium, assembly GCA_964364605.1. Taxonomy (GTDB): domain Bacteria; phylum Patescibacteriota; class Minisyncoccia; order Phycocordibacterales; family Phycocordibacteraceae; genus C7867-001. The sequence goes on along the minus strand of CAYIMJ010000053.1, from coordinate 2,386 downwards.
GTTCAGGTGCCGACAGCGCCATGACGAAAGATAAGACCGTTATGGAGAATAATAATGTGCGCACCATCTGCCCCCGCCACACCTGATTACGCCGGAGCGGCCACTGCCCAAGGCGAAGCTAATATCGACGCCGCCCGAGCTACCGCGAAACTCTCAAATCCCAACGTAATTAATCCCTATGGGACGCAGACCGTAACCTACGGCGCGGGTGGGACGTTTGATCAGGCTGGGTACGATAAGGCGATGGCCACCTATAATGCACCGCAAGCCAGCGTTCCGACTGATGACGGCACCCTTTCAAACATACTACGTACGTTTGGCACGCTCGGTCAGGTGAATGACTCGTCTACCGCTCGCGTCATGCCAAATCGTGCCGATTTCATGATCGGTGGTGATCCTGATGTCGGAACAGTGACTCAGACATTCTCCCCAGAACAGCAGGCGCTACACGAAAAATCGACACAGACTAAAGGCTTGCTGAGTGATCTCGGCATAACCGGTGCGACCGCGCTCCAAGGTGTTGTCGGCAAGGAACTCGATCTCAGCGGCGCACCGGCCGCGCCGACCAGTTCCGGCCGGACTCGTGACGATGTGATCAACGCGATGATGTCGCCGGTCAATACCGATACCACGAATCAGCGGGATCAACGCAACAGCGATCTCATCGCCGCTGGTATTCGTCCGGGAACGGCTGCGTATGACACAGCAATGGATCAGATTGATCGCCAGTACAACGATGCGCGTCAGAGCGCGATCACTGCCGGTGGTGCCGAAGCGTCCCGCGATTTCGGGATGGACTCGCAGGCTCGGAAGGACTCGATTGCCGAGATCCTTGCGCAACGGCAGACGCCACTTAACGAGATCAACGCACTCATGTCTGGTAGCCAGGTGTCGAATCCGTTTGCGTCAAATCTCGGGTATCAGGCAGGGGCTAGTGCGCAGCCAGCGCCGATAATGAAAGCCACCGAATTGATGGAACAAGCGGGGCAGAATCGGTATGCGCAGGGTGTCGGGCAGAGTAACGCAACGAAGTCTGGCCTGTTCTCACTCGGATCGGCAGCTTTGCCGCTAATGTTTTCCGATCGTCGCCTGAAACGCAACATTACCCGAATTGGCACACATAGTCTCGGTATCGGCCTGTACGAGTGGAATTACCTGTGGGGCGAACATTCAACGGGCGTCATGGCTGATGAAGTCCGGGCTGTTATGCCACAAGCTGTGACTAACATCGGTGGATTCGATGCGGTCGATTACGCGATGCTCGGGAGGTAATCATGGCCGATCTCTACGCAGATATTCCCGAACTCTCCGCCGAATCCCAAGCGATTGCCCGTCGCCGCAAGATCGCCGAAGCGATGATGCAGCAGGGTCAAGCCCCGCTCGAATCCATGGGTAAGGCTGGCGGTGCTCCGATTCCGATCAGTTGGACGCAAGGATTGGCGAAGATGATGCAAGCCTATGTGGGCGGCAAGCAGATATCGGACACCGAGGCTGCCGACAAAGCTCTCGCAGACAGACACACGGGCATGGAAACTGATGCCGTTAGCAAAGTGCGCGACGCGATGCTGGGCACGCCCGAAAAACAGGCGCCGTTCCAGGCCGATAATCCATTCGGCGAGGATCTGGGCACGAACACGACGGTCATGTCTGCTGTGGCTCCAGGGGGTCGCGATGCGGTGCAAGCGGCGTTGCTCGAATCGAAATTGCCGGGCTTCCGAACTGCCGGTCAACAGATGATGCTGAAACAGACCGAGCAGCAAGGTCAGATGCAGCAGATACAGGACATACTCAAGGGCACCCAAGCGCCAACTTCCCCCACCGCACCCGCTCCTCAAGGTTCGACGGTTGATTTCAGGGGTAATGTCTCGCAAGCGGTGTCCGAGATGAATCGAATTTCCGATCCGGCGCTTCGTGCTGATGCTCAAGCAGCGTTCGCTTCGCAAGGTGCTCCCGCCGCGCCTACCACACCCCCTGTGTTCAAGTCTGGCGGATTGACCGAGGAACAGGCCATCGCGCTATCTTCGATGGTCGGGAATCCGGCTGCTGTAACTTTAGGTAAGACAACACTCGCGGGTATCGAGAAACAACGTGCGGAATATAATCGGTCGCAGGATCGCGCATTGGAGCGGCAAGAGACGTTTGCGAATCAGAATTTTATGCGCGAGGAGAACGCGAAGGATAGATCTGCGGCTCGTGCCGAACAACGTGATTTTAAAATGGCGATGGAACAGCAACGCCAGGGGAAACCGTTGACACCTCAACAGCAAGTTAAATTTGAAAAACAGATTTCTGACTCTGCTACCTCACTACAATCGACTATTAGCACAATGGACCAGATAGCAGGCGCAGTTGCGAACGTACGTGCTTCAAAAGGTCTTGGCGCACG
>CAYIMJ010000052.1:0-3637 GCA_964364605.1 uncultured Candidatus Saccharibacteria bacterium | reverse complement strand
ACCCTTCCCGCTTATAAAAGGGAAAAACATGTTGTGGAGCACTATCAAAAGCGTAAAAGGCAGGAGGTATGCCCCTGTCCTCACAATCCAATACAGAGCTCTTTCCAAACTGGCGGCGCGCATGACCATCGCTTTTATTTTTTCGCTGTGCGGGTCTTTACTTTGACTTCAGGGATGTTTTCTTTCCGGCTGTAGCCAGCAATAATTTCTTTTACCTTTTCCACAATCTCCTTGGGATTATATTGACTCTTCACCAGATAGAGCACCGCTCCCAGGCCTAAAGCTTTTTCAGCATCACTGTCGCCGGCAAGATTGGTAAGCATGATGACGGGGATACTTTTGAGCTTATCGTCTTCTTTTATCTTGCGCAGCACGTCAAAACCGTTCATCTTTGGCATCATGACATCGAGCAGTATCACCTCCGGTTTCTCATCTGTTTTCTGCAGCACCGCAAGAGCTTCTTCCCCATCATGTGCCATCATGAGATCATCTCCCCCGAGACGGAACGCACGCTCATACATACGACTCATCAAAGGATCGTCTTCTGCCATAAATAATTTTGCCATACGTACTATTGTACTACACTCCCACCTTCTTTGTCCGCGGACTTGTGAATTAATGCTTCTACTTTACTGACAACGTCTTTTACCTGATGCTCAATCTTAATCAGATACAGATCTGCGCCTGCAGACAAAAAACGTTCTTCGTCCTCTTTATAAAACGAATTTGTGAGCACCACTATCGGCACGTCTTTAAAACGCGGATTCTCTCGAATAGCAAGCATCAGATCGAGACCATTCATATGCGGCATGTTGATGTCCAACAGTATCGCTACCGGAGTTTCCTCCATCGCCAAGAGATCTCTCCGTGCCGACTCGCCATCGTAGGCGAGCGCCACTTCATGACCGTTCAGGCGAAACGCCCGCTCGTACATACGGCTCACCTCCAAATTATCCTCTGCTATAAAAATCTTCCCTTTCCCCGCATTAGTCATAGCACGGCAAGTATATCACTCGGAAATAGGGAGAGTAAAGGCAAAGATACTTCCCTTGCCAAGCTCGCTTTTCTCAAGTCCTATGGTACCGCCCATGCTCGAGATAATGAGCTTCGAAATATAGAGGCCGAGACCGGTACTCTGAGTAACGTCCCGCGCAAGCGTTTGCTCTCCTGCCGGCTGAAACTTCCTGAAGAGAAGCGCTTGATTGTGTTCCGAGATACCGGAACCAGTATCGATAACCCGTATGCCGACAAACCCGTCCATCGCGGTGGTGGCGATGGTAATACTGCCCTCTTTGGTAAATTTTGCCGCATTCCCAACAAGATTAATCAGAATTTGCTCGGTCCTGTTTTTATCGGCAAACACCGTGGGTAGCGGAGACGCCGGTGTAGCATACGCGACGGACAGACCTTTTTGTTCGACCATGGACTTCAGATCGCGTACCACCTTCTCAACCACATCAGACACATTGAATTTTTCTTTTTTAATTTCAATCCTGCCCTGCTCGATGCGTGACACCTCAAGGAAGTCATTTACGATGTTAATGAGACGGATGCTCGAAACGTCGATGTCCTGAAGCATCTCCTTCATGTCTTTGTCGACTACCTTGTCCGCATACATCTCGAGGATCATATCCGCATTACCGCGTATGGCGGTAAGCGGCGTGCGCAGCTCGTGGGAGGCAACGGCAAAAAATTCGTCGCGGCTTCGCTCCGTGATTTTTGCTTCGGTAACATCTTCAATAAGCACCACATAGCCAATTACTTCCTCTTGAGTGTCTGGTGAGTTCTTGTCCCTCGTAAGAATGGGGGTGCAGAAAACTCTCAGGTATTTCTTTCCGTGAGAAATTTCTTTCAACTCAACGACTTTTTTGAGGTATATGCACTCGCGGCACGAATGTGTGAGGACATCGAGTCCGGATGCAACCCCTTTGAAGGAATCGATGATACTTTTCACCGAGACCGGTTCCTCGGTAAGTTCCAGGATGGTCGACAACGCTGCGTTTTTTACGATGACGTTGTCATTAAGATCGGCAATGACAAACCCGAACGACAGGCTGTTTATGGAAGCGAGAAGACGAGCCTGCTCTTCCCGCAGTTCCTTTGTTTTTCCCCGCACTTCATCTTCGACTTTCTCCTTCTCGATATCCAAATCTTCAAGAAGGTTGAGCACCGCTTTTTTTGTATCTTCCAAATCAATCAGTTTCCCTTGCAATTCCTTATTGACGCTCTCCAGCTCGGCAGATCTTTTTTGCAACTGGAACTCGGTCCTTTCCAAGGTCCTTTTCATCTCATCGAACTCTTTCAATAAATTTTGAATTTCATCAAGAGCCATACACCTTTTTGAAAATTACTCAGCCCCCTTATGCTCTCTTAGTCCGACAATTCCCGTTTCCAACATTTGCAGCGGTTTTATAACTACGAACTTGATTAAGAACCAGAGCACAAGAGCCAGGAGAAAAAAGCTCGAAATTATAATCAAAGAAATCTCGCGCTGTGCATTAAAAATGTTTGCGTTCAAACTATCAAGCGTATAGTAAGTCTCGACCACGCCGACCACCTCCCCGCCTGTTTTGGATTCTATAGGAACATATACTTCCATCAATTGCGTATAACCTTTTTCCGATACATGTTCCGGATCCAAGGGCACCTTGATGTCCGCCGCCACTTCGCCTCCGATTGCTTTCTGGAAATACGCATTCTCTCTAAAGTTCTTTCCGATGATAGATTTATCATCGGAAAAAATAATCGTGCCGTCTGTATTCCATACCTTAATGCGTATAAGGTCACGGACTTTAACCTCTTCCAGAAGTTTAGTGAACACTTGGTCTGTCTGATTTGAATCTGCCAAAGAAAAATCCGTCGGTGACGTGTGCTGTCTCGTTTGAATGTTTACGAAATCGGCAACAACATTTTTGGATCCCTCAATCGCTTCTTGCCGCAAAATCGAGTTTACTTGATACGTCAAGATAGCACCGATGAGCACCAGAACGGCGAAGATGGGAACTAGGAACTTTTGAGTAATGCCCATGTTCATGATTTCATCCTACCATGCCCATCGAGCCGCTCTCCATGCTCCAGGTCAGACGGCGAGGTGCTCTTTAGTTTTGCTATTTCATCCTTGAGTTCCGACATCTTCACCTCCCGATTAATCATAAATTTATTCAAATGCTCTAGTTCTTCGGTTTTTTTCTGAAGCTCCTGTGCTCTTCCCAGAATTTCGTTATTTGATGCGATAAGTTCCTGCCCGATAGCGTTGAATGATTCTCCTACTTTCCCCAATTCGTCACTACTCAAGATTGGAACTTTTGCCACTTTTCCGCTGACTAACTGCTTTGCGATGGTTTCAAGATCACGTACGGTACGAGCCATAAGAAGATAAAAACTAACAAAAAAATAAAGGATGAGTATGTAACTGACTGCCGTAATCCCAAGACTAATTCTCCTGTCATTTTGAAATCCTTCAATACGTCGCTGAAGAAGGATCTCGAGGGATGCGGATAAGGATTGGATAAGAGAGAAATTTGTATTAATGACAGACGTCGAAAACGCGTAATACTCCGGTAATGCCATTCCTATTGCGTTTGTATCGACGAACGTATCCAACAAAGACGAGAAGCTCCTCACTGAGGAAGAAGTT
>CAYIMJ010000051.1:0-3659 GCA_964364605.1 uncultured Candidatus Saccharibacteria bacterium | reverse complement strand
GAAAGGGCGGTTTGACGTGAAGCGGGGGCTTCAGGATATTGTGCAGAAATAGATCAAGCATTTCAGCGACGGCCCCCGGCCGTCGCTTTTTTATAGTTGCCTTTTATTTTCTGAGCGCGTAGAGTCCGTCACAGATTGTACTTACTGTCGTTAGCAAAAACAAAACGAAGGGAGAGATAAAATGTCGAGAACAGGTGTCATTCCGAAGCAGGTGTTGCAAGAGTTTTGTGCCTCCGGGTATATCAAAGGTATCGAAAGTCGATATCTTAATCCGGCGTCAATCGATCTTCCCCTCGCGGACGAGGCGTATCGGCTTGAGAATATCTTTCTTCCGTTGCCTGGAGAGAAAGTGCGTACTCTTTTGTCGCTTGCGGGTGCGACACCACATCATTTCGGTAATCCGCTCGAATTCGGCATACCGTATCTCATTCGTATCGCTGGAGAATGGACTCTTCCGAGTACTGTGTATGGATATGCGAATCCGAAATCATCGACGGGTCGCAACGGATTTTTCTGTCGGACGGTTGCTGATGGTATCGATATGTATGACGCATTGGCGAGGCCGGGTTGGTCTGGCGAAACTTGGGTGCTTGCGAGGCCGGATTGTTTTCCGATTTTGCTTCAGCCAGGCTTGGCAATATCGCAAATGCGGCTCTTTGATGGAAAGTCTTTCCTCGATGATCTGCATACTGAACTCGCTATACAGAAGACTGGACTTATCTTTGATGAGTCCGGCACGAAGTTGTCTCTGAGGGAGACGCGCCGGCATGCCGATTCATTCCTCCTCTCTCTGCATGTCGATGGTCTGATGGGATGGGAGTGTCGAGGGACGCGCAAGATACTCGACTTGAGCAAAGTTGATTTCTACGAGCCCGACGACTTTTTCAAACCGATCCGCGTCTCCGGTAGGGAATGTATCCTTCGAAAAGGATGTTTCTACATCCTTACGACAAAGCAGCGAATCATGGTTCCGCCGCATCTTTCTGCGGAATTGCGCGCCATTGACCCGCGACTCGGAGAATTCCGATCGCATGCGGCCGGCTACATCGATCCAGGTTGGGGCTATGGCATTCATGGCGAGGAGTGCGGACGACCGATCACACTCGAGGTGACGCCACAAGAAGACATGCTTGTGCGAGACGGGCAGACGATCGCTCGCATTCGGTACGAGAACATGAAGGAGGTTCCCGAAACATTGTACGATTCTGCTGTATCGAATTACACCGACCAGCGCACCGCAAGACTCTCAAAGCATTTCAAGAGAGCTGTAAGTTCCACAAATTGAGGTGTTATGCCCCACGCTGACGTAGGTCAGCGTGGGGTTTCTTTTTCCTCAGTTTCGGATAGGATGACCTCGGATTGTTCTTACACACAGGGAGGTTCTGTCATGAAAAATGCGAAGTATGTCGTATTTGACGGCATGGACGGTTCTGGGAAGGGAACACAAATCGAACTTCTTCAAAAAAAGTTTTCCGATGTCGTGTTTACCTTTGAGCCAGGCGGTACGCCATTCGCCGACGAAATACGGAAAATTGTTCGCGATAATCCTCTTGCTGGGAAATCCACACCCCTGAACAATTTTCTTTTGTTCTGGGCGGCTCGCGAGGAACTTCAGCATAATCTCGTTGTTCCAACGCTTCAGTCAGGCAAACATGTTTTTTCGGATCGAGGCGACTCCTCAACGTTTGCGTATCAGATTTGCGGCGAACAGAACGAGCGTCTTGCGTCTACGTTCGTTATGATGAGGAATCTAGTTTTCCATCAAGGTGGTCGCCGGCCGCCAGATTTCTACATCATATTCGACTTACCAGCGGAAGTCGCACACGAGCGTGTCATGGCCGCCGGTGGCAATAAAAGGAATCACTTTGACACACGGAATCTTGCTTACTATGAGCGAGTTCGTAACGGGTTCTGGAATTTCAAGTCACAAGTTCCTTCTGTAGTGTTTGTTGATGCGGGAGGAACACCGGAAGAAGTTCATGAGCTCGTTCTCGGAATTCTCATCGAGAAGGGTGTCATCGCGAAATGAATATTCTTTACCATCAGCCCCGGCGCGCCACAAGCGCGCCGGTTTTCTTTTGGATAAATCAAATTCAATCAAAGTGATACAATCCTGGCATGAAAGTGTCAGTACGGCGTATCGATAAAGAATTATCTCTGCCGGAATACAAGACTCCTGGGGCGGCGGCGATGGATTGCCTCGTGCGAGCGGATATCGACGTCTCTCCAAAGAGTGTCGCTCTAGTTCCGCTCAATATTGCTCTCAAGCCGCCAGAGGGACATTTCGTGCTGCTTGCTGCGCGCAGCTCACTGCATAAGCGCGGGCTCATGATGGCAAACGGCGTCGGTATCGGGGATGAAGATTTTTCTGGAAACAACGACGAGTATCAGGCGGCGCTCTATAATTTTTCTGAAAACACTATTTCTTTAAAGAGGGGAGAAAGAATTGTGCAGATGATTATTTTGCCGTTCGATCGTGTTGAGTGGAATGAGGTTGGTTCGCTCGGTGGACCTGATAGGCAGGGATTTGGTACAACTGGCATATGAATGGTTATCCGCACATAGAGGAGGAAGACCCAGACATATTCGCCGCACTTATTGGGGAGGATGTGCGTCAGGCGGAAGGATTGGAATTGATTCCGTCCGAGAACTACGTTTCCAGAGCTGTGAAGGAAGCGATGGCGTCGTCGCTCACGAATAAATATGCGGAAGGGTATCCGGGGAAGCGCTACTACGGGGGACAAGAATTTACGGACGCGGTCGAAACACTCGCCATCGAGCGCGCAAAAAAGCTTTTCGGCGCCGCGTATGCGAATGTTCAGTCCTTAGGTGGTGCGAATGCGAATATCGCAATGTACATGGCACTCCTTGAGCCCGGGGACACTGTGCTTGGTATGGATCTCTCGCATGGCGGGCATTTGACCCACGGGCATCCGGTGACGTATCTCACTAAGGTCTTCAATTTCATACGGTACAAGATGAAAGACATTGAGACGGGTGAGATTGACTATGACGACATGCTGCGCATCGCGAAAGAAGCGAAGCCGAAAATAATCCTCGCGGGCTTCTCGGCGTATCCGCGCGAACTCGACTATGCGAAATTCGTCTTCATTGCGCGCGAGGTGGGTGCGCTCGCGGTAATGGATATTGCACATATTGCAGGACTCATTGCAGGGAAGGCGGCGAAGAATCCGTTCGACTATGGTTTCGATATCATGACCACCACGACGCACAAGACGTTGCGCGGTCCGCGCGGCGGCATGATTCTCACTCGCGAGAGCGAAGAGATTGCGAAAAGGATAGACAAAGCGGTATTTCCAGGATTCCAGGGCGGTCCGCACATGCACCAAATCGCCGCGAAAGCGATCTCGTTTCGTGAAGCATTGCACCCATCATTCCAAACATATGCAAAGCAGGTCATCGCAAATACGAAAGCGATGGAAAAAGTATTTAAAGAACACGGAGCGCGGATGATTACAGGAGGCTCTGATAATCACCTTATCTTGCTCGACGCATGGACATCGTTCGGCATCTCGGGCGGCGAGGCTGAAAAACTCTTGGACCGTGCGGGCATCACACTTAATAAGAATGCGATCGCAGACGACACGCGAAAGCCGATGGACCCTTCCGGCATCCGCTTCGGTACGCCGGCGATGACA
>CAYIMJ010000050.1:0-3943 GCA_964364605.1 uncultured Candidatus Saccharibacteria bacterium | reverse complement strand
TTGCCGAGGTGGCGGAATGGTAGACGCCAGAGACTTAAAATCTCTTGCTGCGTAAAAGCGGCGTGTGGGTTCGACTCCCACCCTCGGCACAGCAGAAGCGCAGAGAATGATGTGCCGAGGAGCACGCGTAGCGTGCGTGTGGGAATCGAATGGCGGAGCCATATGCGAGTCTTCGAGCATGGCGAGCCGGGGTCGAGAGTGCGCGATGGATTGCGAACATTTGGAGCAATCCATCCGCAACTCGTGACCGATCCCACCCTCGGCACCGTGATACGATGTGCGAATATATGGAACCACTCTGCTTTCTCAATGGCGAGATTGTCCCACTGAGAGATGCGAAGGTTGGTATACTCGATCTCGGCGTGCTTCGTGGCTTCGGCGTCTACGATGGACTCACTTCCTTTTCTGGAAAGCCATTTCGCTTCAAGGATCACTGGGAACGATTCCAGGTTGCAGCACATACGCTCGGACTTATAGTTCCCTACACGGAGGATGAGGTGCAGGAGGCAATGATAGCAATCATCGCGCACAACGCGCCTGGCACGCGAGCAAATCTTCGCATGGTACTTACGGGCGGCGAAGCTAAGGGTGGCCTCGAGCCCGTGCCGGGGCGCGAAACACTCTTTATTACTGCGGAGGCGGCTGTTCCCTTGTCCGCCGCGCTCTACGAGAGCGGCGGCAAGCTCATGCAGTATGAACATCAGCGTCTCATGCCGGAAATCAAGACGACGAATTACATTACTGCGGTCATGCTGCAGAAAAAACGCGCTGCTGCGGGCACAATAGAAATTCTCTACACGAACGGCGATTGCGTACTCGAGTGTGCAACGAGTAATGTGTTCATCGTGAAAAATGGCACACTCTCGACACCCGATTCAGGCATACTCAAAGGCATCACTCGCAAAGTTGTCCTTGAGCTTGCCAAAAATATCTACTCAGTTGAGGAGCGCACGATATCAATTGACGAACTCCTCACCGCCGACGAAGTGTTCATCACAGGTTCGTTCAAAGATATTATGCCGATTATATCTGTAGATGGGCACACTATCGGCTCTGGGGCACCAGGCACTATCGCACGCGATATGATGAAGCGCTTCGCAGAGTACACTAAAACACATTGAAGGGAGCGCGTTCATCATGTAGAGTGCAGTATATTGCGCCTATAGCTCAGTTGGTAGAGCAGCTCCCTCTTAAGGAGACGGTCCCTGGTTCGAATCCAGGTAGGCGCACCAGACAGCTCGAAAAAATGATTATGGATTCGAACCGCGGGCTCCCTGTTTGTCCAAGAGCGTAGCGATTGGAAACAAACAGCAGTACTTTAGTGCCGCAGCCGACGCATCGTCGCACTGTCGAGTGCCAACGAAGAGAGGCTGTAGGTCTCGAGCCCAGTAGGGCGAGAGGCGAATCCAGGTAGGCGCACAAAACAGTTCAACTTGCTATAGTTAACAAATAGCTGGGGTGGCGAAATTGGTAGACGTACCAGACTTAGGATCTGGCGCCGCAAGGCATGGGAGTTCGAGTCTCCCCCCCAGCACCACTTGACTTTTCGGTAGTTTTCTGTATCATTTACATCAGAAGACGGCTCATTTAAACAACCATATTGAAAGGAGAAATGACATGACAGTAAATGTTGCTTCAGGGCGCAAACCTGCGGACGTACCGGAGCATCTCAAATTATATTGGATACTTTGGGGTGTCGGTATGGCAATCATTTTTGCCACTTCGGTTAGCGCTCGAGTACTATGGAACATTCTACTCTTCGACCAGTTTGGGCTTGTCTTCAACGGCGGCCCAACGATACTCCTCCTCGTACTATCCTATCTCACGCTCTCTCTCAAGGAAGTGCCGGCGAATGAAATCGCTGGAGCCTTCTGTTACGGAAAGGCACTGAGTCGTCTTAGCTCGGGACTGCATTTCGCTCCATTTGGCTTGATGCAAGTCAAGACATATTCCCGGACAGTGAAAGAGTTCCAATGTCCCAGTGAGCCAGAAAAGGTATTTAAGGGCGACGACAAAGACCCGCTTCCTAGTGGAATGGTTCGGCCTATCCGAGCCGTTACACGAGCACCGAAGGACGAAGAGAAAGGACTACTCGATACGCAGATGACGCTCAGCATCAACTTCATGGTCCAATATGCCGTTACTGACGTATTCGACTATATTGCCAACTTTGGAAACACAGAAGAGATTGAGAAGCAGTTACGCGATGTAGGCGAAGTGAAAGTAATTGAAGAAATTACTCAGAACACAGCCTCGAGTTTCATCGAGAATCTGCCAAAGATTAACGAGGACCTCGTCATAAAGATCAAAGAACGCTTCCAGAACTCTGGAATTAACATCATCTCAGTTCGACTCATGTCTCCCGACATAACCCACGGCGTGAGTGAAGCGCTTGCGAATATTCCAAAAGCGGCCGCCGAAGCGAAACAAGTAACAATCAAAGCGGATGGTGAAAAAAATAAGCGCATAAAGGAGGGTGAGGGTACGGCCGCCGCTGAACTATCTCTGCTTACCGCTCGTTCCGAGGGTCAGAAGAAGATATTAGAGGCACTTAACGTCGGTGGTGAATCTGTCCTCGCAGCAGAAGCCGTGCGTGGATTATCAGAAAAGACAGACGTGATTGTGGTAGGCGCTGAAGCTGGTATGCGAGATGTGATGGGTCTCGTCAAAGGAGCCCAAAGCGCTCTCAACATTAAAATAAAGGAGGGATTGAAGCCATGAGTGGTCCTATTACTCTCTTACTCATCCTCGCACTGATTTTCTGGCTCGTGAAGCATGCGAAACGAGTACAGAAAATCTGTACCGATGTTAGGCAAATAATGAAGCCAAACAGCGTAGCTACGGACACTAGTTCGACGGAAACCAACCCCAAAATTACTCCTTCTAAGAAAGACTCTGTGAACTGGTGGCTCACCGTCCCACCCATCCTCATTGGAGCAGCAGCAATATTCTGGAGTCTTTATGCTCCGGAACTGCGGCCAGCGGATGTGGGAAATTTAGGCCAGAAATACTGGCTTCAAATTCTCATCATCTGGTGCGTCGGTGCCGGTCTCATCTGGCTCAATGATGCGGATGAGAAAACGAAAAAGACACTTCAAAAAGTGCTGGCGGGAGTGATGATATTACTACTTATTGTCTTTCCGTTTTGGGCATGGATGCAGAGCCCGCCGAGTGCAGGCGTTGTACAAACCACCCAGAGACCAAAGGTTCCCAGAGCGACCGATCCGGAAGAGTCGTGGATAAGACTCACCTTGTCGGTGGGTGAAGAATCGAGGGACTTCCCACTTGCTCCTAACGAGACAGTGAGAATCAAGGGTTCATATATTCGTATCCACTGCAGGTATCGAAGCCACAAGAAATCCTACAGAGTCGGAGAGACCCCTTGCCCGAAGAGCGACGATATGCTCGGGGTGTCTATAGAAAATGAGGCGAACGGAGAAAACGTTGCCCTCCTTGCTTATACTCCGAGTTGAAGTTCTTTGTTCTTTCAACGGAAAGGCCGCGCGACAATTACGTCGCGCGGCCTTCTTCTTTATATTTATGACCCTTTTATCGTGCCCCGAATATCTGGGAGACTGAACGTGCCGAGGGCGAGATTTATAATGCCGTACGCGCCGAAAATAATCACAAGCCCGATGAGACCCCAGAGTATCGCCTGCTTCCCTTCCGCTCGCTTGCCTTCATCCCCTGCTTCTTTGATGAACTCAAACACTCCCCAGAGGAATACCACGAACGCACCCGCCGACAGAAGCAGTATTATCGGATTGATAATCTGTGTAACGACTTTGGCGAGAAACGCGTTGAGAACGGACATTTATTACCTAATAGGAGCCGCTGAAGGAAGTGCTGTCGGCGCTCCCGAACCGCCACCAAAATTGACAGTACCCGTAAGAATATTCACAAGACCCCATACCGAGACCATCACCAAGAAGCCGATACGACC
>CAYIMJ010000049.1:0-4219 GCA_964364605.1 uncultured Candidatus Saccharibacteria bacterium | reverse complement strand
AGGGTGGTGCAATTAGCCTGCAAACTTTGGTGCAATTAGGATGCGAATTCACTCACCCTGCCTTGTGTTTCCTGCACATTTCAGGCATACTGCTTTTACTCGCAGAGTATTCGAGCTTCGACCTCCACAAGAGCAAGCAAAGTTTTCAGTTTCGGCGAGGTTAATTAATCAGTTAGATACAATACATGGACAATCAGCAGCCAGGAGCATCGGTGCAGAGCAACAAACTTTACGTAGGAGGTATTCCCTATCGTTCGACGGAAGACGATCTCAAGAAAGCCTTCGGTGAGGCCGGTAATGTCGTCTCCGCAAGCATTATCAGCGATCGTATGACGGGCCGCTCACGCGGTTTCGGCTTCGTCGAAATGGCGACTGAGGCAGAAGCTCAGGCGGCAATCGACCGTTTGGACGGCAAGGAACTTGACGGGCGTACGCTCTCAGTTTCTTTCGCTCGCCCACAAGGTGACCGTCCTCCACGCCGCGAAGGCGGTTTTGGCGGCGGTGATCGCGGTGGATTCGGTGGTGGTAACGGCGGCGGCTACGGTCGCGGCGGATACTAACTCTTAGTCACGCGTTGCGAGAAAGCCCGCCCTCCTTTGGAGGGCGGGCTTTCTTCTTATATGTTAGCGTTCCCTCATGACTCGCGACGAACAATGGCTTCTTGAAGAAAAATATGGAGGGAAGGGAACTCCAGAATACGAGATTGATAAGGATCGGCTCGCAAATGATGAACCACTCGGGTACATCATCGGCTATCAGCCATTCCTCGGTCTGAAAATATATCTCGACTCGAAACCGCTGATTCCCCGCCCCGAGACTGAGTGGTGGGCGGAGCAATTGTTAGACGATATAGTTGGACGTGAGACGTTGGGCAAGAAAATGGGAGTGAGACTTGGCCAAGCGGCCCGGAGCGATCCCATTTTCTTGCCCAGCGATGAACGTCCCTTACGAATTCTCGACCTTTGCACTGGCTCGGGAGCTATCGGTTGTGCAGCACTCGCGAAGTTACCAAACGCACATGTGTATTTCGGGGAAATCGATCCGGAACACGAAATGACCATTCAAAAAAATATCCGCGAAAATAATCTTGACGTTTCGCACTCCGACATCCGCATCGGCAACCTCTTCGAACCATTCAGTGATTTGAAGTTCGATATTATTGCCGCAAATCCTCCCTACATCCCAGATGACCGTGTACTGCCAGCGAGTGTCGCCGATTATGAACCTGCTCGTGCCCTCTTCTCCGGAACAGACGGTCTCGACATCATTCGTCGCATCGCGACGGAACTCGGAAAACACCTCACCCCGAATGGCGTCGCATGGATCGAGTGCGACAGTGCTCACACCGAAGCAGCCCAGAAACTCTTCGAAGACCAAGATCTCTCAGCCATGATAAGCACTGATCAGTACGGCAAACCGCGCATTATCGTAGTATCATCTCTCTAATGCCCAATCAGCCGCTCCAACCATTTTCGCCCCCTTCTGCTATATTTGCGCAACTTAATTTATCGAGTGGATTCCCCACCAACTCCGTAGTTACATGGGCGCTGTACGCCGTCTTCGTTTTCTGGGCGATCTATACGATCGTCGCTATCTATCATTGGCTCAAGTATTCCCACGCATCACTCGTCGCCTTCCCAGCGATTGCGGCACATCTTTTCGTATCGTTCGCACTCATGTCTTACGCACTCTCCGGAAGCGCTTTTTTCCTCACCGAGTATTTACCGTAAATCTGTATGAAAGAATTCGAGCTCGAGCCAGGCGAACATGTTGTGAGAGAAGTCCGTATGCACTGGTTTCTGTTTCTCGCCGGACTTCTTCCGTATGCCATTATCGCAGTCATCCCGTTTGCTCTCCCTAAACTCCTCGCGCTCGCGCCCCCTCTCGCAGGTTATACATCACTTTTTGACTACCACACGCCACTCATGCGTGCCGCGCTCGGCGTCTGGTTACTCATCTCATGGACTGGAGCATGGAGCGCCTTTACCCGCTACTTCCTGAACGCATGGGTACTGACCAATAAGCGAATCGTCGACATCAAACAACGAGGCTACTTCTCCCGCGAAGTCTCAAGCCTCTTTCTGACTCGGGTGCAGGACGTCACGACCGACGTCGTTGGTATCCTTCCTTCACTCATAGGGTTTGGCACAATCAAAGTACAAAGCGCGAGCGAAGACGTCGAGTTCGTCATGATCGGCATTCCACGACCTGAGCAGATGCGCGATTTAATTCTCCGCTACGTCTCCCTAGAGCCAAAAACTACCGGCGTCTGATACAATCGGGCATATGTCCGACCCACTTTTATCAACCGATTCCTACAAGGGAGTTCGCGATTTCTACCCTAATGACTGGGCTCGGATGGAGGCAATGTTTACGCGCATACGCGAGACACTGACACTCTGGGGCTACGAAGAATACAATGCTTCTCCGCTTGAACGCGCCGAGATCTACGAAGCGAAGACGTCTGAAGAAATCGTAAATGAGCAGACCTACACATTTACCGACCGCGGCGAACGGCGAGTGACACTCCGTCCTGAGATGACACCGACCCTCGCGAGGATGGTCGCCGCAAAACGTCGAGAGCTCGCGTATCCGCTCCGTTGGTTCTCTATCGGCAACCGCTTCCGCTACGAACGACCCCAGAAAGGCCGCCTGCGAGAGTTCTATCAGGCAGACATCGACCTAATCGGACTTCCTGAAGGAGAGGCAGACATCGAAGTCGTGCGGCTCGCTTCAATGATACTGAGGTCATTTGGCGCAGAAGAAAGCACGTTTATTATCCGGATGAATTCTCGCCCGCTTCTGAATGCCGCTTGTGAGGCTGCGGGGCTCAAGGATGAAAGTGTCCGCCAGTACCTGCGCCTCCTCGATAAGAAATCGAAGATGACTCCTGAAGCCTTCGCTGCTGCGTCGAGCACAATCTCAGCGATAGATCCACTCGCGATTATAGAAGATCCGAGCGCGGCGCCAGAAGTTGCACTTCTAAAAAATACATTACTCGATCGCATCAAGACACTCGCTTTGCGCGACATCGGCAATGTCGTCTTTGATTCCGGTATCACACGCGGCTTTGATTACTACACTGGGATGGTCTTCGAAGTATACGACACCAATCCTGCAAATCCTCGCGCGTTATTTGGCGGTGGGCGCTA
Source organism: uncultured Candidatus Saccharibacteria bacterium (assembly GCA_964364605.1). Classification (GTDB taxonomy): domain Bacteria; phylum Patescibacteriota; class Minisyncoccia; order Phycocordibacterales; family Phycocordibacteraceae; genus C7867-001. Next base: position 1,067 of record CAYIMJ010000049.1, on the reverse strand, counting down.
CGACCAGCTCGTCGCACTTTTTGGCGGTGACTCGATACCGGCGGTCGGTTTCGCACTTGGAGACGTAACACTCGCTGACTTCCTTGAAACGCATTCTCTCGTGCCAAACACGAGCGGACGCAAACCTCAGCTCTACATCGGCACTCCGCAGGCGGACGATATTCCCGCCGCACAAGCTCTCGCCGATACTCTGCGCGCACAGGGCTGCCGTATCTCCGTTAACCTCACCGATCGAGGTCTTGGCGACCAGATCAAAGATGCGGTAAAGCGTGGCATTCCATACTTTGTGGCCTATGGTGCAGATGAAATCAAGAGTCAGACAGTCCGTATGAAGATCCTTGCGACCGGAGAAGAAGTCACCATCTCCCTCTCGGACCTCCCTGTGCGAATCAACTCCAGCAACTAGCATATGCGTGCTATTACTTTTGATATTGAATCAATTTCTGACTCCATGGTACGTGGCCATGTCGACGTGAACGAGCAGGAGCTCACGGTCGTCGCCATCCATGATTCTGAGACAGGTGGATATACCGGATACTTCAAAGAAGAGCTCCCAAAACTCTGGCCAATCCTTGAGCGCGCCGACATGCTCATCGGATTCAATTCAGACTCGTTCGATATTCCGCTTCTCAACCGATACTATCCGGGAGACCTTTCACACCTGCGCTCCCTCGATTTACTCACCGAAGTACAGAAAGTACTCGGCCGACGTATACGGCTCCAGTCGCTCGCTGAAGCGACACTAAAGAAAGGAAAATCCGGCGACGGACTCAAAGCGAGCGAATGGTGGAAAGAGGGTAAGAAAGAAAAGGTTCGCGAGTACTGCATCGAGGACGTCCGCATCACCCGAGAGCTCTTCGACTACGCCATCAAACATGGCGTGCTCAAATACAAAGACTTGCGCACTATCCGTGATATTAAACTGGATACTTCTCTGTGGGGGAGCAAAAAAGAAGGGGCTCCCGCAATGACCCACGCGTTACAGCTATAGTCGCCGCCCCCGTACAAGAATTGCATAAGGCCACATACATATGGCACTCCTTAAGCACTAAGGAGCATGAGAATAC
>CAYIMJ010000048.1:0-4317 GCA_964364605.1 uncultured Candidatus Saccharibacteria bacterium | reverse complement strand
TCTCCTAAATGGCAGAAGGTAGGTTGCGGCATCACCAGTCTAGCGATGATAATTGATTTTTATAAACCAGACGCCGTGTCGGTGAACACATTGCTCAAGAAAGGAATAGCGGCGGGCGCATATGACCAGAACGCCGGCTGGATATATAAAGGCCTCATTCAATTATCACAGCAATACGGCCTGAGCGGGACCTATCACGATCTCTCGAAACTAGACCAGAAGACCGCTTTCGCCCGATTCAAAAACTATGTAAAAGAAGGGCCGGTCATGCTTGCAATACACTACAAATTCGATCCGAAAAGCACGATACCGCATCTTGTGGTTATCAATGGAATCGACGGAGATACTATCTACTACAATGATCCGGCGGCAAAGTCAGGGGGGAAACAGATCTCTACCACTGACTTCCTTAAAGCATGGAAAAAGAAAGTCATAGTCTTCAGACCCGCAAAAATAAGCAGCGAGGTTGCATTAGCAAAGAAATAAAAGTTCTCCGGATGTGCTGTATAATGAGCTTCAGAGGTTCGTTAATTTAATAAAATTAATAAAATTATTATGGACGAGCAGAATCAAGGCGTAGAAACGATACCACAATCCTCAAAGAAGACAGTTCCTATAATTATCGCCATCGTTGTCCTGATTGGTGCAGGATGGTTTTTCACGAGAGGAGGAATGATGGGAGTCCCAGCAGGGGTCGATGTAAACAGAAACATGGACGGCTCCGCAACATATTCCAACGATGAGGGAAGCATGACTGTCGGCACGCAAAGTTATCCTGATGCTTGGCCGGGAGATGCGCCCAAGTACAGTAACGGGCAGATACAGTACTCAGCATCGTCCAATCAGCAGACTGGCCAGAACGGCTCGATGGTGGTCCTCACGACTTCAGACAGCCCTCAAGCAGTAATTAATTTCTACAAGAGTGAACTGGCTTCAAAAGGTTGGACAACTGAGCAGACCGCAACCGTGGGCGAAATGGTCATGATCTCCGCAAAAAAAGGAGATGTGACGTTTACTGTGCAGGTAGTGAGCGCAGACCAGAAAACGACCGTAACTACTGTCGTCTCAAATAATTAGTACGTTCGCATCCAAAATCCTCCTTCACCCCACAGAGGGATGTACTTCCCTATCTTCGTCCGTGTTATCGAAAGCGCGAGCGCTTTGCTGTGGAGTGATGTACCGATACGTCCTGCGAGCGAACGCATATAGGTTCCAGAAGCACAAGTTACTTTCAGACGGAACACCGTGAAGCGTTTTCTCTGCGATGCCTTGAAAAGCGCTGTCCAGTGCGCACGTATAGCATCTACACGGAAATTTTCTCCGAGCCATTTCGAAGGTTCGTCGGTACGCGGCACATAGTCGAGGAACTTCAGAATTCGAGATTCAAGTTCTGCGGAAGAGATGTCGTATGAACTCTCGTGTCGGATACTATATATGCGCTCCGTATGTTCCGGTACTTGTATGCTTGAGAGCGTCCCTTCAAGTGCATAGAGGAAAAGAGGTTTACCGTTCACTGTCTTTGAGGAAAACGCCGGGTATGCGCGCAGGTACGCACCAACCTCCTGGCGCAGAGTTTTTTTGAGAACAGCTTCGTCAACACTAGTTTCCTGAGACACGGACTCCGACATTCCGAGGGCATCTCCCGTATCGCTCCCCACATCGAGCAACACTTCAATCTCGTATTCTTTATCGAGTTCCGTATAGGCACGCTGCCGCTTACACTCATCGCCCAAAAGTATGAGCAGCTTGCCGGACGCCATCGGGTCCAGGCGACCCGCATAGGATACTGGCACATCAGTATATTTTTTATTTTCTTTTTTCCATTCTTGCATCGCCGCAAGCGGCGTCTCGCCAATTTTCTTATCTAACACTACGAATCGCTTCATCGCGCGCAGTATACTCCAAAGGGCGCGGCATACCGGTATATTTTTAAGCGTTCTTGATTTAGTTAATAGTTTGTGGTACTATCATTTTCAATGAAAACACCTGACCTGGATCGGGCACGGAGCGAAGAGGCGATTTCTCTTTCGAGCTTCCTCAAAGCCTACAATAACGTACTTCCATTGCAGTTTCCTCGCGCTTCATTAGCGCTCCTGAGAGAGTTTAGGAAGACACATATTACCCTCTTCAAAGGCAGTGATTTGTGGTCTCTTGATCAACACCGAAAAAAGGTAATGGACTGGCTTCCTTCTCGCCTCAAGCTCTCCATACAAGTGGAGCTTTAAGAAATTATTGACAAGAGTGCCCCGTTTGCTTAAGGTGACCAGAGAGCACTTCAAATTGGCGGTACACTACACAAACTAAGGAGGTCGCGATGATACGTATTTTGCTGGTTAACCAGACAGAATCCCAATTGTTACCCGGTGAACTGTCTGCTCTCTATAGAGCATTCGGTAATTCAGAAATCGAGTTCCATACAACTAACCCAAGAAACCACGAGGAACACGCTGGGGACTGCAAAAACATCAGACCCACGGCCGTACTTATGCCTTTTACGCATGATGATTGGATTCCTGTCCAAGCGATGAAGAATGGCGTGCGGCATATCGTCGTATCTGCAGGAGTAGTTTCTGAAGTATGCCCGAAAAGACTCGATTACACGCGAGACCTCAAGCCCTTCGTGCTCTAGTCTTACTCCGACCGCCGCCACGTCAGACGTGGCGGCGTATCTTTTTACCTAACACCCACGAATCTAAACGCCATAGCCTGGAGGCGGCCACGCATGCAGAAGCACGGCTAGGAAAATATAGAAAAGGAGATGAATCGTGTAGGAATACATCAAACCTCCCCGCACTCGTAAAATGAGGTGCGGAAATACAAATGCTGACAGAAGCGCACCAATCGTCATGATTGCCGCATATTCGGTCGGAGCGCCGTTCACCAGATAGAAAAGTACGTGCGCTCCTCCGAAAAGGGCTGCGTAGCCAGTGACCACCTTTTTGAAAGAATGCAGCCTGAAATGCAACTCAAGTACGAGGACCGTGATAAGCATCTGCTGCATGAGAACTTCAGCGGATTTCGGAAGAAAGTACCACGGGCTTGCGAATAAAATATCCGTAAAAGGAGCAAGATTAAGTCCGCGAAGTATCGGCAGGAATGAAAATAAGTAGAGTAACCCCCACACCAATGCGCCACATCCGAGACTCGACAGGACGTACCTCCCGATTGGCTTGTCTTTTGGGAGCCACTGAAGGAACAGGTCCCGAAAATAAAAAAGTGTTATTCCTGCCCATAGGAAAAAATAGACGGCAATCGATATCGGCGCCGTATTATAGCTGAGCCCAAGTCCGAGTGCCGGAAATATGAGGAAATGTCCTGCATTCGCAAGCATCCATAATCCGGTGAGTTCACCGAAGATGATGTGCGGCGGATCCGCAAGGCGATTATGCGTGACTGTTTCGCTCGACATGGGGCAATCGTATCAGAAATTCATACTATATACTGGAACAGCAATGCAAACCGCACTTCTAACAATCCATATAGCCGGAGCTGGCTATACAGGACTGCTCCTCATCCAGACGGTCATAACTCTTTGGAAAGAGTCCGCAGAAGAATATGCGCCATATGCTCGCAAAATAGCCGGAATGCTCGTTCTGCAGATCGCATCGGGATGTCTTTTAATCATAGAATCCCATCATTCCCTGTCTGTGCTCGAATTTTGCAGCAAGTTCAGCCTCTATTTCACCCTTGTAGTAGTTGTCGAGGGACTATTATTTATCCAGATGGGCCGACAAATGATAGCAAAATTTCCGATGGTATTTGTCAGCAGAGCGATTTGTCTGAGCGTATTTGTGGCCATCGGCACCGCACTATTACCAGTGTAGATGACAATAGTTACATGCACATGTCTCACAAAACCATACTCTCCAGCATAGGAATCCTACTTCTTGCAACCATAGCGTACTATTTCCTGTTCCTCCACGTCTCAAAACCTCGTACCGTGCCAGACGACCTCCCGAAATACGCAGCTGCCGCTCTCGCCCGATATAACGGCGAGAACGGAAATCTCCCGATCTATATCGCATTAGATGGCTACGTGTACGACGTCACCGCCGGTAAGTCCTTCTATGTTCCGGGCGGCACCTACCATAGTATCGCCGGCAAAGATGCCTCGCGCGAACTCCACATGTTCGGAGGCGATGTCATTAAACAAAAATATCCTATTGTCGGTATGTTCGTGACAACGCCCTGACCAGGATGCTGCGCGACGGTAAAACAGTCCGTCCCATTCAGCAGAATGGCCTACTGGGTCGCCATCCCCACCGCAAAGCGGACGGGGCATTGGCGGACGGACACCAGGGTGTTTTGCTGGATAAA
>CAYIMJ010000047.1:0-5340 GCA_964364605.1 uncultured Candidatus Saccharibacteria bacterium | reverse complement strand
CGACATTCTTCTTCAAGGTCACTATTAAGCTTGAGCAACGATACTTTTTTATCACTATCCCCTGGTCTTGTTCGCAGCATCCAAACTGCTTCATCTGCTCCAAAGACTAATTCTGTTACTGCATCTTCTGTTGGTGTTCCTGCTGCACCATTACGATAACATCCAGGATCATCAGGATCAATAGATCCAAGGATATTTAATTCTAAATCAAATTGATACCCTGTGCACGCTCCAGGATCTGTAATCTCATTATATTCACTTCCTCCTAACTAGCTGACGTATGCCTACATACGCCAGCAAGCGAGGGTGCGTAGAAATGCATGTCCTCATGAATTTCTACGTTTCCCGAGCGAGCTGGACGAAAACGTGCGGGCGATGCCTCATCGTACTGTCGAGTACAATGCTTACGACAGCAATACGTCTAACTCGCTCCAAAGACAGTAACAAAATCAGCCCATTCAGACAATCTAATCCGCTCGGATGAATCCACCTGCCTGGATCTCCCAAAGCTTCTTATAGAGATTACTCTTGTGCGCCAAGAGCTCATCGTGCTTCCCAGACAGGACGACAGCACCCTGTTCCATCACGATAAGTCTGTCCATATTCATGACTGTCGATAGCCGGTGCGCGATGGCGATCACCGTCTTCCCTTTCATCAGCCGCAGGAGAGCGTCCTGGATAAGCCGTTCGGATTCGGAATCAAGACTCGACGTCGCCTCGTCGAGCACGAGAATCGGCGCATCTTTGAGGATCGCGCGGGCGATAGCGACGCGCTGCCGCTCGCCACCAGAGAGCTTCACGCCGCGCTCGCCGACCATCGTCCCAAATCCCTCTTTATAACGATCAATGAATTCGTGGCAATGCGCCTGCTTCGCCGCTTCAATCACCTCTTCATCTGTCGCGTCTTGTCGCCCATAACGGATGTTTTCCATGAGCGAGCGATGGAACAGAAGAGGCTCCTGCGGAACGAATGCTATAGATTTTCGCAGACTCTCCTGTGTCACCTTCGCAATGTCCTGACCATCGATTGAAACCGCCCCGCTGCTGACATCATAGAGACGCAATAGAATCTTGGTGATAGTCGTCTTCCCTGCGCCCGAGGAACCAATAAGCGCCACCTTCTCATGCGGTTCTATCGCAAGACTAAAGTCTTTCAGCACCGCCTGACTGTCGAAATACTCGAAACGTACCTGATCGAACTTGATTGCGCCCTCGCGCACCTGGAGCGGTACTGCGCCCGGCACATCCTGAATCGCGTGCGGCAATTCCAATATGTCGAGCATTTCAGTTGCATCCGCAAACGCGTCGTAGAGCTGGCGCATGTTGCGTCCGATACCCCAGATGCGGTCCATAAGTCCCATGATATAAACCTGAATGAGTACGAAATCGCCGACCGTTACCAATCCGCGCTGCCAGAGCAGTACGGCACCAGAGAGAAGTGCCAGTTCGATGCCGATGACAAAGAGTCCTTGCACGCCATATATCCACGCGTCAGCATCCCAGACTTTTTTCGTCGCAACATACCAACGACTGACTGTCTCCCTAAGTCGCGAGCCCTCATAACCGGCGGCGGCAAAAGTGGTTATCGTTGAATGATTAAGCACTGCATCAGAAAGGAATCCCGTCATCCTACTGTCCTCCTCTGTTCGTGCTGTGCGGAGAGACCGGAGCGAATGCATCATCCTGAATTGCATATAGACAAATGCAACCGTCCACACAAAGAGCCCTGCGCCAAGCAAAATACTCTTCAGTGCGAGCACGGAAATGACGCCGACAGCAAACAAAAATGCCGAGAAAAAGTTGAAGAAAAGATTATCGAATATCTGCTCAAACGAGCGGGCGTAACGCGACACACGGCGAGTGAGCGTGCCGGTAAAATTTGAAATGAAGAATTCGTGCGAATGACCGAGCAGATAATTAAAAGCAGTCTGATACAGATCAGTCATCACTTTCGCCTCAAGCCGACTGACCACGAACATCCGTAGCCGCTGACCGAACCACCCCACGAAAATTATCGCCCCAAATACCGCGAGGATAAGAAAGAGCCCCTGCACTATTTCGGGAGTCGGTGTCCCGCTCGAGAGCAGGTTGATAAACTGCCGAAGATACAGTGGAGAGACGATGCTGACTGCCTCCAGGGTAACCACCGCAATAATGGCAATGCACAAAAGCCACGGGTACACGAAAGCAGCCTTACTATAGGCGCGAAGCACCGCCCACACCCGCGCTGGTTGTTTTTTCTCGAAAGACATAAGAGTTTATCCTACCACTTCCCCTCTACACTCTGAAATAAAGAACCCCGCCCCAAGGGGCGCTCTTGGTGCGGGGACCAGGGTTCTTTGCTGGATAGAGATGCGGCCTCCGCCGCGCATATTTAATTTCGGCCATTCATCCCCGCCGCAAAGCGGACGGGGCATTCTGGCCGATTCCAGTAAGAAAAAGGGCTGGCGCAAGCGCCAGGCGCATGTGCGGTGAGACGGACTATTCCAAAACAAGCATCTTCACGCAATTTTGCACCTCTGCTATTGCCGCTTCAGAAGCCGTCCCGATCTTTTCCGCACTACGCTCGGACCAATCTATTCCCCGAATCTGGTCAGCAAGTATCACGCCCTGCACGAGTTTCGTCTTAAACTCAACTTCGAACGGATATCCCTTGACGCGTGAGGTAATCGGGCACGCGAGCGCAAGTCCAGATTTCGCATTGTATCCCTTCGGAGAAAGGATAAGTGCTGGACGCCGTCCACTCTGCTCGTGTCCGCGAACCGGATTGAAATCGAGCCATACGACATCGCCCCGATCAGGAACGTACTTGCGTTTCGCTACCATGCCTCTTTCCCGATTGCATCGCCCCAGTCAGCAGCCCGATGCTGATTTCTTTTCGTGATACGAGTAACCATCTCCGCGAGAGAAGCGAGGCGATGTCGTACGGGAATGATGGAAAGAGTCCCGCCATGGGCCGCTTCCCGGATTTCTACAGAATTACCTACCTTCAGATTGAGTTTCTGCATAGCTGCCTTGGGCAGACGTATTGCACAACTATTTCCCCACTTTTGGATTGTCGTTGTGTTCATGAGTGAAGTATATACATACGTATATACTTCGTCAACAGCCTGAATTTAGGCTGGCAACTCGACAACGAAGGTTGAGCCCTTGTTCGTACCCTCGGACTCGGCACGGATGTGATGCATCCATCACCCTTTGAGGGTTGCCGCCATGCGCAGTGATGATGTTCTTCGCGATATAGAGTCCGTAACTGATGCACCGTCACGCTGTCGAGTGCAGTTGAGTACGCGTTTACTCTCTGCGAGTCCTTTCCGTGGCTGCCTGACATCAAAGAAGTTCTCACTTTGTAAACTGTTCCTGGTAGTTTGGAAACAAGCTCCCAAACAAACGAATGAACATTCTATCGACAATAATTTCTGCCTCTTTATAAGACAGGTTCAGGATCTGATTGTACAAAACAAGATGCAAAAGTTCATGAAGAAGAGTCTCTGCCCAGAATTCCACACTCCCTTTACTGATATTTACGAATATCGTATCTGGAGTTTGATAGTACCCATAAGTACCGTAATAAGTCAGATTGCATCTGTAGACAGGGAAAACGGTACTCCCTTCGCTCGCCAAGATATCGAAAGCCTTTTGCATTTGATCTTTATTATTATTCCAAAATTGACTCAATTCCTTATTCGCGACTTCAATGTTTATTTTTTTTGAATCACGCTCAATCTGTTCGTTTATGTACTTTTCGCTTTGTAACTCCTCCTCTGTAAATGGGAAATAGAAGTACAGTCTGTTCGATGGGAGGTCTTGGTAAATTTCTTTAAGGACTTTTACACTTTCTGATACGTTTCCTGCAGAAAAGATAAGTTGTGTTTGAGGCATACTTTAATATTTATATATTTAACATTTGATCTTACAGAAAAAGAAAGAGGACCGACTGTTCGGTCCTCTCTACTTTACAACAAAGAACGAGCTATGGCTTCGCTTGAGCGTGCAAGTATTCAAAGATAGCCTTCTTCATCCACCATCTGTAATAGTCATAGAAATAACCCTCGTACTCGTGATGGTCAGCCGCGTTCTTCAGATAGATATTAAAAACGCGATCGAAAGGTTCCATACCGACTTCCACAAGTTCTTGTTCCCGATGTTCAGGAATTCCGCGCAATTTCATGAGTTCTTTCGTCGCATGCGCCACATACGACGACAGCTCTTTCTTGAGTTGTTGTCGTGCAGCTGGATTCACAACCGCATCTTTTACGAGTTGGCGTTCTGACATATTGTTCACATTTTGTGATGACATATGTTTGAGCAAATAACGATTTGCGGATTAATAATGAGGAACGTGGTACCTGGCATTATAACCAGATACCACGTTGAGGAATCCTTGCGCTAATCTTTTTTCCCCATGATAGATTCCCACAAGGAACTTGACTCCTTCTCCGCTCTCGAGTTGTTGTACGCCTTTTCCATCGGCGACTCTTTTGCAGAATCTTTTGCTGCTTCTCTTTCTCCTGCTTTGTCCGAAGATTCCTTATCACCCATCAAACTCACCCCCTTCCATGAAATGAAATATGCCTCGCGTCTTGGAAAATCCTCAACGGGAGAACAATCTGAGAGAAATGGTACTCTTTTCGACACCATTGTCAAGCAACCCGATGTTAATGTATATATTGCGACAATCTTAACCTAGACCGGCAACTCGATGGTGAAGGTTGAACCCTTGTTGACGCCCTCTGATTCGGCGCGGATGGTGCCGCCATGGGCGAGGATGATGTTCTTGGCGATATAGAGCCCGTAACCGGTGGAGTGCGCGTTTACTTTCTGTGAATCCTTGCCGTGACCGCCTTCGGTAAAGAGATTCTTCTTGTCCTCCTCGGTGATGCCGACGCCGGTATCTTTGATGCTGAAGACGAATTTCTTATCTTCTTTCTTGAGCGAAGCGGTAATCGAGCCTGAAGGGGTGTAGTTAATAGAGTTCTGAACGATGTTTCGGAATACGTTCTCCGCAATTTTTTCCCTGTCCCCATTCACCGTGTACGGGGCGCCGGCATCATCGGCTGAGAATGCCAGGACGAGCCCCTTCCCCGTTGCTGTGCGCTGTTCCCTCTCTATGATTTCTGCGACCAATGCCCTGAGGTCAAAAGGTGCCTTGGTGTACGTCATCGTCCCCTTCTTCTGATTGGATGCGGTAAGAATGTCAGTTACCGAACGAGCGCCATCACGCGACTGTTGAAGAGCGTTCTCGACAAAGGGTTTCATCCCGTCCTGCAGCTGACCGAAATCGCCATCGACGAGCGCAGAAAATGCGCCAGCATCCTTCGTCAAGAATCCTTTAACTTC
>CAYIMJ010000046.1:0-5393 GCA_964364605.1 uncultured Candidatus Saccharibacteria bacterium | reverse complement strand
CTGTTTGGCCGACACTAACGCCAATACCAACTCCAGATTAGTTCTCTCTAGCCGTTCCGAGCCCCAAGCGTTGGGACTCGGCGGGCTGGAAGGGAAACCAGCAAGGGCACTTATTAAATTACACACAATTTTATGCATCGCATGTACGTAAGTTTCGCCGTGATTCTCGCTTCAGTATCGCTCATCGTGGTAGGGAGCACAGGCGCATTCTTTTCTGACAGTGAGACATCGACCGGCAACACATTTGCCGCCGGCGCGATCGATCTCAAGGTGGACAATGACAGTTACTACAACGGTAATCGTTGTACTGATGTTGACCAAAACCCCAATGATGACGTTCATATTTGGCAATGGCAGGGAAGTGCTGCATACCCTGTGCCGGGTACAGCGTGTGACACATCGTTTCCACTTAGCGATCTCGACAAGGGACTTCTGTTCTTTAACTTTAACGACATGAAGCCTGACGATGAGGGTGAAGACACAATATCGCTTCACGTCGACAACAATGCGTGGGCGTGTATGGACTTATCGCTCACAAGTAACGACGACAAGTCGTCGACTGAACCAGAACTCTCGGTCCCCGATGTTCAAGAGGACATAAATAACACCTGGGACGGTGAGCTCGCGCAAAACCTACAGTTCTTCTGGTGGGCAGACGACGGCGACAATGTATATGAGGTCGGAGAAAATACTATCTCTGATGGAGTAAAGACTCTCTACAATCTCGCGACATCAACACCATTCTCAGTAGCCCTTGCTGATCCCACTCACAACGTATGGACGCCGCAAGCTCCAGGCCCTATTCCTGGCGGACAGACCGTCTACATCGCCAAAGGTTGGTGCTTCGGAAACCTGACGCTTAATGCAGTGGCGGCTAGCCAGGGATTAAACCCAAGTGTTAATTCTGGACTGCTCTGCGACGGTACTGCCCTCAACAATCTCACACAGACTGATGCTGCAACCGTAAACGTCGCATTTCGCGCGGTACAGGCACGCAATAATCCTAACTTCTCTTGCGGTGGCACCGACACGCGCACAGCGAAAATTACAGTGACGAAGATTGTGAACAATATCCACGGTGGGAATAATGTTATTGCTGACTTCCAGCTCTTCGTCGATAACGGGGTGGTTACGACGCCGGTTACCTCAGCGATAACAACGGTTGTTACTCCTGGTGCATATGACGTTTCCGAAACAGGAATTTCCGGTTACGTGGGAACGTACGGCGGTGACTGCGACGCGTTCGGACATATAGTACTAAATAACGGTGATGATAAACACTGCACCATAACAAATGACGACCTTCCCGGAAACATCACACTCATTAAAAATGTGACAGGAACACCCCCTCTTGCAGGTGCTTCAACCTTCGGTCTCACAATTGACGGCAGTCCAGTTCCAAACAACACGTCGATTCCAGTAGATTCAAATATCCCCCACGCAATTAGTGAAATTGGACGTGTTGGATACAGCTTCGTATCAATCATAGGAAACGCTAAATGCCCGGCGATACTGGGCGGCACTGCCACTCTTGATGAAGGTGAAGCAATCACCTGTACGATAACGAACGACAAGAATCCGATCTAGCGCCGCATGACATAACCTCATGAACGAGGCACGCACCATCGGCAAACGCTTCATCATCCTTTTGGGGATGATGGCGTTTGCCGGTGCGGCCGTGGCACGTATGCCAGGAGGACACAGTGGCAACAGAAATGAGTCATGAAAGCCATCAACTTCATCCTGAATATGCTGCTCGCGTGCGTCATTTTTGGCGTCGTAGCATTCCTCTTGGCACCACGCTTCGGCGTATTGAATCCCTACGAGCTGAAAATCGTGCGCTCGGGTTCTATGGAACCTGCAGTATTGACGGGGAGTGTAGTCCTCATACAGCCGGCGACTGATTACAAAGTCGGTGATGTGATCACTTTCGGAGACGATACGCGCACATCGATACCGACGACACATCGCATCGTTTCAGTTCGTACAGATGGTGCAGCGACGTACTACGAAACGAAAGGAGATGCGAACGAAGACATCGACCCGAGTGAAACACCCACAAGTAAGATAATCGGACGCGTCATCTTCTCGCTTCCGTACGCGGGCTACATCCTGGCGTTCAGCAAAACACAACTTGGTTTTTCACTACTCGTCCTCATTCCGGCCGCGCTCATTATCTTGTATGAGGCGATAAGTATCGTGCGGGAGGTGAAAGTCATCTTGCGCCGCAGGCGCAGGAAAGATGAGGGAGATGAACCTGATGCAGGTATAACTCTCATGCCGGCACCTCGCGCGTACCGTTTCGATATGGAGCGAGAAGTACAGGAACGTTTCAGTGAGCTCAAGTTCGACATTGAAATGCCGGCAAAACTGATATGAAAAATGTCCCGATCATGACAACAGTCTACGAGCGGCCAGGACCACTCTCCGATATGTTCGTGCCGCATCAGGTAGAAATTTCTCTCCCAGCGAAGAAGCAGAGAGTCTATCGCTCACCAGTAGTCGTGACGGCACTCCTCATGCTCATCGCGGTGCCGGCACTTCTCACGGGAGGCGGAACCAGTGCATATTTCAGCGATAACGAGCAATCTACGGGAAATACCTTTGCCGCAGGACCTCTCGACTTCACTGTTTCATCAGTACCCACGGGCGCGACACTTTTCTTGGATCAAGCTGGCGAGAATTTTACTCTCACGGTTTCTCCTATCGCGAACAATCTTCCATTTCGATACAAAGTCTCTGCTGCTGCGTCCGGCAATCCGGCATTTTGCGCAGCCATTACGGCTATCGGTGCTGCTCCTCTCGCATATTCCGGTCCGGCCGCATCGCTCACGACAAGCGACACGAACGACCTTACTCCATGGTCTCTCGTCCTCTCGCTTCCGCTTCCGGCGACCGGAGTCGTCGACGGTCAGTTGTGCAATCTCGATCTGACGTTTGAGGGCTATCAAGAGGGAGGTGCGGCAGGGACTGAATACCACGACACCGAGCATGTAATTTTGAATCTCGTTGCCGATCCGCCAGTCATTGCTCCACAGTCTGCGTCTGTCTCGACACCTACACCGACCCCAACACCAACCGAAATTCCAACTCCGACTGAAACCCCGATTCCTACTCCTACGCCAACTCCAACCTTTGAACCAAGCGGCCCACCTCCGGAACAAGTGGTAATTGAGCCTACTCCCACTCCAGAACCTCAACCTGAAGTAACTCCTACTCCTATGCCCGACGAGATTGTGACTCCTACTCCAACCCCAGTACCGACTTCGACACCAGAGCCAACACCTGACGTTCCACCAAACTCGCCTGGGGAATAGTCTGATATTGACACACTCATACATAAATGTAATTCTCACGCCAGATTGATTACGCATTCCGAGCTTAACCTTAAGAAGGAGAAGAATGATGTCCACAGATGACGTTCCCAAAATTGTTGGAGGAGTGTATTCATTGTTGCAGCAGCATCAGTACAAGAATAGTAGTGGAGAGAATGATGGAATCGCGGCAGCGATGGCACAAGTTCTGCTTGTGAAGGCATTGGAAGACTTTACTCCAGAGCGAGTTAGGGAGGCTCTTCTGAAGACAAAATAACAACTAACGCCCGACAGAGCCGCTCGCTTTGTCGGGCGGTTTCTTTTTATGCCGCGATGTCGCTTAAAATATCTGTGCTATATTCCAGCCAGAACACGACAAGTACACATCACCTTCAGAACGAAAGGAGAGAGACATGAGGCAAATTTCTCACGTCCGGCCGAGTGCGGCGCTTCATCCATTCATCTTTACGTCCGACTGGCTCGAAAAGATTGGCTACGGCACAGAATCGGATTTGTATTTCTGCAACGGTGACTTCGTGAGTGATCTCAAAATTCTAGCGACGATCATCAGAAAAGATGGAAAGCTCAATAGCAAGAGTCCTTATGCGGAAAAGTTCGCTATATGTCTTGCGCAGCAAGGCCATGACGCCGAAGCGATACAGCTTTTTCTTGCAATTGTCGATGGGAAGGAAAATGTCCTTCTTGTGCATGAACCGCCTGAATTAGGAAGGTTTCAATCAAGTGAAACCGCAGATAGGCCAGGCTTTCTTGGCTACATAGGTGTTCGTCAATTTGCTGAGTCAGCTCTTCGGCAAGGTAAAAAAGATCTTGCAAAAAGTTTATTTCAGGAAATTGTTGATCGTCTTGCTGGTTCGCATTCCCCGTTAACCCTAACGGACACTCGAATACACGCTCTCGAATGGTTGAAAGAGTTGGGAGTGAAAGAATTATCTTCCGGCGCCTCGCTGGCACAGGAACTCAGGAAAGCAAGAGAGATACAGTATTGAACGCACCAATGCCGACCCCCCCGCAAACGCGGGGGGTTCGTTTTTTTATACTCACGAACGGTCTTTGCCGTGGAATTTTTTATGAATTTCGCGCAGGTGCGAGTCGGTAATGTGTGTATAAATCTGCGTCGTATTGATGGAAGCGTGACCGAGGAGCTGCTGGACGGAGCGGATATCCGCGCCGTTACTCAGAAGATCGGTCGCGAAGACGTGGCGGAGGGTGTGCGGCGTAACAACGTTCGTAATGCCAGCTCGTGCGACATACGATTTCAGGTGTCGCTGCACATCGCGCGGGATAATGCGGTGCAATTTATTCGGTCGACCATCTACGAACAGTGCCTCTTCCATATCGTTTCTCGCTTTGAGGTATTCACGCACGGACTGCTTCGCGGCAGGGGAGAGGAATACGACGCGAACTTTCTCGCCCTTACCACGTACGGAAACTTCGTCGCGCGTTAAATCAATATCGGAATTAAGCGCACAGAGCTCGGATACGCGAAGTCCTGTCGAAAACAGAAGTTCAAGAATCGCACGATCTCGCAGATACCCTCTTGCTTTGTCCGGGTCTTTTTCTTTTTCAAACGCTTCCTTCGGCGCCCGCATAAGGCGCTCTAGTTCGGCAGAGGTAATAAGATCAAGCTGCCGGTCGGGAAGCTTCGCGAGCTCTATTTTCTCAGGAGAAATGGCGGGAATATCGCGTTTCCGAAGGAATTTAAGGAAGGCACGAAGCGCGATCATGTAGTAGTTCTGGGTGCGGCGCTTCATGGAGTCGGCAGCCGTACCCGGCGGCCGAATTAGCCCGATACCGCACTCGCGCCCATTATTGTCGGTGATGTATACCCCGCTCTTTATGTGCATCTGGGTGAAGTATCGACTCAAATAATGGTCGTAATTCTCAATAGTCTTCACCGCACGACCCCGTTCGATCTCGATATATTCAAGAAATTGGCGTTTTGCGGTCTCAGCGTCCATAGAGAAAGTGTAACATCGTACTGCGCACATTATTCAGGCGGGGCAGACTGAATTAGCACTCTAATTGCACCACTCACTTCTTCAGAAATACGTAGCGTGG
>CAYIMJ010000045.1:0-5582 GCA_964364605.1 uncultured Candidatus Saccharibacteria bacterium | reverse complement strand
CAGGTTTTCTGTTTTGGTGGAAGGAGTAACGATGTTGTGACCACAAAATTTACCAGCCGAATAGTTTGCTGACGTCCTCAGGCTGTTCGCGTTTTCGTGCGATCTTGAGCTCGCCGTTCGTCGCAATTAGTTTAACGGGACTTGAAAGCAGGCAGTGGTGCGAGGCTAGCGGGTCTTGATACGCACCGGTGTCTAAGACTGCGATATAGAGTTCTTCGAGCTGATTAATATCTGGGAGGGGAATATAGGTACCGCCAGCGGAATAGATGTCGTCGCTGTCACAGGAAGAACCAGCGAGCCAGCATTTCTTGAGTTTACGGCTATGCATCGCGTTTACTGGTACGACGTGCCAGCGCTGGTGTATCGCCCAGGTGTCGATGAGGTCGTTCATAAAGCTTCCATCGATGACATACCAACTCCTACCCGACTTCATCTCGATGTTCTTTTCAGTAAGAATCTTATAGATGGTTATCTGTGCCGGGGCAGCAACGTACCGACCCCACTCGATGATGATGTTCGGATGCTTAACCTCCCATTTATCTGAATACGATTTCGCGGTCCGTATGATCCGTTGTATCAGGTTTTTTGCAGTATAAAATCGCTTTTTTTCGTAGGGGATGCCTGCGCCTCCGCCGATATCGAGCGTATCGAGGCCAGGATTTTTTACTCGCATTTCTTTGTAAAGCCACAGTCCGCGCTTCAGGGCCGTGATAATGCCGTTAACCGATTCGATCTGACTGGAAACGTGATAATGCAGGATGGACAGGTTCCGTACTTTACCGAGCGCTATCAGCTCATCTTCCGTAAAACCGAATCGGTTGAACTTTTTGTCCCAGTGACCGTCGATCTTCACATTCAAGCTCACACGAATGCCGACCGGTCCGCTAAACTTTTTCATGCGCTCAAGCTCGTTGTAGTCCTCAATGATCGGCACGACATGAAGGCCTTTCCCGCGGAGTTCCTCGATGAGGTCCATATACTGTGATGTTTTCGGACCGTTGCAGGTAATGCGAATCTTCGTATTAAAATGCTCTTTTTCTATCATACGCTTCACGATGTAGAGTTCATTTGCACTCGAGACATCGAGATTTGCGCCCTCAGCAACCGCTGGCAGCACATACTCCTTGTTCTGGTTTACTTTCATCGGGTAGTGGTACTGGAATTTCCCCTTGTACCCGAGAATTTTTATATAGGCATTGAACGTGTCTATAAGGTCGCGCACTCGGTTCTCGATGATCGTCGGAAATACGATTTCAGCTGAGGTGCCATATTTTTTGACGATGTCGTAGATGTTGTATTGATAGTTGCCCTCGCGCACGATAAGTTCACCATCTGAATTAATATCAAATTGCGAGGTATTGAACTCTTCAATACCGAGCTTCCAAAAACGTTTGAATCCGTTTCTAAAGGCAGGTTTCTTTTTTGTCTGAGTCACTATGGTGGGGATTGTAGCACTAAGTTCTACAAAGGAAATCCGCAAACCATTTTTGGTCCGGCGGGGGAGAATAGGCGGTAATTAATCTGGGAATCTATTTGTATATCTGGTATGGTAAGTCGTGCTCGCGCTCTTAGCTCAGTTGGTTAGAGCGTCCGCCTCACACGCGGAAGGTCGCAAGTTCGAATCTTGCAGAGCGCACTAGCGGATCACGCGGCCGCGAAGAAGGTGTCTTGTGTCGGGCCGGAGTATGCCGGTAGTACATACGATTCGGGTTCGTATAGACCGGGTTCGATTCCCGGCGGCCCGACAGAGGACATCTCAAGGGAGCTATGGTTGATATGATTCTTTAATTTGCATGGCAGTCTCGAAAAAGCTCAATTCCCATTATGACCTCGCATGATATAGTGCCCTTTTATGAGGTCAGACATTGTTCATCCCGGAGCTGATAAGCTCCGATACGAAATACGCGAAATCGTAACTGTCGCAAAGCGCGTCGCGCTCTCTGGCATACCGATCGTGTGGGAGAATATTGGCGACCCAGTCGCCAAGGGCGAAGTTCCTCCCAACTGGATAAAAAAGATCATTAGAGACACTCTCCAGGAGGATCTAAGTTTTGCTTACTCTCCGACGAAGGGTCTGGATGAGACTCGCGTGTATATCGCACGTGAGCGAAATTTGGAGGGCGGCATTCAAATAACTCCGGACGATATCCTATTTTTCAATGGACTCGGCGATGGCATATCCCATCTGTATCGAAATCTCAATCCTCGAGCGCGGGTATTGGGACCCGATCCTGCCTATCCGACGCACTCATCTGCTGAAGCAGCTCATGCGACGTTTCGTCGTCCTGGCGAGGGCAAAAACAAGCCGCACATCACGTACCGTCTCGATCCGGAAAATGAGTGGCGGCCAGATCTTGCGGATATGGAGAAGAAGATACGGGCCAATAAAGACATTGCCGGTATTCTTATAGTTAATCCCGATAATCCGACAGGTTTCGTATATCCTCAAGAAACGATACGGGCTATTGTCGCGCTCGCAAAGAAATACAAGCTTTTTCTCATCTCTGACGAGATTTACTCGAATCTTGCATACGAGGGAAGCGGCATGCGTAAGCTCGCCTCGGTCATAGGCTCTGTTCCTGGTATCGCTATGCGCGGGATTTCAAAGGAATTTCCATGGCCAGGCGCACGGTGCGGGTGGATCGAATTTTATAATCGCGACAAGGACAAGAATTTTGATCGCTATGCGCGCTCTATCGTCGATTCAAAAATGCTTGAGGTATGTTCAACGACACTCCCGCAAAAAGTTCTCCCAAAAGTGATGGGGAACCCGAAATACTATCCGTATCTCGCAGGACGCACACGTCGTTACGAAGCTCGAGCGAAATACGCTCACGAAATCCTCTCCCAACTTCCGAACATTATCGTGCATAAGCCGCGTGGAGCGTTTTATATGACGTGCGTATTTCGGAAAGGGTCTCTAAAGAAGAACCAAGTGCTTCCGGTACGAAGTGACCTAAAAAAGTTTATTGAATCATGCCTAACAAAAGCATCTTTAGATAAGCGCTTCGTGTACTATCTTCTGGCTTCCACAGGTATCTGTGTCGTCCCGCTTTCTTCCGGTTTTAACTCATCCCTTCAGGGATTCCGGTTCCTGCTTCTGGAGCAAGATGCCGAACGATTCAAGAAAACCATACACACGATAGCCAAAGCAATCTCTGACTTCGCAAAGTCCTAAGGCGCTTTTTCTCACTATAGTGATTGTGGTACTCTTTTTCATTCAGGGCCTATAGTTCAGCGGTAGAACGCGTCCATGGCATGGACGAGGTCGGAGTTCGACTCTCCGTAGGTCCACCATTTCAGATTTGCCGAAGAAGTTGCCTAAGGTTCATATAGAAAGCAAAAACCGCCATTATAGGCGGTTTTTGCTTTCCGAACCTCCTCTATCTCTTTAACTTAGATGTGCCGAGACGAGTTTTGTCATTTCGAACATCGTGACCTCACCCTTACCGCCGAATATTGCCTTCAGCTTGTCATCAGCAAGAATGTTGCGCTTATTCTTGGGATTCTGAAGATCGTTCTTCTTGATGTATACCCAAATCTGCTTAACTACTTCGGTTCTCGGCATCGGACCTTTGCCGACGACCGCCTCCAGTTCGGGAGAAAGCGTAAGCGGTTTTGATAATGCTGCGTTTATGGCCATATTGAATGTAATTCTGTTAATACTAATGGACTGACCTAGTATATAGCATATACAAGAGGTCGTTTACCAGGGTGTGACCAACGGTTGGGTGCGGCTATTCTTCTTCCGGTTATTGCATGTAGCCCAAAAGGCGTATACTGGAGACATGACTTTTGAAGGTAATGGGGGCACAGGAGGGAGCGGCGTGCCGCCGCATCGTGAGATACTGCATTATCATGGTGATGAGGCCCGAATACTCTTTTTCATTGGCGCAATCATTCTTATCGTTGCTCAGTCTACTGGTGCGGAGCTCCCACTTTCCACGATGGGTGCGGTCGTTTCCGCCGTGCTGTTGGTGATTCTTGCCGGTATCACGAACCCGGCTGAATACTGGATTCATTGGCTGAACGCTTTTATCGCGATTGGCGGAGCGCTCCTGTTCGGTACGACTGCCGTTGATCGTTATCGCGCGGGGGTAAGTCTCTTCGATCCCTCCTTCATCTATATCGAAGCTTTGGCTCTTATCGCGCTGGTAGCCCTTTACTTTACTACGAGGACCATTCGCGGACTTGCTCAGCGCACTCACCTTTACTAGACTCCTTTTTTGCCTATGTCCGTTCAAAGCTTCCTTCTCAATCAATATGCCAAGTGGAAGTTGAAGGATGTGCCGGAGGCACAGCGCGAGCAGATGACCGCACTCATCACGAAAGACCCGCAACTCTTCAAGAAGATAGGCGAGGAGATCGAGCGTCGTAAGAAGGGCGGTGAGAGCGAGGTGAAGGCGGCGATGGAGGTGATGAAGAAATACCGCACCGAACTCGCCGCGCTCATGCAGAAGTAAGAGCTGTATGACCGCACTCGTCCCTTTTCTTTTCTTCTGCCAAGTATTTGGAGCATTCGTAGGGGCCTTTACGACGCTTTGGGGCGAAATCGCGTATGTTCGCGCGATGCGCGACGGGACCATTGATGAGGCTGAGCGGGCTCATCTTCGTATCATCGCTCGTGGACTGCGTTTCGGCATGTCGCTCATCCTCCTTTCCTCGCTCGGTCTTGTGGTCGTCGCTTATGCACTCAAGGAGGCGCTTCAGCCGGCGCTATCAGCGGGTTACTGGATTTCTATTTCCCTCGCGCTTCTCATCATCGGCGTGTCGTGGGCGCTCTCTCGTCAGCGCGTCTCGTTTGCTCTCGGTTCTGCACTTGTCTTTACTGCATGGTGGTTTCTCGCGTATCTCACTATCGGATGGTTACCGCCTCTTTCTTTCGGTGCTGCGGTCGCGTATTACGTTGTCGTGGCTGCGCTCATGTACGCGTTGCTCGCATTCGCGCGTTTCATCGTGCTCGACAGTACCCCTCGGCAGGGTGACGAAGCGTCAGATAAGCATCGTCTTGCGCAAAAGCTAAAGTAGCCTTAGGGTGACTAGATGTTAAAGATAGGAATCGTCGGGTTACCAAACGTGGGGAAGTCCACGCTTTTTAATGCGCTTACGAAGGCGTCTGTACCGGCAGAAAATTATCCTTTCTGCACCATCGATCCTTCGGTCGGTGTTGTGGGAGTTCCTGATGCACGGCTCGGAGTGCTCGTAAAATTTTCTGCGAGCGAGAAAGTGATTCCGGCGGCCATAGAGTTCGTAGACATCGCAGGACTCGTGAAAGGTGCTGCAACTGGCGAGGGTCTCGGGAATCAATTCCTCGCGAATATTCGCGAGACGGATGCGATCCTTCAGGTCGTCCGTTTTTTTGACGATACGAACATCCTCCATGTCGAAGCCACTATTGAGCCCTATAAGGATATAGAGATCATCAATATGGAACTTGTGCTCGCTGATGCGGAGCAGGTGCGGAAGCGCCGCGATAAGCTCGTGCGAGATATCAAGACCGGCGATAAGAATGCATCTCTCGAAGATGTCGCACTCGCGAAGCTCGAAAAAGGTTTTGCAGAAGGGAAGCTCGCACTCCATAG
>CAYIMJ010000044.1:0-6107 GCA_964364605.1 uncultured Candidatus Saccharibacteria bacterium | reverse complement strand
GGAGACGGATTATGAAATCGCCGACGCGGTCAGTTACCATGATGCTTTCTTTACACCCGGGATCTTCCCTTCGCGCGCGAGTTCACGGAACTGAATGCGCGATAGACCGAAGACCTGCATATAGCCGCGGGAGCGACCAGTGATCGCACAACGACTCTTGAGCCGTACCGGCGATGAGTTTCTCGGAAGCTTTTGGAGGCCCTCAGAGTCACCAGCCAACTTCAAAGCAGCACGCTTGACCGCGTACTTCTTCACAAGCTTGAGCTTTTTGGCGTATCTCGCCAGTTGGGACTTTTTAGCCATAAAAAAATGCTCCGAGGAGCGTAGTAAGAGACTATCAGCGTTTTACGCCTGAGTCAACGATAAGCGGCATACCGAGGTGACGGAAGAAAGCCTCGGCCTCGGCCTTCCCTTTTGCTGTCGTCACAATGGTAATAGCGAATCCGAAGACGTCCTTCAGATCCTCGTCGCTCGTCTCTGGGAAGATGGTGTTCTCCTTGATACCGATCGTAAGGTTGCCCATATCGTCGATCGCAGAGGCCTTCAAACCGCGGAAGTCGCGAGTACGAGGAAGTGCTATGTGTATGAGCTTATCGATAAAGTCATACATCCGTGCACCACGGAGCGTTATCTGGAAACCGACCGTATCGCCCTCACGCACCTTGAATGATGCGATAGACAGACGCGCAGGACGTGGAGCCGGTTTCTGTCCCGTGATCTTCGTGAGACGATCCTGGATGAGCTCAAGCTGCTTCTTGTCGCGTTTCTTCCCGACACCCGAGGAAACGATGACCTTCTGGATACGAGGACCCTGCATCACACTCGTGTAACCGAACGTCTCCGCAAGAGCGAGATAGGCTGACTGTTGGCGCTGTTTGGTAATAGACATATTATTTTTCGATACGCTTAACGTTTGAGGCATTGATCGGACGAGGACGTTCGACGATGCGGCCGACCTGTCCCGTGCGACCCTTCATGTGGCGCTTAAAGAGAGCGACGCCCTCGACGACTACCTTATTCTCTTTCGGCAGCGCACGGACGACCGGACCGGACTTCCCTTTGTCCTTACCTGCGATCACTTTGACGACATCTCCTTTTTTTACATGCATACCAAAAATATTAAACGACTTCGGGTGCAAGCGAAACGATAGAGTGCCAGCCGAGTTCGGAGAGTTCGCGCGGTACCGGACCGAAGATACGATTTCCTTTCGGGGCCATCTCCTTTCCCTGCTTCTCGATAAGCACGACCGCATTCTCATCAAAGCGGATGTAGGAACCATCCTTACGGCCGAACGGCTTAACCTGGCGTACGACGACAGCACGAAACACATCTTTCTTCTTCACCGCCTTGCGCGGCTCAGCAGTCTGTATAGAGATGACGACAACGTCTCCAATCTCCGCATAGCGACGCTTACTGCCACCAAGCACCTTGAAAATGCGAGCGACCTTCCCGCCGGAATTATCTGCGACCATGACGATGGATTGGGGTTGTAACATATTAGTTAGTTTCGTTCTCCGAGGACACTGTCTTCGTAGGGTCGATAGCAAAATGCTTCAACTTAGAGATAGGACGTGTCGCGACAATCGTAACGGTGTCCCCCACTTTGACCGTATTGCCTGGATCATGCGCAAGATACTTCTTCGAGCGAACAAAGTACTTCTTGTACTTCGCGTTCTTCACATAGCGATCGACCTTGACCGTAGCTGTGTCTTTCATTGCCGTCTTTACGACGACACCGACAAATGATTGGGGACGGAGGATTTTTTGTTCCATATGAATTATGTCGTAGGGCGAGAGCCCAAAGATGCTGAGACAGCAGTCGAAGCACTGCGTACGGACTGCTCAGTGAGCATCCGTGCGATTTTCGTGCGGAGCTTCTTTGGAGCGTTTGAGTCCTTTGCGCGTGCGCCAGCAGCCGAAAAACGCTCGGTACGGAGTTCAGCGCGGGTATCAGCAAGAAGCTTGAGGAGTTCCTGATCGGTTTTGGTCTTCATGTTATCTTTTTTTGTCATACAAATGGGAAAAAAGCAATTTTAGCGGCGCGTTATGATAGAAGTTGTGACCGGCAACTTCATGCCTGCCTGGCGCAAATGTGCGCGAGCAATGTCTTCTGGAACGCCGTCGAGCTCAAAAAGTACGCGGCCCGGACGCACTTCGAAGACATAATGTTTCGGATCGCCTTTACCGCTACCCATGCCCACCTCAGCAGGCTTCGCAGTCACCGGTCGGTCAGGGAAAATACGGATCCACATCTTGCCAGTTTTCGAAATCGCGCGAGCAAGCACCTTACGTGCAGACTCGATCTGATTACTCGTGACGCGGGCGCTCGAAAGCGCCTTAATCGCAAAAGAACCGAATACGATCGTAGTACCGCGCGTCTCCGGACGATTAAGACGCTTGTCGCTCTTGCGTTGCGTCTGCCACTTGCGGTGCTTAACTTTCTTAGGAAACAACATAGTAGTAAATATTAGCTGTGAGCTGGCGCAGTCTCCGTCAAACGTACTGGAGTCTTCTTATCCTGGTACACATTGCCGCGATAGATCCACACCTTGATGCCGATAACGCCGTAGGGAAGATATGCTTGCTCATGAGCGAAATCGATATCAGCGCGGAAAGTCTGAAGAGGGATACGACCTTTCTTTGCCTCTTCCTTGCGGCTCATTTCTGCCCCGCCAAGACGTCCCGAGAGCGCGATGCGTACGCCTTCGACTTCGCGTACCGCGATGACCTTCTCGACCGTCTGCTTGAGCACGCGGCGAAATGGCATACGTTTCTCAAGTCCCTCCGCGATCATGTACGCGACAATTGCAGCATCCGTCTCCGGCTGGCGTACCTCATTGATATCGAACTTGACTTGCTTGCCGGCAGGTAGAGCATGGCCAGAAGCTTTCTTAACGAGATCAGTTAACTCTTTGCGCAGTTTGACTGCATTTTCACCAGAACGACCGATTACAAGACCTGGGCGCGCCGTTGATAGGATGATGCGCAGCTCATTTGCTGAACGCTCAATCTCGATACCGCTGGTATAGGTACCGCGCAGTTTCTTCGTAAGGAAACGACGGATCGTCTCGTCTACCTTGATGTTCTCGCGGTAGGTCTTCTTGTCGGCAGCGAACCACCGACTCTTCCAGTCCCGGATAATTCCGAGGCGATGTGCAAAAGGATGTACAGTATGCGTCATAAATTTATTTCGAGGCGGGAGCTGCACCGAGAGTCAACTTCACACAACTCTTGCGGCGACGAATAAGCGACGCGCGTCCGAAAGCGCGAGGCATGTATTTCTTCAAGATACCGGCACTCTCGACGACGATCGACTGTACCCGGAGAGCCTCTACATCTTCACCTGATACCTTCGCATTCGCGACAGCACTCTTGATGAGCTTCATGATCGGCTCAGCTGCGCGCTTTGGGAGGAACTCGAGAGCAACAAGCGCATCTTGAACCTTCTTACCTTTCACGAGATTAGTCACGAGGCGAACCTTGCGCGGCGTCTGGTTATGACTCTTGAGGACTGCGTAGGCCACCCCGTTAGATACGGCAACTGCACCCGCCTGACCCTTGCGAGAGTTCGTTGCTTTCTTTTTTGTGGGTTTGATTGTGGGCATAAAAATCTAACGGGGCGGGTGCCTTATTTCTTTGCGGCAGGCGCAGCGGCTGCAGGAGCCTTTGCGGCCTTCGCTGAAGCGATTTCCGCTTCCTGTTTCTTTGCTTCCATCTCCTTCTGCATCTTTCCTCCGTGGCGGAGGAATTTCTTGGTTGGAGAGAATTCACCGAGACGATGTCCGACCATATCTTCTGAAACGAGGACCGGGAGGTGCTGCTTGCCGTTATGGACGCCAAGAGTAAAACCGATCATTTCTGGGCTTATCTGGCTTCGGCGCGCCCACGTGTTTATCACTCCGGATGAAGCCGGTTTTGCATTCAAGACTTTCTTCAGGAGTTTTGCGTCCACGAAGGGTCCTTTTTTAAGTGAGCGTGCCATGTATAAGCAATGAAAAGCCCGCAATGCGGGATAGGTGAAAGATACAGGAAGCCGTCTACAGAGTCAACTGTACCGTTCCGAAACACCCTCACAAATCCTAATCCGTTTCAGAAACTTGACAAATGCGTAAATTACAGCACTAAAATACCAAGGCCGTCCTTAGCTAGGACGGCCTTTATTGTTTAGTCAGATGAAAGAGTTTCCATTTATATTTGTATTGTCACTCGGTTGATGGGTAAGGTGTTGCTTATTTCGGTACTTAATTTCGACAACACCTCATTTCCCGGATGCGGGCCAATCAGATTTATGATTGGTGTATAAGTTCTATTATCCCCTTGCACACCGACAGACAAAAGGTCTGGAAATATTTCGGCGCGTAAACCATAGGGTGCAACAATCTCATTTGCTTTTCTCAATATTTCCTTTTCTTTCATGGAATACCTCCTACTACTATACGGTTGACCTCTCTCACTAGAGTAACATGGCTCTGAAAAGTCAGCCGTCGCTGCCCAATACGACAGCGATTGCTGACTTTTCTACTGATCCTTTCGTCTCTTGCCGACTTTGCGGCGAGAAATAATGAAGACGTTTGAGTACTTCTTCGGCGTACGAGTCTTCTGACCCTTGCCGGTAGGCTTGCCCCACTTACTCTTCGCACGGCGGAGACCGCGACCCTGCTTGCCTTCGCCACCTCCGTGCGGATGGTCGACAGGGTTCATGGCGGTACCGCGAACTGTCGGGCGAATACCCATCCAGCGACTACGGCCAGCCTTACCGATAACGACGAGGTTTGATTCCTCGTTGCCAACGGTACCGATGGATGCCCATGCGAGATCAGACACTTTACGTATCTCAGTCGAAGGGAGCTTCACTTGAGCGTAGCCAGCGTCATGAGCGACCACTTCAGCGAAGTTTCCTGCGGAACGCACGAGAACAGCCCCGGCGCCCGGAGAGAGCTCGATGTTGTAAATAAATGTACCGACAGGGATTGCACCGATAGGAAGTCGGTTTGCTGGTGTAAGTGGTGCATTCTCCGCGACAATGAACGAGTCTCCGACCTTCACACCCTTTGGCAATATGACGTAGCGACGCTCGCCATCGCGATAGAGCGCAAGGCCGATGAAAGCAGTGCGGAAAGGATCATATTCCACCGTTTCGATCTTGGCTAGAATGTTCTTCTTGTCATACTTGAAATCCACGGCACGGAGGCGGCGTTTATGCCCGCCACCCTGGTGTCGCGTCGTGATGCGTCCAAAGGCGTTTCGGCCGCCCTGACTACTCTTCTTTTTGAGCAACGGCTTGTGAGGTGCGTGGCCCGAAAGAAGCTCCTTGTACGGGAGAGTGGTCATGAACCGGCGACTCTTGGATGTAGGCTTGTACGTTTTCATACAGGATAATTAAGCAAATTGAATGCTGTCGCCAGCGTTTAGATACACATAGGCCTTGCGGCGTGCGGAGCGCATGCCCGTACCGCGCTTCGTACGCATCGCTTTAGGCTTTCCCTTCACGTTCATAGTGCGTATTTTACGAGGCTCAACCTTATAAATCTCTTTGATGGCCCCAGCAATATCCGCCTTTGTGGCGCGCAAGGAAACTTCAAAAGCATAAACACCCTTCTCGGTCGCGATAAGCGCCTTCTCGGAGAACCATGGCGCACGAATGATCTCGTGCTCAATGCCACCCACGGGCGCAGTAGTGCGTGCGCGATGTCGAGGAGCATCCGCCTTCTTAGTTTCTTTTTTCTTTTTTCCATAAATTGCCATGATGATTTATTTAGACTTAACGCGAGCAAGAAGAACCTTAAACGCAGCTTCTGGATTCTCGATGACCAGATACTTGCGCGAGAGCACATCGACCGGGTTAATGTTGCGCAGTTCTTCCGTCATGATGTTTCCAAAATTCTTGAAGCTCTTTATCGTCGCGGCATCATATGCAGGAAGTGCGATAAGCGCTGTGTTATTTTTCTTCGTCACGAGAGTTGCAGCATCTGCACCCTTCGCAAGAGCGGCGAGTATACTCTTCGCTGCTGCAGTTTTCGGAGCTGAGAATGAGAATTTATCGACGAGGATTATTTCGCCGTCCTTCGCCTTATTTTAGCGCACCGAGAGAAGGGCGCCGATACGC
>CAYIMJ010000043.1:0-6188 GCA_964364605.1 uncultured Candidatus Saccharibacteria bacterium | reverse complement strand
ACCGGAATGCCGGTCCAACGAGCAACGACACCTGCGATGTCTTGTTCAGTGACCTCTTCGTTCAGCACACGGCGCGACTTCTGCAGAGTCTTCAGGCGCTTCAGCTTCATCTCAAGATCTTTCTGGATATGCGGAATTCGTCCGTAACGGATTTCGGCGACAGTTCCGAGATCAGCCGCAGCCTCGGCGTTATCTGCCTGTATTTTTAGTTTTTCTAATTCAGTCTTTGCCGCGCGGATGCCAATCAATACTTCCTTTTCATTCTTCCACTTAAGCTCGAGCTCGCTCGTCTTCTCCTTCAGATCGGCCACTTCTTTGTCGATGGCCTTAATGCGATCTTTGATTTCCTTGGCATGCTCGCCCTCCAAGTCTTTCTGAAGCGCTTGTCGCTCAATTTCAAGACGACGGATCTTACGGTCGGTCTCTTCCAAAAGCGGTGGCTTATTCTCAAGCGCGATGCGCAGTCCTGAGGCTGCTTCATCAATAAGGTCGATGGCCTTGTCCGGCAGGAAACGATCGCTGATGTACCGCGATGAGAGCTCCACTGCAGCAACCACTGCACCATCAGTGATACGCACACCATGGAAGAGCTCATACTTATCGCGCAAGCCACGAAGAATAGCGACACCATCCTCGATCGAAGGCTCTTGTACGAACACCGATTGGAAACGGCGTGTGAGCGCAGCGTCTTTCTCGATATATTTCTGATATTCCTTCAGCGTCGTCGCACCGACGACACGAATTTCCCCGCGCGAAAGCGCAGGCTTTAGCATGTTTGACGCATCGAGGGAACCTTCGGCTCCACCAGCACCCACAAGCGTATGCAGCTCATCGACAAACAAGATGATCTTCCCTTCTGCGCGCTCCACTTCCTTCATCACGTTCTTCATCCGCTCCTCAAACTCTCCGCGATACTTCGTGCCAGCAATCATGAGTCCAAGATCGAGTGAGAGAAGATCTTTGCCCTTGAGCGATTCGGGGACGTCACCTGCCGCCATACGCGCAGCAAGACCTTCGGCGATAGCCGTCTTTCCTACTCCTGCTTCACCAATAAGGACCGGGTTATTCTTCGTACGTCGCGAGAGAATCTGAATCACTCGATTGATCTCAAGATCACGACCAATGACAGGGTCGAGCTTATTTTCTGCCGCAAGCTTATTCAGGTTACGTGCGTATTTCGCGAGCGCGCGGAAACGCTTCGGTTCCGCTGTCTGTCCATCCTTCGAATTCTTGAGTTCTTTTAGAACAGCGAGTGCCGCATTCTGAGTTATCGAGAAACGAGTGAAGATATCCGCAGCAGCGCCCGGGTGCTCGATGACCGAGAGAAAGAGGTGTTCGGTGCCGACGAACGTGTCGTTCATGCGCGCCGCGATCTTCCCCGACGCTTCGAGTGCCTGCGCGAGATCTGGAGTGAGATAAATCTGGTACGAAGGAGAGAGTACTGAGGCGTTCTCAGGCGTCTCAAGGTGCTCAAGTATGGTGTCTGCAAGCAGATTAGTATCGACCTCCATTCGATCAAGCATTGAGAACACCAGGGACTCTTCCTGAAGCACGAGAGCCGCGAGCAAGTGAAGCGGAGAGACATGATTCTGCCCACGCTCTATCGCGAGCTCGTGCGCACGTCGCACAGCTTCTTTTGCCTTGGTAGTGAAATTATTAAATGGAGGCATGGGGTAATGGATATTACTTCGCTGCAGCAGTTGAAGTTGCAGTCGTTGTAGTTGCCGTAAGGAGGGTGGTTATCGTGTTCGCGGGAATGAGAAGCCCGGATGCCATCCCTGCACTGATGCCGATGAGATTTCCCGCAAGATCAACCGTGGCGCTTCCTACGCCTATATCTGGCAATGTGGTGTGAATGCCTTTATCGCTTACGCGAGCAACAATGCCAGTAGTAGCAGAACCGTCAGCGCTTATAGCAAGCGCAGTCTGGCCGAGTTTCAAGTCTTTTGGAGCAATCAAAATCGGCGAGGATACTTTCGGTAACACAGCATCATCCGCGAAACCATAAATGGCGATGCCAGTATCTTCATGAGCGAGTGACGCGAGAGTGTACGAGCCATCCGAGAACTCGATGAGCGCTTCTTTCGGCAAAATATCTTGCGCTGCAGTTGCAATGGTACGCGATTTTGAGAGATAGGTGCCGATGGAAACGGCTGGCGTTGACGTACCGGTCTGCGCGGAATAGATGCCTACTTCACGAGAGGCGCTCATTCCAAGAGCAGCGGTAACGAGGTCCTGATTTGAAGGTGCAGGTGCGAGAGCGGCCGCGGCGGGCGCCACCTGTTGCGTAACCCTCTCGATAGTATGCTCGACGACACGGTTCACCGTTTGAGTGACAACTGGCGGAGCCTCATCAAGCAATGAGACTGTCAAAATACCGGTCGCGACCGACGTCACGAAATTCACAAGAATCGTGAGCAGTATGAGTTGGGACTTTGAAAGTTCCTCCATGTTCATACTGATATAATGCTACCCGTGACTGTTGTTGTCAACAAATGCGACTGCCCGCGAAAGAGCCTTTGCAAAACGGGCTAACTCACTCGAGCGAATACCTGGTCCCCATGAGATTCTGAGCGTCGAGCGGGCACGTTCAGGGTCATTCGTCATGGCAAGAACTGCCCGCGAACCCTCCTCGGAATCCGTCTCGCACGCGCTTCGTGAAGAAATTGCGAATCCTGCTTCATCAAGAAGCGCGACTAGATAATCCGTGTCGCGACCCGGGAGCGATAGATTAAGAATTTGCGGTGCCTGCACGCGACCCTCCTGTATATGTACGTTTGGGACGTTTTTAGTAATGTTCTCAATAAGAATTTTTCGCTCCTTCTCTGCCGAAGCTCGGAACGCCTGTCGCTGCCGGGTAGCAATGGAGAGCGCTTCTGCGAAACTTCGTACAAGTTCAGGTGCCTCACTTCCGGAACGCAACCCACGCTCTTGTCCCCCGCCTAGATACAACGGATTCATTGGAATCGTACGGTGCGCGATAAGGATGCCAATGCCGCGAGTAGTCCCGACTTTTGACGCATCGAACGTCAGCATATCCGCATCAAAATGCGCCCGAGTCATCTTCTCGGTGAGCGGCGCCTGACTTGCATCGACATGCAGCAATACCTGGGGAGCATGAGCGTGCAGCACCTGTGCGACTTCGCGCGTATTCCAAACGACCCCCGTTTCTCCGCACACTGCGTCCATCGAAACAAGCGTTGTTCCGTCTCGCAACATCTTTGATAACGCTTCCGTATCGATACGGTAATCCTTTATCAGCAACGCCTCAACAGCAACTCCCTCCGCTTGCAGTAATTTCACATTTTCTACAATCGAAGCATGCGCGCTCGGCGCATAAAGGATGTGTATGTCTTTTCTGCCGGCTGCCTTGAGCGCCATCGTGTGCCCGAGAATAGCGAGTGCATTACTCTCTGTTGCGCCGCTCGTAAAAATCACATCGTCCGGCTGCACCTCCGTCAGCCGCGCAATCACTGTCCGCGCACCTTCGAGCATCTGCTTCGCGAGCCGCCCCTCTTCGTGCGGAGACGACGGATTGCCGCTCACGCCTGCGGCATAATCAAGATAGATTCTCTTCTTCCAAAACATGCCCTGATTCTACTATGCTGTGGTAAATTACGCCTAGAAAATAAGTACCCTTAACAAATTAGGAGGGAGACATGAAAGAAGAGAAAATAAAATATCTCATCTTGTTCCTTATTCCGGATCCATTCTGTACGCAGATATGCCACATCATGGACGAGGTCACATCCGCTACCGGCATCCCGCCACTGTATCGCAGTCTTCCACCACACCTCACCATTCTTCGGTCTGTGCTCGATATCGATGCAGACATCTTGAAAGACCGAGTAAAGAGAGTGGTCCCAAGAATGCGACAGACAACGATACGGCTCGACGGACTATCCCACTTCGGGAAGCAATTCATCGTGCTCCCGGTCTTGTCGACGCGAAGCGTTGCGTCACTCTATGTCGACGTCGACAACCTCCTATCGCGCATACCTGAATACGAGCCGGGCGAATATAATGATGCCAACTCGTTTCATGTCACCGTTGCCGACAGAACCTCTCATGTCTTTGATACGGCATGGCCAAACATCAGAAAAATCGAGGTTGATCCGATGACGTTCTCTCTGCAAGAAATCGCTCTGTACCAAAAACCGATGGTGGGAGGGGTATGGACGCAAATTTGTACATTCGCTATACCGAAATAGAAATGGTTCCGAAATGCCTCGCCGCTTACCGGCGAGGCGTTCTTATTCGGCCATGTCAAAAACGTTGCAATTCAGTCATTTTTGTGATGAAATAGAGCCATTATGGCGCGGATCCCGAGACCGCCCGTCATTGCGGTGATGGGCCACATAGACCACGGAAAGTCTTCGCTTCTGGATTACATCCGGAAGGCGAACATTGTCGCGGGCGAAGCAGGTGGCATCACACAGCACGTCGCCGCATACATCGCGCACCACAATGAACGGCCGATCACCTTCCTCGATACTCCTGGACATGAGGCATTTAAGGCACTGCGTACTCGGGGAGCGGCAGCGGCTGACATCAGTATCCTCGCCGTCGCCGCTGACGAAGGCGTCATGCCACAAACTCTCGATGCGCTCGCGGCTATCACCGAAGCAGGTATTCCCTACATCATTGCGATTACCAAAATCGACAAGAACAATGCGGATATCGCTCACACGAAGAACTCACTTATCGAACATGGCATATTCATTGAAGGAATGGGTGGCGATATCGCGTTCGCACTCGTCTCTTCAAAGACTGGCGAAGGCGTGCCCGAGCTCCTTGACCTCGTCCTTCTTTCAGCTGACCTCGCGGAAATAACCGCTGATCCAGACGCGAGCGCGAGCGGCTTCATACTTGAATCCACGCAAGACCCGAAACGCGGCGCTTCGGCAACACTCATCATCAAGGACGGCACACTTACGCTCGATGGCTTTGTTGTCGCCGGTGACGCATACGCTCCCATCCGCTTCATCGAAAATTTCCTTGGTAAGCGTGCCGAGCAAGCGGGGCCCTCGGAGCCGGTGCGTATTTCTGGCTTTTCTAAATTGCCCTCAGCTGGCTCCCTTTTCAGTATTGCGAAGAATAAAAAAGAGGCGGAAGCTCTTGCCACAGAGCACGCAAAAACAAGCGTGGCGACGCCTGAACGAGTAGCAGCGGTTGAGGGTATCGTTGAACTTCCACTTATCATAAAGGCGGACGTCGCGGGATCGGTTGACGCTATCGCTCATGAGCTTAAGAAGATCACCCATGAGCGAGCGAGCATCCGTATCGTTTCCTCAGGCGTAGGAAGTGTTTCAGAGACTGATGTCAAAACGGCACACGCCTCTGGCGGGGTCATCATCGCATTCAATGTCTCGACCGATACGATTGCCGTGGAGCTCGCGCAGCGCGACACTATCGAAATCCTCTCTTTCTCGATCATTTACGAACTTTCAACAAAGATTAAAGAGCTCCTCGAAGCACGCGTGCCGGTTGTCGCCTCAGAAAAAGAGCTCGGTCGAGCTATGGTGCTGAAAACTTTTTCTTCGGACAATAAAAAACAGGTTCTTGGGGCACGATATGTATCAGGCATCCTCACCGTGGGAAATCGGGTCAAGATAGTGCGCAAGGATGTCGAGATCGCACGGGGCAGCATCTCGAACCTCCAGCAGGCGCGCGCAGATGTGAAAGAGATCAAGACCGAGGGCGATTTCGGTACCGAGATCGAGGCGCGCGAGAATGCAGCTTACGGCGATGAACTTGTTGCTTTCGTCGTCACTGATATATGAACCCCGACACCCGCGTACGCACCCCTCGCAAACAATCGAACCGCGCGACTGAGATCGTTGCGCGCGAGGCGGCACAATTCATCGCGCGTGAGGCTGGGAGAGAATCCCTCATCACTGTCATCCAAGCACGGAGTGTCGCACACGGAGATCGCATCCTTGTATTCGTGAGCGTCTTCCCTATCGAGAAAGCGCGTGCTGCCATGGCTTTCCTTGAGCGACAGCGCGAAGCCTTTTCTGATCACTTAAAGACCCACGCGCGCTTGCGCCTCCCGCGCGTCGACTTCCTTCTTGATAACGGCGAACCGTTAGCGGAACCTCCAAAAAGTTAGTATTATCAAGAGACGGCCCGGTGGTGAAGCGGTAACACAGCGCTCTGCAAAAGCGCGATGCGCGGGTTCGA
Source organism: uncultured Candidatus Saccharibacteria bacterium (assembly GCA_964364605.1). Classification (GTDB taxonomy): domain Bacteria; phylum Patescibacteriota; class Minisyncoccia; order Phycocordibacterales; family Phycocordibacteraceae; genus C7867-001. Next base: position 5 of record CAYIMJ010000043.1, on the reverse strand, counting down.
TTCCC
>CAYIMJ010000042.1:0-6385 GCA_964364605.1 uncultured Candidatus Saccharibacteria bacterium | reverse complement strand
TCGTTAGACCCGAAGACATTACCCGCGGAGTGCCAAAGTGGGTGGCCTCATACAGGCTTTTGCATTTTTCACGTGTTTCTGATATAGTCATCACGTAAAACTATACCACCATGGCATCAACAAAAGCTGGAGGTTCAGCGAAAAACCTTAATGATTCTAATCCAAAATACCTTGGAGTGAAGCTTGCTGACGGTGCAGCAGCTCGCCCGGGCATGGTTATCGTCCGCCAGCGCGGTACAAAAATAGAAGCTGGAAAGAACGTCGCAGTCGGCCGCGATCATACTCTTTTCTCTCTTGCTACCGGCACAGTTTCCTTCCGTACTCGCCGCAAGACAAGCTTTACAGGACGCAATTTCATGAAGAAAGTCGCCGACGTCAATTAACTAACAAGGGTCTAGATAAAAAAACCGCCATACTTGAAGCATGGCGGTTTTTTTATTCACATCTCTGCTACGAACCTCTTATTCCGCTTCGATAATGATAGAGAATTTCCCGAACGTGCCAGCTGCAGCGACTGGGATGGTAAAGGTCCCAACCTCTTTAATCGGCTTCGGAAGCTTGATCGCATCCTCAGAGAGATCGATGTGTGCCTGCTCCTTCGCGGCAGCACGTATCTCGGACTCCTTTACCGCATCGTACAAATGACCTTTTTCGTTTGCCTTGGCCTTGATAACGATACGGGCCTCTGCGAGAGCGGCTATATTTTGCGCCAAGAGCGCAGTATCGAGTGCTGTGCGATCAGTCGTCTTTTTGCGTCGCAGCTCAGCCTCCTTCACTGCCGACGGCGTTGCAGGAATAGCGAGCTTTTTCGGAATAAGATAATTAAGCGCGTGACCATCGGAAGTTTCGATGGTGTCGTGTGTGCGTCCGATCCCCTTTATGTCTTTCAATATAATTACTTTCATGTGAAGCTAGCCTACTGCAAAATGGACCGGATCGCAAGAGCAACACCCACGTGTCTGCTGCCAGAATTATTTACCATTGGTCAAAAATTTGACGGCCCGTTCCATCTGAGGATCCTTCTTCGCTGTGGCATCATCCGCGGTATAAGAAACCTTGATATCCGGCACGATGCCATTACCCATAATCCAGTGCCCGGCAGGAGTGACCCAGCGCGCAACAGTTATTTTGAGCGATCCCCCATCAAGATCCACAAGCGTCTGCACCGAGCCTTTTCCGAAAGATTTCGTACCAATGAGGGTCGCTTTATGGGCATCTTTTAGGGCGCCTGCAAAAATTTCAGATGCGGATGCGGAACCTCCATCGATAAGCACAACCATCTTCGTTCCCTCAGGGACATCGTTGCACCCGAGGCTCGTATGCGTCTGTTTCGGTTCATTTTCTCCGAAATCCTCAGTAACAATAATTGAACCTTTAGGGAGGAAGTGGCTGGCGATATCAACGGCCGCATCGAGATAGCCACCCGGATTGCTTCGCAAATCAATAATAAGTTTTTTTGAACCGGAAGATTTAAATCGCTCAAAGGCCTGACTGAAATGATCCGCAGAGTTTGAAGTGAATTCGTACAACGCGATACTGTACACTCCACTCTTCTCATCGAGACTGTCTTTGGTCTCAGGCACCTGAATCGTCTGGCGGACGACTTTTATCTCGAGCGACTTGCCTCCGCGGACGATAGTAAATACTACTGTCGTACCGATCGTTCCACGAATTTTGCGCACGGCCTTTTCGGTCGAGAGACCATCGGTAGATTCTCCATCGATAGTAGCGATCTGATCCCCGGCTTTGATGCCCGCAGCCTCTGCTGGTGTTCCCTTCAAGGGAGCAACGACGGTCAACACATTGTCCTTCACATCAATTTCCATGCCAACACCTGCAAAACTTCCGGAGATAGTATCGGCAAAAGCCTTTGCTTCCTCAGGCGGGAAGAATACGGTATACGGATCGCCATACGAGCTGGCTAAACCGCTAATTGCCCCATAGAGACGCTCCTTGGTCGACGGAAGCGTCGAAGAGGCGTGTGTAACCACGTAGTTTTCGGAAAGAGCATTCCATGCTTTCCAAAAAGAGGTTAGATCAGCACTTGAGTCTGGAGTCGCATCAAGACCATCGCCGATAAATGGGATATGCGTCGCAATCGATGATGAGGACCCGCTTGTGCCAACAGAAAGTCCTATAAAAAAGAAGAGCGCAGCAACTAATGCAAATGAAATACCCCGCCCCGCAACTCCGCGTCCCCGGTAGGATATTTCCTCTGTTTCCATCTTGCACAACATGATAACACGGCGTGACACTATACCCCTTCGGGTATTCCGATGCGGAACGTATGGTATTCTGAGCACATGATATTTCGGTACGAGTACCAAGGCGGCGTCTGGGTTGATCTTGAGCAGCCAAGCGAGGAAGAAATTCGACAGATTTCCCAAGAATTCTCAATCGGCGAACGCATTGAGAGGGAACTGCTCTCTCCTACCCCCACCCCACTTGTCGCAAGCGATGCTGATGCAGCGCTCCTCGTACTTCATTTTCCGGCACATGGCGCAGAAAATGGTGAGACAGGGAATCAGGAGATCGATTTTATCGTCGGGACCCACTTCATCTTGACAGTACGGTACGAAGTCATTGCCCCCCTCTACAACCTAAAGAAACTTTTTGAGACGCAGAAACTCATCGCCCCTCACACCCTCATCACGTCTGACGTGTTGTTTGAAATTCTTTTTGTACACCTCTATACATCAGTGCGCGATCATATCAATCACGTCGTGGACCGTCTCATACGGGTTGAACGTGACATGTTCGATGGCTCCGAGCGCACGACTATCCGCTCGATTTCAAGCATCAGCCGGGAATTCTTGCACATGGAGTCTGCGCTCGCAGACCAGGAGGAACCCCTCAGTCGTTTCTTGAGCGTGCTTGCGCAACATGATTTTTTCAATCCTTCGTTTGCAGGACGTATTGAGCACATCCTCGCAGAGCGCACACAGGTCTCGCGAGTCGTGAAGACGCACCGTGCCATCGCGACCGAACTGCGCGAAACGAACATCGCACTACTAGAGGCGGGACAGAATGAAATCATGAAGACGCTTACTATCATCACTGTCGTCGTGCTACCTCTCGAGCTCATCGCGTTCGTGTTTGGCATGCATGCGCCAGGTGCCCCTCTTGAAAATGATCCAAACGCATTCTGGATCATCATGGGATTCATGTTCGGTGCCGTCACTCTTATGATTGGCTACTTCGCTCGTAAGCGTTGGCTCTTCTGAGTATGGGTTGGTTCTCGCGTATATTTGGAAAACGAAAAAGCACCGTGCCTGCAAGGCGGCCACAGGTGTTTTTAACCAACACCTTATCCGGCAAGAAGGAGGTTTTCGTATCTCAGAGGCCCGGCAGTGCCACGATGTATTCCTGCGGACCGACGGTCTACGGAAGTGCGCATATCGGCAACCTTCGTGCCTACGTCTTCTCAGACACCATAGCGCGCGTACTTGAGGCAGCTGGGTGCCGCGTACGACGAGTTATCAATATCACTGACGTCGGCCATATGGTCGGCGATGGCGATAATGGCGAGGACAAGATGGCTGTCGGTGCCGCTCGCGATAAGACGACCCCGCAGGAGATTGCCGAACGCTACACCAAAGAGTTCCTTAATGATCTTTCTGAACTCAATATAGATACGAAGGAGATTCAGTTTCCACATGCCACCGACTATATAAAGGAGCAGATTGCTCTTGCTAAGACGCTGGAGGAAAAAGGATTTGCCTACCGCATCAAGAACGGACTCGCTTTCGATACCTCCCGCTTCCCCGGCTATGGCAAGCTCGGAAATATAGACCTATCCGCTCAGCGAGTTGGCGCTCGCATCGAAGCGGATGCTGAGAAACGGCACCCTGCAGACTTCTGGCTCTGGCGTTCTGCAAAGCCGGGTGATCTACAGCAGTGGGATAGCCCGTGGGGGCGCGGCAATCCCGGCTGGCATATTGAGTGCTCAGCGATGAGTCGCACGCTGCTTGGTCAGGAAATTGATATCCATACCGGAGGAGAGGACCATGTCGCCACGCATCACAATAACGAAATCGCGCAGTCAGAAGCGGCTTCTGGGCGCACCTTCGCACACTACTGGATGCATAATGCGTTTCTTACGGTAGCAGGTCAGAAGATATCGAAATCATTGCACAATGACGTGTACCTGAGAGACATCATTGCAAAAGATATTGATCCTCTTGCGCTTCGATATTTCTATCTGCAGGCGCATTACCGAACCCCTCTTTCCTTTTCGTGGGATGCACTTGCGGGAGCGGCAAGCGCGCTCGAACGACTTCGGAAGATCTCACGCGAGATCGCGAATGAATCCAAACGCACCAGTACTTCTTCCGAAGCCCGCGATCGATTCCTCGCAATGATGCGAGACGATCTTGCGACTCCTCAAGCACTCGGCGTCCTATGGGAATCCCTCAAGAGCGAGGACCATACGCCTGAAGAAAAATGGGGTCTATTGGAAGACGCCGATACACACCTGGGTCTCGCTCTGCTTAACCCGCCCGCAGATAACATCCTTTTAGAAAAGGACATACCCAATGAGGTTCGAGATATGCTCGCAGCGCGCACAGCTGCACGAACCGCTCAAAATTTTGCAGAAGCTGACCGGATCCGAGGCGAAATCGAGCATAGGGGATATCATGTGGATGACGGACCGTCTGGACCTATGTTGACTCGGGCGACTCTTTGATACAATCAGCTCCAATGGCTACTGACCGGATTCCTCCTCAATCCCTCGAATCCGAGCGTGCCCTCTTAGGTGCTCTGCTTCTAAAGCCTGACGCGATTCATGACGTCTCGGACCTTATTCATCCCGACTCTTTCTACGCAGAGAAACATAGGCTCATATTCGGCGCCATGCGTGAGCTTTCCGAGCGCGGTGAGCCGATTGATCAACTCTCTCTGTCTGAACGATTACAAAACCAAGGGTTGCTGGAGCGCAGTGGCAGTCGGAGCTACTTGGCCGAACTTGCCGGTTCAGCGCCAGCACCCGGCAACTTCTCCCATTACGCTGAGCTTGTCTCACGAAAGTTCCTGATGCGTTCTCTTATTGATGCTGCCTACAACATTTCCGAATCCGCATACGATGATGCGCGCGAGACGATGGAAGTCCTCGATGAAGCCGAGAAAAGCATTTATGCCATAGGTAATGCTTCCGCAGCACATAAGTTCACGGCGATCGGCGATAAAGTGCACGCCGCATGGGACCGCATCGAAGCACTCTCGAAGAAGGAAGACGGTATTCGTGGGGTTCCTTCCGGCTTCCCTGCTCTCGATAACCTACTCTCAGGATTCCATCCTTCAGATCTCGTCATCCTCGCTGCACGTCCTTCGATGGGTAAGACCTCTCTTGCTCTTGATATCGCGCGCAACGCCGCAGTCCGTCACAACGTCCCGGTCGGTATCTTCTCGCTTGAAATGAGCTCGGAGCAGCTCATTGACCGTATGCTCGCAGCAGAATCGTTCGTTAACTCCTGGAAGCTGCGTACTGGGCAAGTCAGAGAAGAAGAGGACTTTAATCGCATACGAGACGCGCTCGAGACTCTCTCCAAAGCACCAATCTTCATCGATGATAAGCCAGGTAATAATATTCTCGCAATGCGCGCCGTAGCTCGCCGCCTGAAGCGCGAGCGCGGAATCGGACTCATCGTCGTCGACTATCTCCAACTTATGGCGCCGACCTCGACCAAAGCCTCTGACTCCATGGTACAACAGGTAACCGAGATTTCGCGTTCCCTGAAGTCGCTTGCGCGTGAACTCGAAGTCCCTGTCATCGCGCTTTCCCAGCTCTCGCGCGCAGTCGAGCAGCGTGGCGGCAAACCCCGCCTATCAGACCTACGCGACTCCGGCTGCCTTACCGGCGACACCCTTGTGCAACGCGCCGATACGGGCGAACGTATCCCCATTAAAGATTTGGTCGGATGCGAGTCTGTACCGATCGTCTCAATGGATGCTACCTACCAACTGCGTCCTATGCTCGCAAGCCGTGTCTTCCCGAGCGGACGCAAACAAGTCTTCTCGCTCAAACTCCGTAGCGGCCGCAGCATCAAGGCATCCGGCAATCATCAGTTCCTAACGCTCCACGGGTGGCAACGACTGGATGCGCTTTCTGAAGGAGAGCGCCTTGCCGCGCCGCGTCTTCTCACTGCGAGCAGCGCCCCCTCGCTTCTTTCTACCCAAGAGCTCATACTGCTTGCGCATCTTCTCGGTGACGGCTGTGTACTGCCGCGCCAACCGATCCATTACACGAGCGCCGACCCGAAGAACCTTGCGGCGGTAGAACATGCCGCGCATACCCTTTTCGGTATCACGCCCCGCCGCGTCAAGCAGAAGAACTGGTGGCACACCTACCTGCCCTCTCCCTATCACTTAACACGCGGCAAGCCGC
>CAYIMJ010000041.1:0-6397 GCA_964364605.1 uncultured Candidatus Saccharibacteria bacterium | reverse complement strand
ATAGTGATCTGCTTTTCTTCACGAATTTTGGTAAGGCGTATCAGATCAAGATGTACGAGATCCCGGAAGGGAAGCGCGCGACCAAGGGCAAGAGCATCATGAATTTCCTCCCGCTTGCAGGCGACGAATCAGTAACGAGTGTACTTGCAGTACCGAAGGGGGCAGCGCTCGATGCATCGTCTATCGTTTTCGTGACAAACGAAGGTGTGGTGAAGCGTGTTGTCGCCAAGAGTTTTGCAGATGTGCGCCGTTCTGGCATCATCGCGATTAATCTGAAGAAGGGCGATACGCTCGTATCGGCGAATCTTGCTGCGGATGGTGACACAGTGTCTATCGTGACATCAAAAGGTCAGAGCATCCGCTTCGAAGTCGAAGATGTGCGCGAGATGGGCCGCACAGCCGGTGGAGTGCGCGGTATGAGCGTCCGCAAGGGTGACCGTGTGGTCTCGGCAGAAGTCATTTCCGCTCTTGAATCGAAAGACGCATCGCTCCTCGTCATCATGAGTAAGGGCTATGGCAAGCGCACGAAGATGTCCGAATATAAAGTGCAGGGTCGCGGCGGATCGGGCATCAAGACTGCAGAAGTCACACCGAAAACGGGTGAGATCATCGGCGCCCGCGTCGTCTCCGGAAATCTCGAAGATGAAGAGCTTGTCGTCGTTTCGAAGAAAGGACAGGTGATACGTACGTCGGTCGCAGAAATTTCTCTTCTTTCGCGTGCCACGCAAGGAGTGCGTATTATGAAGATGCGTGAAGGCGACTCGATTGCTTCGATGGTTGCTTTGTAACATAAATAATTATGACTGAGGATTTTCGTCATGAATTTAAGAACCGTTTAATAGCAAGCACTATCTTTTTTCTGCTCTTCTTCACTTATCTTCTTTTGTTGCCAGGAATCTCCACTGAAAAGTATCTGTTCATTGCAGCATTATTTTCTATATTAATATTGAACTCTATACCTTTCCTTCTCGGAAAATCCGTTAAGGATGACCAACATCCCTATGCGTACCTTGCTAGACCAGCTACGTTCGCTGCTTTTGGGGTTGACCGGTACAATAAGCGTTTATTGACGTATCTTAAATTTCAAACATTTTATTATTCCAGAAAGGGTCTTTTGATAACCAAGTCTATTTATTTGGCTGACATTTTTCTGATTCTGATGCTTCTGTACTTGCTTTACTCGATTATTGTTTCGCAAAGTTAATTTCTGAGGTGACGTCTGGAAGTGTTGATTGCGCGGCCTAGAGCGGGCCGCGCACGTCAACTCAACCTATTTTGATCCAAGGTTCGACCTTGGATTATTCTATACCGTAGGTAAGCCATTCTGTGACGAAGGTTTTAAAGTCGGTACTGGACGAGAAATATTCTGGCAAGGCTTCGCGCGTCAGGATTATTCCTTCCGGTCGTTGCTTGCCAAGATAGTCGAGATAGCTTGATGAAGCATATGACTCCAAATATCGTTCGGCGCGCACTTTGTCCGTGATGCCGGTTTCTTTCCATTTTGGTTCGATGATCTTCACGGGATTGAGGTGAATGTAGGAAACGAGATAGCGCAGATAACGATCGTCGGCGGCATGTGTTGCTTTGAATTTTCCCTGGAAGAGAGCTCCGCTGCGTTCGTTCTTCTTATTAAAATACATCGTATAGCCAGTGGTAAGTTTCTGCATAAACTTACTGATACCACCATCCTGACATTCCCGGACTAATAAGTGGAAATGGTTTGGCATGAGACAATACACTACGATATCTACGAGCCGCCCGCCCTTTCTCGGTTCAGAAATTTCTTCCAAGGTTCGACCTTGGAGCTTAAGTTCTGTTGGTCCAATTTGATTTGCAAGATAGAGGAGGGCAAGAAATCGGTCATAGTCATTTTTTTCCAGAAAAATATTTCGTTTTTCAGTACCACGATTATAGAGATGATAATACTCACCCGGACCAAAATCAATTAGACGAGTCATGGTTCCATTAAAGCATTCCAAGGTCGAACCTTGGAATATGGGATGTTAATTGCGCGGCCCGCAGCGGCCCGCGCGTGGTAGTTTATAGGCATGAGTGACTCATTCAGCACCCCGCGCGAGAACGTGCTGCAATTAGGTTTACGCGAAGGGATGAAAGTCGGTGACTTTGGTGCTGGCTCCGGTCACTACTCACGGGCGGCAGCAGCCATGGTGGGGAGTAGTGGCAGAGTCTATGCGGTTGACGTGCAAGAGGATGTGCTCAAGCATTTGAAGCTCAACACGCATATCCATCATCAGGGCATCATTGATACGATCTGGGGGGATATCGAGAAGCCGGGAGGGTCGCACCTTCGCGACGCATCGCTCGATGCTGTCATTCTCGCCAACACGCTCTTTCAGATTGAGAATCGTCCTGGACTATTAGGAGAGATAAAGCGCGTGCTGAAGCCGGACGGTAAACTTATGGTGGTCGACTGGGCGGGAAGTTATGGAGGCATGGGTCCGGCGATCGAGCAGGTCGTGTCTGAACACGACGCTGAAGCACTTTTCATCAATGGCGGCTTCCATAAAGTAAAGTCGTTCCGCGCCGGTCCGCATCATTACGGGATCATCTTTAATTCTCCATGAATCCCGTTAGAAATAGCGGACGCGTCGGCAGGCTAGGGTATAATGGAAATCATTATGAAAACTAATCGGATAGGGTATCGCACGCATGTTGCGTCCGCGTCCTATTTCTAACGGGATGAATCCCGTTAGAGGTCAGACCCGGAGGATAATTTTGGTGTTATGCTAGATATCATGACGGCGTGGAAAGAATTATCATCGATAATCGTACGGAAATCTCTGATTTCCTACCTCTAACGGGATGAAATTATCTCTTTTTCAAACAATTATTCTCGGTGTCTTTGGCTTCTCGGCTCTCGTAGGTCTTTTTGTCTTTGCGACGTTCTCAAGTACAGGCGGTGGTGCGGATGCGGTTGGTACGGTAGTGATCTGGGGTACGCTTCCGAAGGAGGGGATGCAGGCCACGCTTACTGCAGCTGCGCAGGCCAATGAAGCTTTTAAGAATGTATCGTATGTGCAGAAAGATCCGACGTCTCTCCCTTCTGATATTGCCATCGCGATAGCAACAGGTGCTGCACCCGACCTCATTCTTGCCTCGCAGGAGGAGCTCCTCGCACTTGGTAAATTCATCACACCTATCCCTCTCTCATCGATCTCTGCAAGCGCTTTTACAAATACTTTCATTGATGAGGGTAAACTATTTACGGTGCCAGGGGGAGGGGGCTACTACGGCATACCATTTCTCGTTGATCCGCTTGTGCTCTTTTCAAATCGTTCCACTCTCTCGAGTCACGGCATCGTTCGCCCGCCTGACACCTGGGAGGCGTTGACTGGTCTTGTGCCGAACATCGCTGTGCTTACGCCTGCACGACAGATCACGCGCGGACTTATCGGGCTTGGTACGTACGACAATGTGCATGACGCCCGTGGAATACTTTCGACACTCTTTTTGCAACAGGGGATTCCGATGTCCTCATACTCAGCAAATGGTACGCTCTCCGCAAATCTCGGTGATGGCTCTTCGAGTGGTTCGGCGCACGGATCCTCCGTAGTCAGTTTCTATAGCCAATTCGCCGATCCTTCGAAAGTTTCCTACACATGGAATACTTCGCTACCAAATTCAGCACAGATGTTTCTCTCTGGCGACCTCGCACTCTATCTCGGGTATGTTTCCGAAGCGCGTTATCTGCAAGCAGCAAACCCAAATCTCAACTTCAATGTGACGCCGGTACCGCAAAGCGCAGCAGCAAGCTCAAAAGGCGTGTACGGACTTCTCTACGCATTCATGATTCCACGCGGAGCGAAAAACACGGCGGGTGGGTATCAGGTCGCTACTCTTCTTGCTGGTTCGGATGAACAGGCTGCTGCCGCAGCAGCGACCGGACTCGCCCCGGCGACTCTGAATGAACTTGCGAGGATACCCCCAACTGATCCTATCGCAGCAGTTTCCTATCCGTCGGCGCTGTACAGCAAGGGATGGCTGTCCCCATCGGCTGCCGATATCGACCGTGTCTTCTCGGGTATGATTGGGAATGTGATAAGTGGTCACTCAACACCTGATACTGCCCTCGGAGAGGCTGCACGCTCTTTGAGTGCGCTTCTACAACAATAATATATGCGACCCTTCATTTTTTCATTCGCTACTCTTATATTCGTCATAATCGCGGCGGGCGCAGCGCCCGCCGCGCATGCGCAGCCCTGCGCCAAGGTAGGGGATGCATGCACGGACGGCGGAAGCGCGGGAACCTGCGTTTCCATCAGCGGCGTAGGTTTATTTTGCAACACGGCCAGCCCAATCCCTGCTCCAGATCCTTCTCAAGCTCCCACACTGGCGCCCGCCGCGCATGCAGCGCCATTGCTATCAACAACATGCACGAAAGACCCAGATTGCCCCCCAACCGCTCCAAGGTGCGACATGTCGAGCATTACTAGCGGAAACTGCACTGCATCACTCACTCCGTCAGGAAATGGTGCTGGCACCCTATCTCCAGGAGGTACGTATACCCAGCCGGGAGGTAGGGGAGACGGTCCTTATACTCAACCAGGTGGTAGGGGAGACGGTAACGTAACCCTCATCAATCCTCTCAATTCCGGCGACTGCACCCCGAATGGAGCTTGCCTCATGGACTTTCTTCGCAAAATTCTTGATTTTGTCATCCAGATTGGCGGTATTGCTATTGTCCTGATGCTCGTCTACGTTGGCTATCTCTTCGTTGTAGCTCAGGGCGAACCGGGGAAGATTTCCGAAGCACGAAATGCTCTTCTTTGGACTGTCATCGGGGCACTCATTCTCCTCGGATCAAAGGCGATATCGGTAGGTATTGAAGCGACCGTAAAGGCTCTCTCTGTCGGCCAGTAATATGACATTCGCTAATTTCGTCGGCAAAGGGTCTACTGGTATCATCGGCGCGCTCAATACTATCGTCATACCCGTGATTACGGCTCTTGCCTTCGGTGTCTTCATTTGGGGCGTCGTGAGCTATTTTTTCCTGAACGACGACGATGAGGGAAAGCGTGCTGAAGGACGACAGTTCATATTCTGGGGCATCCTCGGGATGGTGGTGCTCTTCTCCGTCTGGGGATTCGTAAATATTATGTTGTCCACGCTCGGTATCGCGCCAGCAAAATAATGTGCCATACTTTCCTTATATGAAATCATCCGTCCGCGTCACTACGCTACTTGTGATGCTGTTCATGCCGGTCCTTGCATGTGCACAATCCTTCCAAGGACAGGCTAATTACGTATCTCCTCCAAATCAGCAAATCACAGGTTCAGCATCATATAATTTTTTTGCGCAGCAAAGTTGGGGTGGCGGCACCTTCATGATGCCGGGTATGTTTGGGATGATGGGCGGCGGGGGGAATCTGGGGTTCGGCGTAGTGAGTGTTGCAAGTAACGTTATCTACATCATCAATGGCGTCTTAGTGCCGCTCCTCTTCGCGATTTCTTTCATAGTGTTTCTGTACGGTATTGCAAAAGCCTACATCTTCTCCTCTGGCGACGAAGCAGCGGTCAAGAGCGGCCATCAAATCATCCTCTGGGGTCTCATCGGTTTTGCAGTCATGATATCAGTATGGGGTCTCGTAAATGTCGTTGTGGCCACGTTCGGTCTCGCAACGTCATCTGGATCGGCCTACCCATCATCGTTTGGAACGCAATCAAGATAATTAAAAACATATGAAGATGGATTTTACCGTTATAGGAGGATATTCCAACAGTATCATCTCCATCATCTATATTTTCCTTGTTCCGGCTTTAATCGCCATAGCGTTCATCACATTCCTTTGGGGCGTCTATAAGTATTATATTCTCGGCGCGGACAATGAGTCCGAGCGCGAGAAAGGCCATCAGTTCATTCTCTGGGGCATCATTGGCTTCGCGGTTATCGTTTCGTTCTGGGGCCTGGTGTATATGGCCATGTACACGCTTGGTGTGGGCCCAGGGGTTGCACTGCCGCCACCGACGATCTAAATTGAGCACGATCGCCTGGATAAGTCCTATCCACACGATACGAGAAAATACAGTTGACTCTACCTATGTGGACGTTATAATTACTACGTTATTCATTTAATAAATTCCAGAAAAAGTCGTCGCGTCATATCGACAGTACGCGACACGATTCTGCAGAATCGCATGAAAAAAGCACTCGCTCTTACTTCAGGAATCCTTACTGCATTTGTTGTACCGCTTATTTCATCGGCTGCTACTACCATTAGCAGCATTTCGGACGCCGGGGGTTTCATTATCAATACCATCAATGATGTGTTCGTTCCGGTGCTCTTCGCCGTCGCATTCATCGTCTTCGTCTGGGGCGCATTCCAGACATTCATAGTGGGAGCAAACGATGCCGAAGTGAAGGATAATGGTAAGAATA
>CAYIMJ010000040.1:0-6743 GCA_964364605.1 uncultured Candidatus Saccharibacteria bacterium | reverse complement strand
ACCGGTTTCAGCCCATCACGCACATCCGGCAAGGCTCGCGCAGTGATAACCGACATCGCGTAGTCGAGATACGATGTGCGCATCTCAGCGACGATCGGCTGATTTATAACGTTTGCGGCGACCGGTGTCGCCTCAAGATTCTCTTTACTCTCTTTCCCGCGGGCCATAATGATTCAATATAGATTCTACCCTAGAACGGTATGATCGTCCGCTCAGTCGGTCTCGCTTTTGGCGTTGATGATGCCGTATCGACAATCTCGATATGCGCAGGCGCCGACGCATCATCCTTAAATGCCGCAGCGGCTCCAGCGAGGTTCTGATTCCCGCCCTCTGGAACAGTCACTATGACAGCCTCATGTCCGGTACTCTCAGCAAACGATGTCCCCTGAATAGCGAACGTATTCGAACTTATGGACTGTACGAACCACACGAGTGCGATGAGTGCTGTGGCGCTCGCAGCTGTACCAAAAGCGATCTGCTTACGCACGTGGTGCGGCTTCCCTTTCGCGGTTTCGATATGATCAAAGATATTTTTCATACGCGATTACGGTGTTATCACCAGTATACTCCCATCTTTCCCGACCAGATCCTTCTTTTTCAGTGTGAGTTTATCTACTTTCTCGCCATTGTTCCCCGATGCCTTCAAAAATGCTTCAAGTGATTTCGGTTCCCCAATACCGGACCAATGCATCGGAACGATAATTTTCGGCTCAAGAGAAACTGCCAATTCATGTGCTGCTGCGGGCGTCAAAACACCATCTCCTCCGACCGGCACAAAAAGAACATCTATTTCATCGATACTCTCGCGGGCCTCTTTTGAAAGCTCTTTGTCGGAAAGCGCGCCAAGATGAACCAATGTCATATCTTCAAGCTCAACTAGATACATAGTATTGACCGCTTCAGTTTGATCTTTCGCAAGACCATAGGTGCTATGAGATAAAAATCCCTGAATGATCACGCCCTGGCGCTCGTACTCTCCCGGACCGGCGATAACAAAAGGCGCTTTCTCCCCATACGTCACCTCTTCGGCGCCGTTCATATTGGGATGATTGCGCGAGATGAGCGCGATATCCGCGCCGAAACGAACTGAAGGCAAGGTTCCCCCTTTAGCGATAGGATCGAAAACGATAGTCAAATCCCCGAGAGTTACCTTGAAACACTGCCCCCCGTGATGAGTGATAACCATAAAGTACGTCTATTCTAGCATTTTCCGGCTCGGTTTGCTATAGTCAATCCGTTGCGTGCCGGAGAAGTTAGGGAGGCGTTAACCCTGAGTTCCGAAAGGAGCCAGTACCCTTCTCGAAAATCCGCACTGCGTAATATATTATGTCTGAAGAGAAAAAGGCCGCAGTGCCTATTGCGACCATTCATCTGCCGGAAGGCCATCCGATGACGGCCTTAGTTGACACTATTCCGATGCCTCCGGCGGCGGGAGATCTTGTCGAAGGCGCCATCATCGCGATCAATCGCGGTCGTGTCTACATCGACCTCCATCCGTTCGGTACCGGTCTCATTTACGGACGCGAGTACTTGAACGCTGCCGACGTACTCCGTAAAGCGAATCAAGGCGACATCATCAGCGCAAAAGTCGTCGACCCTTCGGGTCGCGAGGGTTATATCGAGCTCTCCCTCAAGGAAGCACGCCAAGCCGCTATCTGGGGAGAAGCTGAATCAGCTATCCTCTCGCAGACGCCGTACTCTCTCATTGTCGAGGAAGCGAACAAGGGCGGCCTTATTCTTTCGTGGCAAGGCATCCCTGGATTCCTTCCCGCATCCCAGCTTTCTAAGGAGCACTATCCACGCGTACCGGAAGGTGACAAGGAGAAGATCCTCGGCGAACTTATGCGGCTCATCGGGCACCCGCTTTCAGTGCGCATCATCACCGCCGATGCGAAGGAAGGAAAGCTTATCTTCTCAGAGCGCACGACAAACGAAGCGGAGGAGAAAGCATCACTCATCGATAAGTACCAGGTTGGCGACACGGCTTCAGGAGAGGTGACGGGCATCGTCGACTTCGGCGTCTTCGTGAAGCTTGAGCCGGGACTCGAAGGTCTCGTGCACATCAGCGAGCTTGATTGGGGTCTTGTTGAGGACCCGCACACGCTCTTTAATGTCGGCGATCGCGTCACGGTCAAGATCATCGAGATAAAGGACGGAAAGGTCTCGCTTTCTATCAAGGCTCTTAAGGAGAATCCTTGGCACACAGCATCCGAGCGTTACTCGAAAGACATGGAAGTGCCAGGCGTTGTCATTAAGTACAACAAGCACGGCGCACTCGCCTCTATTGAAGAGGGCGTCGCAGGTCTTGTGCACGTGGGAGAATTCGCAACACCTGCAGAACTCCGCGCTACGCTGGAGCTCGGAAAGACGTATCCGTTCACCATCGCTCTCTTTGAACCGAAGGATCAGCGCATGACGCTTACGTACGCAGGAAAGAAGAAGTAGGACGCTACGCGAGAACATAGTTTCAGAGCACGTATCGTTTGCTCCTGCGAGCAAACGCACTCACTCTCGCTGGCTCAAATTGCAACGCAGACCCCTTCGGCGTTGCAATTACCATGCTGAGCCAGCTCCGAGAGTCTCTGACACTATGTTCTCGCTTCGCTGAGAGAGTAGCGAAATAACGCGGCGCCTTCGACGCCGCGTTATTTCGTATATAGCAAAAAAATTGCTATATACTTGAACTTGTGATATAAAACAAGTAGTTGGCTGTACACACTAAAAAGGAGGCTTCTATGCCAGTACTTTCTGGATTCTATCTTTTCCCAATTTCAGAAAATCCTACGCCGGAAGAAATTGCGGATATCAAACGAAGAGGAGATGCAATGCATGCCGCAGAAGAGGAATGTATACGGGAGCTCGAAGGTCTTGTCGACAACGACAAACAGAAACCTGAGGCATCTACTTAGCGAACTAATACAGCCATATGCCGATCAGCTAACAACTGGTCGGCATTGTAATTTTCTACTTTCATATGAAAAATAGCTTTCCATCAACGCGTATTCACGAACTGAATCGCGGCATCGACTCCTTCAGTTGCGAAGGGACAATTTACTGCGTTATTTCTGTGTGGTTTAGACATCACGATAGGTTGCCTCATTGCGACGACTAAGACGGAGAATCTGATTCTGTTCTGACCGATGATTGAATACAATCCGCCAATCGCCGACACGCACACGAAAAATAGTATTCGTACCCTTCAACTTGCGAACGTCGAGACCGGTAAGATCCCCGTGCACTATTCGTTGCAGAAGAGTCCGGTACGCTTCCTGCTCGGAGGGCGCCATTTTGCGTATCCGTTTTTCAATATCGTCCATGGACGCTAGGACTTCTTTTTAGGGTGTCGTTCGCTCGCAATCTTGTCAAACACCGCAAGGACATCCTGGGCCGGGACTCCCCCGCGCCGAACTTTCGTAAAATCAATTACCGTATCCCAGAGTCGGTCATCGTCTTCGTCAATCGGTCGTATTTCAAAAATTGGACGCGAACGACGTACCACTGCAAACGATTTCCCCCTTCCGATTGCACGGATATAGTGTTCTGTATTCTCTCGCAATTCTTTCAACCCAATAATGAGGCTTTGTGTCATAACAAAAGATTACCCTAAGATAATCTTTTGTGCAACCAAGCGTATCCTGTTAGCGCATGTTCGCAAACATCGTCGTGGATTCGATGCCTTCGACCATGAATGGGTGCTCAACTTCGACAATTACCGAAGTCTGACTTCGGTGTGACGATTCTTTAAGCTTCTCATTCATCCTTTCGCTGATTTGCAGATAGCCGTCTGGTACCAAGATGGAACCCCTACGAAGGAAAAGGGGTTCGTCGATCGTGAACAACTATGTCGAAAATTTTCCCGTTTTTATCTCCGATGATATTACCAACTGCCTGACTAAGTATCTCGTATCGTGTTCCTAGCGCATTACGCATTTCACTCTGAAGAGCTTTTTGGCTGTTTAAATACTTCAGTCGCTTGAATATGACGGTAAGTGCTTCGAGAGCTGACTGGCGGGGTGAACTTTCCCGTTCTTCTTTAGAAGAAAATTGTGTAATGGCGCGTAACGCATCAAGGTCACACACCGCCTCGAAACCGTCCATCATCCCTTCGCATTCTGCTACCTTCTCTGCGCACGTTTCCGGAGAATCTTGTGGGATCTCTACTGCCGGATGTTCAGCCATCCATGCTTCGTAGCGTTCCATTTCTTCCGCCTCTTGTCGCTCTGCCGTTATTTCTTCTTCTGTTTTAGATCTAGGAAGTTTTTCAGACATATGATGAAGTATACTCCCTTAGACTATCGAGTATTTGCAAACATCGTCGCAGCTTCGACACCTTCAGTCGCAAAGAGATGTGTAGCTTCAGCGACTTTCTTCAGAACTTTTTTAACGGTCGCCTCTTCGGTCGGCTTCCACTTCCCAATGACGAGTTTGATGACTTTTTCTTCGCCCGAGACTTTCTTCGCCTGATTCTTCTTCCCTACTCCTGAAATGCCGATGCGGATACGTGCAAAATCTTTCGTCTTAATGGCGCGCATGATGCTCTCGACGCCTTTGTGCCCACCACTGCCGCGCCCGAAGACCATTTTTATCGTGCCCAGGGGCAAATCGAGGTCATCATGAATGACGAGAAGACTTTTGGCCGCCTTCGGGCTCTTCACAAATGCACTGACTGCCTTCCCTGAAAGGTTCATCATCGTTTCAGGCAGAACGAGCGTCGCGTTTTCTCCGGAAATAGTGCCCTTACTCGTCAGTGCGTTTGCGGTTTTATTAAAAACGAGCTCGCCAAAACCCTCGAGCGAGGCTACAAGCTCCACAGCACTCCTTCCGGCGTTATGTCGAGTCTTCTCATACTCCTTCCCTGGATTCCCAAGGCCTACAATAACGATTGCCATGTGCACGATACTACCACGACTCGCAACATACTTGCGCACGACAAAGCGAAGCGTACAATGCGTGCATGAAAGATACTGGAAAGGGTCTTCTGAAGGATCTTTTCACACTCGCGTTCCTTATCGTCGTCGTGGTCATTCCAATCCGCGTCTTTATAGTCTCGCCGTTCGTCGTTGATGGCGACTCAATGCACCCGACCTTTAAAAATCTGGACTATCTTATCGTCGACGAGTTTCTCTACTACTTCCAAACGCCAGAACGCGGAGACGTCATCGTATTTCGCTATCCAGGGAACCCCTCCATCTTCTATATAAAGCGCATTATCGGCCTTCCTGGCGAAACAGTCTCTATCAATCACGGCGTAGTCACTATCACTACCGCCTCTGGAGAAAAAATTGGACTTGGCGAACCGTATATAGTGAACGAAGACGCAACATACACGAAAAATGTATCGCTCAGCCCGGAAGAATATTTCGTGATGGGTGACAACCGCCCTAACAGCTCCGACTCACGCGTCTGGGGACCGCTGCCGAGGAGGGACATCATCGGCCGTGTCGACCTGCGACTCCTTCCTGTCTCGCAGAGTGGATTCTTCCCCGGTAAGACGACTTACGAGGCCTCCTCAACCTTAACCGCGACAACCCTCAAGGCATCATGATGCGCGATACCATTCCGGCCGAAGAACTTTTGAGTAAAGCTCATGCGGTCGGTCAGTATTATGGATTTACTCCGCTTTCAAATCTCACAGCTTTATCGCGCGGGAAAGCCCCTAAAAAAATAGAGTATCCGGACGTACTCTCTCATCTTGGTGACGATACTGTCGCGGAAACGGTTTCAAGCTTCTTGAAGCGATGCCAAAAGGTTGAATTCACTCCTTCGCCGC
The DNA here is from genome assembly GCA_964364605.1 of uncultured Candidatus Saccharibacteria bacterium. GTDB lineage: Bacteria > Patescibacteriota > Minisyncoccia > Phycocordibacterales > Phycocordibacteraceae > C7867-001. Next base: position 973 of record CAYIMJ010000040.1, on the reverse strand, counting down.
GTCAGCCGCTCTTTCTCTGGCATACGAACATCGCTCCGGGGCGTCCTGCGCCAAAAAAGGCAATTATACAACTTCATGCACTCGGCACGGATCACGCACTCGCAGATGCTGTGATTATCCGCGCACTCCTCGCGCTCTCTCGTGACCTCTTCCATGAAGAGCCTGTCGTGCGTATCAATTCTATGGGCGATAAAGAAACTCGCGCTCGTTATGCGCGCGAACTTGGAACCTTCTTCAAGAAACGCGCGGGCATACTTCCTGAAGAGTGCATTACTCAGGCTAAGCAGGATACACTGCTTGCCGCTGAACTCGTCATAGCACGCGAGTGCGCAGATGATTTGCCTGCGCCGACCGAACATCTTTCCGACGCCAGCCGCAAACGATTTGAGGATCTGCTTGAGTATCTTGAAATGACTGAGACGCCGTACGAATTGGCGCGCAACCTTATCAGCCGCGGAAATGTTTGGAATGATACTTGTTTTGAACTCGTGGCAGGCGGACGACGGATAGCGTGGGGTTCACACTATGGCGATTTTACTCGCCACTTCTTCTCTACGCCATTTAGTGCGACAGGGGCAGTGCTCCAGATAGCAAGTACCGGTTCGGTGGTGAAAAAAGCCGCTCCAGCTAGCATGAGATTCTCATTTGTTCATATCGGGGACGAAGCGAAACGTCTCTCACTCCGTCTCGCCGAAGACTTCCGTAAAGCGCGTATTTCATTAACCCAAAACATCGGCATCGAGTCGCTCACCGAGCAACTCTCTCTCGCCGAGCGGCGCGAGAGCCCCTACCTCCTCATCATGGGCCGTAAGGAAGCGATGGAAGGTTCTGCCATCCTCCGCAATCGCCAAACCCAGGAAGAGACCGTTCGTCCTCTTTCCGGTCTCATTGAGCGCTTGAAGGCGGTTGCTTGAGGCAAAATATAGACAACAACAGCCTCCCCATGTTAGAGGCTTTCTCACATGACAGCCGG
>CAYIMJ010000039.1:0-6904 GCA_964364605.1 uncultured Candidatus Saccharibacteria bacterium | reverse complement strand
AAAGAGTCTTCACATCTTTCTCAGCGACGCCCTGTCCTTTCACATACTCGATTGCGGCATTTGCCTGCTTCGTGGTCGCCGCTTGTGCAGCCGAAACGGTCGCCAAAGTGTTTTCAACAGTGAAGGAAATGCGCGCGACGTCTGGCGGAAGTGTCGCTTGACCACTGCCCTGCACTGTAACTGTGTCGGTAGCCGGCACACTCGGACGGCCGACGTTTCCCAATGTGGTTATGGTTTGCGCGAGCAGAAAGAGTGCGAGGACAGAGAGCGCTCCGACAAGCGCGGTACGCACTCCGCGACTATCGAAAATCCCATAAGGAGAGCCGTCGTTCATAGTGATAAAAAATTATGAATTAATGCCCAAAGTATAGCACCGAACTATTCGCAATACCGAAGGAGACTATTGCCCCTGCAAGGTCGTAAGAAGTTTCTGAAGAGCAGTATGAGCAGGGAGGGTGGAGGTGTCGAGACTCGTATCCGTCCAATTCATCACTTCCCTATCGATAGCATCGAAACGTAACACGTCATTCGTGCGCGCGAAGTAGTAGGCGGTATCAACAACACCCTCGAAGCGCTCTATCGCAACGACCGTGAAATGACGCCCGCCAAGAGTTGTAGAAGAATAGGAGGTCGCACCAACAGGTAGTCCTGAGGCCCCGCCAATAGCTGTCTGCTGTATGGTCGAGAGCGCAGTCGAAGACGCGGCAATCATGTAGCGGCGGATGATAATGCGGTCAGACTGCGTCGAGGAAGCGACAGGAAGCAATTCATAAGCGGCGATACTCGAAGCATCTGAAAGCTCTGCAGAAACAAAACCTTCAGGAACTGCGAAAGCAATTCCCGTATCTGGGAGCGATACATTTGGCGGAGGACATGTGGGGAAAACACATGAAGACTCAGTACGAGAAACCGATGTGCCATCTGGACACGTCAGATGATCCAACGGGCATGTGATTGGTTGCTCCGGGTGCTCAACCGCATTCCGATATACGAGCCCGCCGACTCCAATAACGATAATGGCCAAAATGCCAAGAAATAAACTCCTCATTCGAGGATACTACCACGCAATTAATAACTGGGGCGACTAGAGAGAATCGAACTCTCGATACCGGCTCCACAAGCCGGAGTTTTACCATTAAACTATAGTCGCCATGAATTTCTCCCGTTCCCCGTCATAATGGTGTACCAGAAAATGACAGTTATGACAAAGCCATGTGAGATTCTTTAGTGTATTATTTTTTCGATTTTTGTCGATGTGATGAACAGCAAGCGCTCGCGTATCGGCCATTTCACATAAACGACAGATCCTAGGAATCTTGTTCCGATCAAGCACACTCCGATACGAGTTCATTCCCGTCGTGTAATTCGCATGTTTCTCGCCGACAAAGAGCTGATTACGCCAACGAGTCTGACAGCTTTTACCGCAAAAGAATAGCCCACTTTTCGATCTTTTGAAATCCTTTCCTTGCTTGTAGGTTATCTTGCCGCAAATATGACACGGCATCTCTTTTCCTGTTTGCATTCCCTTATGCTGACATTTAGAAGAGCAGTATTTCCCCCATCCTCTTTTTAACCAAAAAGGTTTTGCGTAAAATTTTTTATCACACTGAATACAACTTACCATCGCCATACGCCATATTTTAGCTCGAAAATTAAAAGTAAACCGACGGTGTTGTGGATATCCAGAAACTTATCGCTCCTCTAATAGCGTGGATTCTCTTCCGCAACCCCTTTCAGATGATTCGCGAGGCGGACAAACGCAAAGAGAAGCGAAGTGAGAACGCTGACAGTCACGATATGAAGCGGCCGATATGGAGAAATTATTTACTTATAGTATTGTCCAGCAATACGAAGCTCAGCATTTGAAGTGATTATGGATTGCCCATTGATCAGAATTGACCATATATTAGGGTGGGCATAGTTCAATACCGCTCCTACATGATTTCCGCTCCAATTCGAAAGTAATTCACCAGGATTGCTCACCGGGACAGTTTGATTCGTGCCTATTTGGGCTTTGAAATAAGATTTTTCGGCGATCTTATTGCAATCCTCTTCACTAGTCCAAGGTCTTTCTGTCTGATAAAAAATCTCTGAGTCGTTAGGGGAGAAGGCAAGGATTTTTACTCTATTGTTCGGCATTCCAAAAGTTCCTAGAGTTTCCCCTGAAACTGGGTCAATAATACGATAAGCGCTTGTCGCACCTCCACTATATTTATTACACAGGTCACCTGTCCAATCCTGTTCTATGGCCATGGATGTGCCCTTTTCACTAGAAAGACCTGCCGTGTAATTCCCCGGGGTTCTGACAATTTGATTGCTCGCAAATTCAAAATAATATGGTCTGAGAGAATCGCCACGCGGCTCATTTAAAAGAACCTTCCCATCATCACGCCAAACACCACTAAAGAACAACGTCCCATTCATTCCCTGCTTCAAAATTTCATCTTTACGGCTAGAGATCGTAAAGCGATGAATGTAATAACTATTGTTTCCATCTTGCGGTGCCCACTCCTGATCCCAGATAAACAATTGTGTACTGTCGGGAGAATAAGACGCGCTCAGCACCTGACGTTTCGGAGTAAATAAATCTTTCAGTTCCTTGGTTGTTAAATCTAGAATTTGCAGTTTGCTCTCTAGATTTATTAAGAGAAATTTTTTATCGGGACTTAAATTATAATTGTTTGGATATTCACCAACCTTACCGACCTCTGCTAAAATTTCCGGTTGAGCACCTCCTACCTTTCGTAGAATTTTTTCTGTTGGCCACAGCCTAGACTCAGTCATCGTCTCCTTTATTCGTTCTGTATAAATAATAACTGGAACAGATGATTGCGTATTTTGCAATGTTTCAGTAGGTACCGGTAATGAGCTTTCGTTAGTGACTTCTTTCGGTATTGAGGATTTTTGCCATAAATACAGACCAAAACTAGTACTCAAAATAAGCATGGTGGACAAAACTATTACAAACTTTCCATTATTATTTGGCGACATCGGCACAGGTGACTGTGGTTGGGTAGATTGTATTTTGGTGGAAGTCTCCATAAGTCCACAATATCACTGTTTTTTATTCGTGATCATCGTGTACATGAGTCCAAAAATATCGTCGCTAATACCGCGGATTCTCCTCCGCAACCCCTTTAAGATGGTTCGCGAGGCGCGCGTAGGCAAAAAGAAGTGATGAGAGACGATTCATGTACGCCATGGTTTCGCTTGTGGGAGAACATGCTTCTGTCTCCACAGCCGCGATGAGTCGCCGTTCGGTGCGTCGTGCAATAGTCCGTGCGACGTCGAGAAGCGCGGAAAGTTCAGTTCCGCCGGCAATAGAAAATCCTCTGATCGATGGAATTTCTTTTTCTATGTTATTTACCAAATCTTCAACCTGCTTCACTGCATCTTCTTTGATCTTTTTCTCCGCTCCCGCTACTTGCGCCTGAATGATGAAAAGTGTCTCCTGTACATCACGCAGACCGCCTGAAATGCGTGGTTCTTCTCCACTACGCATCTTCACGAATCCGAGAAAGGCATTGAGTTCGTCGAGTGCTCCAAGTGCTTCCGGCACCAGTGACGACTTCGAAATCCGCTGCTGATTGCAGCCAAATGTCTTCGTCGTTCCATCATCTCCTTTCCCGGTAAAAAGCATATGCAACGGAGTATACAGCCTCTCTTTGGGAGCAAAGGAAAGGGCGAGTCTTTCATAAGACTCGCCCTTTATTATGAACATGACTCGACCTCAAGAACTTTGCGTCGAGCTGCTTCTATTTTTTCACTAGGAACTCGAACGAGTTCTTTCGCCGCTCCTGTAAGTGACAACCAGAAGATGAGCCACTTGGATGGGTCGAAATTGTACCAACGTGGACCATTTCGATAGTCGCGAGGAAATGCGTGGTGGTAGTTGTGATACCCTTCGCCCATAGTGATGAGCGATACCCACCAGCAATCCCTGCTACTGTTGGATTTGTCGTAAGGCTGGCTCCCCCACAAATGGCATACGGAATTGATGCAAAAAGTGGAGTTTAGCACCAGGAACATGCGCCCGATGCCAGCCAGCATAAGACAACCGACACCTCTCTCCAAGTCGCCGTACACAAGCCCGACGAGAAACGGCAGCAGGAGTCCAGACGAGACGACGAGAGCGTAATGACGATATTGCCACATCACCGTCCAGTCCTTGCGAAGCCATGGGGTAAATTCTTCGGTGTAGTAGGCGGAACCATCTTCCATGAGCCATCCGCAGTGGCTGTACCAGAAACCTCTTTGCGCGTTGTACGGGTCCTGTCCCGTGTCTACATACCGATGATGCCGTCCGTGATCACTGCACCACTTCAATGCCGAATTTTCGAACGCCCATCCGCCAGCAACCAGAAGAATGACCTTTATCCAGTCAGGACATGTGAAACTGCGGTGAGTAAATAGCCGATGATACCCAACCGTGATACCGAGACCGCTTGCCACGTAGAGTATGGCAAGCACCGCCCAGTCCAGCCATACGTAACCTTTGAAATATCCGTAGGCCGGAACGCCGATTACAGAGAGAACAACTACAATGCTGAATGCTACTATCGACGAGAATTGCAACTTTCTTTTAACCGTGGTTGCTCCGCCGCCCGGTCCGATATGTTCCTGCTTCATCGCTCCACCTCCTTTTCTTTTTAGTGAGAGATTTTTAAAGTACTTCCGTTATCAGGATAGCAGATTGGCAGAAATGCAGAACAAGTTACTTCTGGTGCCCAGGAGAGGACTCGAACCTCCACGCCCTTGCGGGCTACGCCACCTCAAGGCGTAATGTCTACCAGTTTCAACACCTGGGCATTACTTTATCAACTTCTTACGAGTTGCTGACAAAGACTTCCCCACTATACGCAATGCACGCTCTATTTTCAATCGTTTTCGAGAAAGATGCGTTTTGCCGAGCTGTGCATACATTCTTTCAATAACTTTGACTGCCTCTTTTTTTGCAAATCGTAAGTTGTATATTTCGTTCCGCTCCTTGCCACCCCCATGTGTAATGGTGAGATGTCCTTGCACATCCAGAAAACGAGTAAGGGTGTTGTGCAGCCAATCGATATGAGAGCGGCTTGCCGATGTAAATACGAGATAGAACATGAAACTGGATTCCCAACGTGGATCGAAATAGCTGTAGAAGGAACCATCGCCATCGAAATGACCGCGAAGAAAATCGAAAAAGTATTCATCAGGTATTCCCAGTGTTCCAAGTTGTCTAGATTTGTTTGGCATAAGCCCAAGAGTGAGCAAAAAGTTATAGAGGACCACGTCTCCCCACTGTATGCGATGACATACGCGTGTTTCATTTTTTCTACCAGATTTATGAATCCCGATTTTTACTTTCAAATCCAAGCATTTCTTAAGATTGTTAATTTGTTCGATGTCTTTGGAAACAAAGGTGAGATGCCGACCATCTCCAGAGAGACAGCCGTCAGTCGTAATGAGTCCAATCGCGTATGCGAGCTCGGGCGACCATATTACTTCTCTCCGCTTCGGCTTTGGTCCACGCATTCCCATGGCTCAAGTATAAGCGCATACCAATAATATAAAAAGAAAACCCGAGTGGACAACTCGGTTTCTCTCATAAAATTATGCAGCCACCTCTTCTTTGACTTCTTCTGCAGGAGCAACCGTCTCGTCACTCGTGAGATTCATCATGCGAGCATTGCGGAGCTGACGGCGAACTGCCTTCGTAGCCTTCTCGCGGATGAAGTAGAGTTTTGCGCGGCGGACCTTGGAACGCTTCACGATCTCGATCGAATCGATCGATGGAGTATAGAGCGGAAAGGTCTTCTCAACACCGACACCAGAAAGTGTCGCACGAACGGTGAACATCGCACCAGCTTCAGTGCCGTGCTTAGTCGAGAGGACGAGACCCTCAAAAGTCTGCTTACGGACGTTCTTGGTCGTCTTCTCCTTCTTATCGGTACCGCGACCCTTTTTGAGTTCAACGATATTCTGAACGACGCGCACGGTGTCACCCGAGCGAATGCCGAGCTTCGCGCGTCCTTCAACATTTACTGGAGTTATGACTTTCTGCATGTGCCGAGACTCTAGCACGCGTCTTACGAGAGAGCAAATGCCTCGTTCATGCCGGGGAAATGGGAGAAAGCGGCCCTAAGATCGCTCGGTATAGGAGCAGTAATGCGTGTACGCCCACCCGAAGGGAGCGGCAGATCGAGAACGTATGCATGAAGACCGAGACGAGAGATGCCAAGCGCAGCCGGATGGTTTGGAGAATAGAGTGTGTCGCCGACGATAGGGTGGTGAATCGCCTTCAAATGAACCCGTATTTGATGAGTCCTCCCGGTTTCTGGGGTCATCTTCATCAGAGCGTATCCATCTATCTCAGAGAGCACTTCGTAGTGAGTAAGAGCATCCCGCAATTGTCCCTTTGCTCTCGGTTGAGCACTTCGAAGTCGGAAATCGCTACGAGAACGTCCGATGTCGAAATTAATCGTCCCCGACTTCTTTTTTGGTGCACCGTACACAAACGCCACATATTCTTTCTTCACTTCCCTATTGTGAAATGCTTTGCGCAAAAATTCATACGCAACAGCGTTCTTTGCAAAAATGAGCACGCCCGAAGTATCACGATCGAGTCGATGTACATATCCCACGGATGCAGGATGGGCTAGCTCTGAATCCTCAACGTTATATTTTTCTTTAAACCAATCTTCGGCCGTTTCCTCTTTCGTCCGCCCATCAGAGTGTGTGATAAGCCCTGCTGGTTTCGCAACCGCAACCAGATCCGCATCTTCGTAGAGAATGGGAAGTTCCATTACTCCACAGTATCATTTCCGACTATTTTCCGCGCCGGCGTTCACGAGTAGAGAATTCGGCAAGAATGGCATCGAACTCCTCTTTTGCAAAAGCCGGCCACTTCGTATCCGTAAAAAAA
>CAYIMJ010000038.1:0-7009 GCA_964364605.1 uncultured Candidatus Saccharibacteria bacterium | reverse complement strand
CTCCGACCCCTGAGCCAACAGCTACTCCCACACCTACGCCGACTCCAACTCCGTAACCGACAGTTACTCCTACACCAACCCCAGAGCCGACGGCCACACCGGAGCCTACTGTCACACCAACGCCAACCCCAGAACCTACCATTACTCCTACACCAACCCCAGAACCGACCATAACACCGGAACCAACTGTGACGCCTGAACCTACAGTAACGCCGACTCCAACTCCAGACCCTACCGACGCTCATGGCAACAGTAGCAGTAGTAGCGCGCCAGTTCTTCCGGGCACCGGCAGCAGCAGGCACGGCAGTAGCTACAGTTTTGTCGGGGGAAGCGGTGGTGGGGATGGGACAATCGGTCAAGTCCTCGGAGCTGCATGCAGTGTTTATATGGACCAACACCTACGCATGGGAGACCCGAAAAATAATCCGGACCAAGTAACGAAACTTCAGCAATTCCTCAAGAAGCAAGGATTCGGTTTCGTCGCATCAAACGGTTTGTTTGATGCGGACACATTTGCGGCAGTAAAAGCATTCCAGAGCAAGTACGCCGATGACATCCTTAAGCCGTGGAAGATTTCGGAGCCGACAGGCATCGTCTATCTGACGACTCTTCGCCGGATAAATCTTCTCGAATGTTCAGCGCTCACTCTCCCTTTCCCGGCTCTCATCCCTTGGTCGAACCGCTAACTTATATACGTAAACACCCCTTACCGCTTTTGAAAGATGAAGCGGTGAGTGGTGTAGTATATTGAACATGTTCCGCATGAAAAAACTCCTGCGCTATCTGCGTCGCCATGGAAAAAAGAACGACACTCCGTATGTGATGGGTGGCATGGTAGGTGTGCTTGCCGTTCTCATTCTCGGTGTCTTCAGTCTCTCCGTCATCGGTCATTATATCCTCGGTTCATCATCGCTTGCTTCCGTCATCTCTGCCGCACTTGTCGATCTTACGAACGGCGATCGTAGCGGAAACGATTTGAGCGGGCTAGTTATAAGCCCGGTACTTACTGCCGCTGCGCAGGCGAAAGCAGATGATATGGCGACACGAGGGTATTTCGCTCATGTGTCGCCTGACGGAAAGGATTCCTGGTACTGGTTCAAAAAGACCAACTACCCATTCGTATATGCTGGGGAAAATCTCGCTGTCGATTTCTCTGACTCTGTCGATGTTGAGCATGCATGGATGAATTCGCCTGCGCACCGCGCGAACATCCTCAACGGGCATTTTACCGAAATCGGTATTGCGACCGCCCAAGGATTTTTTCAGAATCACCCGACAACCTTTGTCGTACAGATGTTCGGCACGCCATCTACAAGCGGTGAGTCTTTGACTGTTCGTACTCTTTCGTTACCTACCGAATCCACTAGTCCTGCGCTTGCTACTACCGAATCCGCTGCCACGGAACAGGTCGCTGGAGTGTCAGTCACCGCTCCTGTAGCTACCCCAGCGGCAACAAACGTTCTTGGTGCAGAAACGGGCGTCAAAGCACCTACCGCAGCAAGCTGGTGGCAGCATCTCCTCGCCTCACCGAAAGCGATGCTTCGCTATGCCTACTACGTGTTTGCTGGCGTCATCCTGATTCTCCTTGCATTTGTAACCGAGCTTGAATTTCATAAACGTCATCTGCGGCATGTTGTGGCAGCTGCATGCTTATTCATACTCATGATTGGTCTATTCACTCTCGCTAACCTCGTATTTTTTGCAACGCCGACTCTCGCCGCACCGCAGGCATTGATTGCCGGATAAGCCCTGTATACTGGGAGATGTAAGAAATATCCGCCACAACGTCTTACAGGTAGTGCTTCGTCTTGTTATACATTAACCCCCATCTTTACTCTTATGTCAGCATTTAGAAAAATAGCAGCAGCGATGCTTGCGCTCGGTGTCCTCGCGCCCGCGCTTGCCTTTGCACAGACGTCCTCCACGACGCCATCGGCGCTTGTCGGACAGATCCAAACGCTCCAGGCACAGATTAATTCGCTCCAGCAGCAACAGCAGCAAAATATCGCTTCACTCGTAAGCACTCTTAAACAGGGTTCCCAGAGCGATCAGGTTGCTGTACTTCAGGCCCTCCTTGCCGCTGACCCCTCTATTTATCCGGAAGGCATGGTCTCCGGTTTTTTCGGTCGCTTGACTGCGCAGGCGGTGAAGCGATTCCAGAAGAAGCACGGTCTCGAGCAGGTAGGGAACGTCGGCCCGAAGACGCTTAAAAAGTTGCAAGAATATCTGAAAGAGCATCCGCTTGCTTTTGCTGTGGCGAGTTCGACAGCGACTTCGACTATAAATCGGGGCAAGAATGAGGACAAGCGACCGTGCGCTATCGTTCCGCCAGGACACTTGATTGCTCCGGGATGGTTGAAGAAACACAAGGGTGAGGATAAGCCGATTGTGCCCGAGTGCCAGAAGCTCCCTCGCGGCATTAAAGATCTTCTTGGTCGGGATGACGACGACGATGATGATGGTCCCAACGGCACACCTACACCTACATCAACTCCGACTCCGACACCAATCCCCGATACGACCGCACCTGTGATTTCGTCAGTCAGTGTCACGAACATCGCCTCAACTACGGCCACCATTTCGTGGCAGACTAACGAATCATCCACAAGCAAGGTGTACTATGCGACGACGACACCTGTGAATTTCGGTTCGGCACTTACAGTAAGTAATAGCTCGTTCGTGACGAATCATGCTCTCGGTCTCACTGGTCTCACTGCCTCGACGACGTACTACTACGTTCTTGAGTCAAAGGATGCTTCACTGAACGCCAGCACCAGCACCCCTTCGACCCAAACCTTCGCTACCATCAACTAACACGATTAAAACCAAACCGTACATAAAACCGCCTCTCCACAAAGGGCGGTTTTATGTTATACCTCCTACCGATGCCACGAGGTAAGAAATCTCCTAGCACCACGTCTTAGCTCATGAAGGATCATTCTTTGGAAATAACACTGCTTACAGCCTACGATACCCACGCGGATGCCATATTTCGGCATTGCTATTTCAAGACGGGCGAACGAGAGCTTGCGCAGGACATGACCCAGGACGTATTTATCAAGGCGTGGTCCTACATGCAGTCACAGCATCCGATACGTAATATGCGCGCTTTCCTCTATCGGCTTGCCGACAATCTGGTGATCGACTGGTATCGGAAGCGTAAAACCCAATCACTCGACGCGCTCATGGACAGCGGATTTGAACCGGTCGAGGCGGGAAACGGGATCGAGGAGGCGACTGAAATATCGCTTGCGCTCGCGAAGCTCCGGGAGCTTGGCGAGGATGATCAGAAGCTCATCACACTGCGTTTTGTCGAGGGCCTTTCTCCCGGCGAGATAGGGGAGATAGTGGGCCAGAATGAGAATGTTGTTTCGGTACGGGTCCATCGCGCTCTCAAGAAGTTACGAGCCCTCTTTCAATAATATTCGTATGGAACTGCCACCAAAAAAAATCATCGACCAACTCCGCTCCGTAACGCTCTTTGATACTGAGCGTGCATCGCTACGTACGAGACTCGTCGCGCACATGCGCGAGACTGGTGTCCAGCGTCCGGTGCTCTCGCCGTGGTCGTGGCTCATGCATGCGAAGCGGTTCCAGGCCGTGGCCTTGTCGCTTGTCATCATTGTCAGTTACGGGAGCTCGGTAACTCTTGCCGCAGAAGGCTCGCTCCCGGGAGACATCTTGTATCCAATCAAGACGCGCGTGACCGAGCCGGTCGCGCGGCTAGTGATTGCAACTTCGCCAGCTGCGGAAGCGACTTTTGAAACACGACTGCTCGAGAAGCGTCTTCAGGAAGCCGAGATTCTCGATACTAGAAAAGAGCTTAATCCAGAACTCGAACAAACTGTGCGTGCGGTCATACACGAGCAAAGTATAAAAGCCGAGGAGAAAATAAAAAATGTCAGAAACACTTCCGCAGTAAAGGCGTTACGTCCTAAGAATTCCATTATTGAGACCAGCACGACTTCTTCGGCGAATATTTTGGAGCGATCTGGCGCTCGTGGGAACTCAAGCGATGATACTCAAGGGGGTGACAATGACCGCGATTTGAAAGGGGTGCGCGAGAAGCATAAACGCATTCTTGAGAAGCTCGACCTTTCTGACGAGGAGGAAGATAGGAATGAGAGGGATTAGTGCCTCTCTGCTAACGAATGTTAGCGGAAGATGGAGGGGAGGAGTGCTCCAACCATGCTGAGTGCAAGTAGAGCGACAAGTACGATAGTGATTGCGCGTTTCATCCCGTTAGAAATAGGACATGGACCCGGTGTATGCGGGTATAGTGCCTACGTGATTAAGGCTCATAAAGTCGACCCTTGGGATATTACATAGAACCTCGTGTCCATGATTTCTAACGGGATTCATCGCCGTACTGTAGCAGATTTTTTATAAAAGTTAAGTACACTATATCGACTTGATCATGTCCGTCTTGATGTCGGAAAAAGTTCCACCGACTTTCTTGCCCGGATTGAGGATGTTCTGCGGGTCAAAGATCTCTTTCGTTTCTGCAAAGAGTGCGACCATTTCTGCGCCGAAGAGCATTGGGAGGTAGGGCGTGCGGATGATGCCATCGTTGTGCTCCCCAGTCGTCGTGCCACCTTCTCGTATCACGAGCTCATAGACTTTTGGTGCGAGGTCAAGGATGACTTGGCGGTTCTCCTCTTTGGAGAGGTCCATGAGCGGAATGATGTGGAAGTTGCCGTTACCGATATGGCCCGCGATGGTGTAGATGAAATGAGACTTGTATTCATCAAGCAGGGCGTTTAGTTTCGGCAGAAACTCAGGGTAGCTTGAGGGCGGCACGACGAAGTCGTCGATGAAAGGGGCAGCGTAGAGTCCGTGGACGTTCTTGCGCAGGAGTGCGAAACTCTCACGCCTCACAATCCAATATTTTTCAGACTCTTTTTCATTTTTTTCAACTTTAGCTTGCACATGGAGACCGTTCAGTGCTTCTTTTGCCGCGGCCGCCTTACGATCCGCTTCCTCAATAGTCTCCTCGGCGAATTCCGCCATTAGGATCATTTTCGGTACGCCACCAGTCGCGACCATCGCTGCCTCAGGGATGAAGTCTATGCCGAGACGGGCAGCCTTTAGAAGACCCATCTGAGAAAGCATCCCCGGAAGGAACTTCACCGCGAGCTTGAACGTGTGGTCATCATAGCTCTCAAACGATTCCGGATTCTGCAGAAGGACGCGCTTCACGATTTCCGGCAGGATATCGAGGTCGTAGAGGAACACGACCAGCATTGCTCGGTGCTCCTTCGGTTTTACGAGGGTAAGCTTCGCTTTTGTCCAGAGCGCGAGCGTTCCTTGAGACCCGCAGATAAGTTTCGCGAGGTTGAAGGTTTTTTTCTTCGCGTCTTTAATTTTCCAGAGTGCATACCCGGCAGAATTCTTGGAAACTTTCGGGCGATGCTCCTCAATCAGCGCAGCATTCTTGGTGAGTAATGCATCCATCTTCCTGTATATGTCGCCCTCAAGTGTTGTAAGCTTCTTCTTTTCCTCAAGCTCTTCAGGAGTAAGTGCTTTGAACGTCGCTTGGGAACCATCGGAGAGGACGACGTCCATCTCTTCGACATATCGCTCCGTCTGACCGTATTCAAGGGTGCGCTCACCGCCGGAATTGTTCGCGACGATGCCGCCCATGGCAGCTATTTCGCGCGAAGCCGGATAGGAAGGGAGTATCAAATCCTTCTTCAGAGTCTCTTTTTCAAAATCCCGGTAGTAGACTCCAGGTTCCGTCACCGCATACCCACTTGGCGGTGAAACCGCCAAGTTGGCGGCGGTGACCTCCAAGACTTTGTTCATGTATTTGGTAAAGGAAACCACGACGCCGGTGGTGAGCGGTCCGCCAGTCATGTCGGTGCCGCCGGAGCGCGCGGCGAGCGAGACAGCCGCGCCCGCAGCACGGGCGCGGCTAATTTCTTTCACTATCGCACTCACGTCTTCAATATCTTTTGGATATACAACTAACTCTGGCATCCGCACAAAGAGAGAAGTGTCGCGACTTGCGCCTTTCAGTATTGCTGCATCATCTGACACGTCTCCCTTCATCACTCCGGTGAGATTTTTTTTCAAATCATCGGTAGTCATTGCACACAGTATAGCCGATTTTTCCGTTGGCGCGCACTCAAAAATTACATTTGACCGTTTTCCATGCATTGGTATCATGAACCGATGCGCGTCAGATATGTCGTGTTACTGCTTATCAGCACGGCATTTGTGTGGGGCGTATCTCCATCCGTTGTCAGGGCAACTCCTTCAATTATTTCACAATCTTCGGGTGTCTCGCAGCCGTACACCGCATGGCTTGGCGGGAATATAGTCGTAAATAGCCCCTATTTTTTTGTGGCGACAGGGACTCTGTCCAGCATTGCCTATCCCGTAGCAGCCTACCGTACTCCTCTTTCCGGCACCGAAACTTTTCAAATCAGGCTGTACAATTATTACTTCAGCCGGTGGATCGATTGTCAGACGCCGATTAAGACCGTGGATGAGTGGGGAATAACGCGCATGCCGAGGGATCCGTACGCGCCTATGATTACCTTCGGTCCTTTTGCTGGGACCCAGTGCGACATTAGAGGCAGTGAGGAACCTGGCGGCCCACGTTCAATAATGACATGGCCTGTCTGGGACGGAAAATCTCATTCTACCGATTATCCTGGGATTATGGGCAATGGCTACCGCGCAAATTTCACCGTGTACGGTGCCGACATTCCGTCACCTGATCCATGTGCTGTTCCCGACTCGTGCGCTTCAAATGTCCTCTTCCTGCCCGGACTTGAGGCAAGCCGGCTCTATCGACCTGATTATTCTGGAGGCACGGATCAGCTCTGGGAACCGAATACCGATAGCGATGTGAATGATCTTTCTCTCGCTGCGGATGGTACAAGCGTGCGGAATGATGTGTATACGAAGGATGTGATTGATGAAGTGTATCGGGCAGGTCCGAATATCTACAAATCTTTCATTGCTCAAATGAATGAACTGAAAACAGTCGGCACCATCGCCG
>CAYIMJ010000037.1:0-7487 GCA_964364605.1 uncultured Candidatus Saccharibacteria bacterium | reverse complement strand
AAAGATGCGGCCGCCGCCGCACATGTTTAATTTCGGCCATTCATCCCCGCCTGCAAAGCAGGCGGGGCGTTCTGGCCGATTCCAGTAAGAAATTCCGCTCCACCTCGTCCTTATTGTGAGCGAATAATGAACGGTATCCTATCGGAAACTTCCCTGTCCCGCCTGCATCCTCTATAATTTAGCGTTAAGTACCTTGGAAAAGGCGTATCGACTACCCATGAGAATATACATTAGTGCGACATTCGTAATAATCCTCTTCATGGGGTGGGGTGTCTACGTCAAGGAAACCCACGCGTCACAAGACATGCAAACCGATTCAAAAAAATCTGCGATAGAAACTCAAACAACACTTCTTCCCTTGGCGGATATGGAAGCCCCTACGCAGCCAACAAATCTTATAGGTGGGGCGCCTACCCTTCAACCAAAATCAACCCTTGCCCCTAAGCCGACAGTGGCGCCAAGACCTGTCATACTCTCAACACGCACGCCAATACCGACTACACCTGCGGAAATAACAGGTATTACGACCGACTCAAGTGGTACAACAGTTACCGTCAAAGGTACCCCGACGGCAATCCGCTATTCAACCGACTCCGTATCAAATGCAGCAGTAACACTTATCAATGGGCGACATACTATTGTCTGGCCTCAAGGGACAACATTTGCGTGCTATCAAGCGAAAGGATCGAACGGCATCTGGACATCGATCTACTGTAATTCAGTAACTCCTGGCGCAAGCGCACCCACGTTTACACCGACCCCTGTGCCGACTGCTACGCCAACTCCCACATCAACAGCGGTCCCGACCTTAACACATACACCTACTCCGACACCAACACCTCCTGCTGCATGCGGCAGTGGCGGCGCTTGTACTACAGCACAGATAGCTACCCACACTACCCGGTCGAATTGCTGGGTGTACCTAACAAACCCAAGCAAGGCATACAATATTACAAACTATGTAACGAACGGGAGCAGCGACCATCCCGGAGGGGACATCATAGTGTCTTATTGTGGAGGAAACATTCAGGATGTCTTTATTGGCTCCGCTGGTGAACACCGACATTCAAATTCAGCACTCAACAGTGTTCTACAGGCTTATTACATCGGACCGTTCCAATAAGTACCTCTATGCCCTCCCTACAAAAAATAAAGCAGGTGTTACTCGAACCGAGAATCTCCCCGGCTGTGTTTCTATTTTTTATTTTCTTTACAATCGGGGTGACATGGTATGCCGAGACGCGATGGAACAACGAACGTGATGCAAATCTCTTTATGCACTATCAGCTTGGAGAAGAGGTACGTACCCCTGACCTCTCATTTACGGTTGAAAAATTTCGTCTTGATCCACAGGGCGCAGGCCCTCTCACTCCGCGCGCGGGGCATGAATTCATCATACCCACCATTATCTTAAAAAATAATGCTGATAAACCCTTTGATTTCATCCCGCTCCTCGCGCTGTACGTGAAAGATGCACCCGGTACCGTATACCCGATTGTCGCGGTCCCAAGCGAAGGAAGCCAACTCTCTGGACCTCTACTGCCCCACGACATTCTTCGTGAAGAAGTTGGGTTTGAAGTACCCTCAGGAGCTTCTAACCTCGTTCTTTATTTTGAAGCGGGAGGACCCGACAGGCGAATCATTGCTGTGAGCCTCGAGAATAAAACATTCTGGCAAAAAATTAAGACTTTTTGGTCGCCTACATAGAACTATATGGACTCCCCTTTCAAAAAACCCTCTCCAACAACAGCGAAAAAGCTTTTAATTTATTTAATTTTCCTTGGAAACCTCATCGGCATATTCGCTCTCTGGTGGACCAAGTCAAATTTTTACATCGTGAATCCGGGCGACGGGAATCTTCTTATCGCTCTGGGAAGGATTGCCGGACTGCTCGGTGAATATTTCATCCTCATTCAACTAGTGTTGATCGGTCGAATTCGTCCTATCGAACACTTGTTCGGTTTTGATAAATTAAATGCCCTGCATCGCTACATAGGGTATTCGATATTAACGTTCTTACTCACCCACCCACTCCTCCTCATAGCGGGTTATGCGCAATCCTATGGAGTATCGTACATTTCCCAATTTGGTGATTTTCTCGCAAATAAAAATGGTGTATTTCTCTCTTTCTTTGCATTGGCCCTTTTTATATTCGTCATCTTTATTTCCATAGCGATCGTGCGAAGGAAGTTACGGTATGAGACATGGTATTTCACTCACCTCCTTACCTACCTTGCCATCGGGTTGGCCCTTAATCATCAGCTCGGCACTGGCGACTTACGCAGTGGTGGACCACTCTATTATTGGTACGTTCTCAATTTTGGCGTGTTTGGCCTCCTGCTCTCATATCGTTTCCTGCGACCTCTCGTTCGATTTGCGTATCACCGCTTTGTCATAGAGAAAGTAGCACAGGAAACGTATGACACCTGGTCTATCTATATATCCGGACACCATATGGAGCAGTTTGTATTTGATGCCGGACAATACATCAATATCACCATCCTCAAAAGAGGTATGTGGTACACCCACCCGTTTTCTTTCTCAGCAGCCTACAATGGCAACTATATCCGTCTGACCATCAAAGCACTGGGGGACTATACGAAACAGATTGCTGCACTCGAGCCAGGCACTCATGTCGTAATCGACGGCCCGTTGGGACTCTTTATCAGAAACACTACCAATCGGGAAAAGTTCCTCTTCATTGCCGGAGGCATCGGCATCACTCCTATCCGAGCGATGCTTGAAACTCTCGCACTTGAAAGAAGGGATGCGGTCTTGTTGTGCGGGAATAAGACCGAACAAGACATCGCCTTCAAACAAGAATTGGAGGCGATGCATGAATATGCACCAACAATAACGCTGCACCACGTAGTAAGCACCCCGAGTGCTGGATACGAATCAGGATTTATCGATAAGGAAAAAATCGTGCGACTTGTTCCGGATTTCTATGAGCGAGAAGTATTTTTGTGCGGCCCTCCGGTAATGATGAAAATCATGGTACAAAACCTAAAAGAACTTGGGTTCGACAACCGACATATCCACTTCGAAAAATTCTCCTTTTAGAGGTTGCGTATCTCGTCCTAGTGAACACTAATAACAACAGTCCCTCCCTGCTCAAATACAACCTTCCCGAGAGATCGCAGCTTCTGTTCTTGAATAGCCTTGCCATATCGATCTCGCTCCACAGCTCCAAGGATTATGTAGTCGATCTTGTACCGCTGGAGGAGCTCGCGACTGCGCTGCACGTCGGTACCCACATAGAGGTCTCGTACTTCTTCCCGACGTTTCCCTACAACGTCGTAACTACCGCGCCACGTCCATTCATGCACTGGCCAGCCAACGATGGTCGGCCAACCAAGGAATACCGAGAACCGGGAGACGTCAGTGTAGCTTTCCCCTTCTCCTTCGACAATATTTTTCAACCGTTCAGCCTGCGGCAACGAATCCCGAACACCCTTGAGGTATTCGTATGCAGCGAAATCGTTTGGAAATTTATTTCTCCACCAATCAAGCCCGTGATCGACACCGAAAAACGTCCCACTCCCCGTGAACGCCTGTTCTATAGCAATGACCGGATACACGGCACCGACCCCAAGATATACGAAAAGAAAAGCTGCAGTTGCGACCCGCGCGATATGATTCGTGAGCGAACGATAGAACCATAGATACACCGGACCAGCGAATACAGCCACCCAAATCCACACCTGCGTCGCCACTTTAAACACCGTATTTGCGCGATACCACTCACCATTGATAAGAATATCCTTCATGAAGACGATCTCAATAACCGCAAGGAAGAGAAGACTTGCGCAAAATACGACACTTACAAATAACAACGCATCGGCATGCGCGAGCATTTTTTTACGCACCACAGCATAGCGGAGTATCCATGCGATCATTATGGTCACTATGGATCCCCAGAACGAGAGCCATGGCAGTAGCGGTGATATGCCATGAACCAAGCCCACTCCTTGGATCGGCAGATGATTCGTCAGACTCCACGGAAGCGCAATAACGTAGGCTGCAGCCGCAAGCAACACCACAGCAGATGCGATATCAACCCACGAGTCACGGCGGTACTTCGCAGCCATAAAAAAGACTGCAAGTGTCCCAAGTGTTACCGCGTCCCATGAATTCACCATGTAGGCCATGCCGAGCGCAAATGCCATCGCCCAAAGATAGCGATTTGCGGCATCTAATTTCGCAGACGCATCCCGCCACAATGAGAAAGCGATAGTGAGGACTAAGAGAGCGGTAAGCATGCCCCACACATGCGCGTGAATATCTGCGACCAAAAAACTGAATATCGGCATTTCCGTTATCGTTCCCGCGATTGCCCGAGTTGGTTCTGGATAAAAAAAATTCGGCATCTCACCCATGCCAAATGCAAAACCGATACGGTGTATGGCCCACGGAATCATGTACCAGCAGCCGGAAAAAACCGCGACAAAAACACTGACGCCAGCAGCTGAAGCTTTCGCCATGCGCGACAACTCCTCCTTCCCTCGTACGATGTATAGAGCGACATCAATAGAAAACCTGGCGATAGCTGCGGCAAGCGTGCCCATAATGAATCCAATAAGGATGAAGAACCCAGGCACAGAAGGAATCCCTGTAAGAGTCAGGATTACGAAGCCGATGAAATGACTCAGGTAATAGTAATTGAGCGTTTCGCCAGCAAGCCAGAGGTCAGCAAGCGGCAGGCTCGTACTATTGCGAAGCGTTTCGATAAAACCGAAATCCATGAACCTCTCGATTTGATAAATTTCCGGATGGAAACCCTTGATAATCACGATTCCGACACACACGGATAAAAAAATGAGTTCGGTAGTTATAATCTGAGAAAGCTTAGGCGGCGGCGCCATATGGTCGGCACATTTCCAATGAACGAAAGCATTCCCTGCTGCCCACACAAGCAAGGCTAGAATACTAGCCGGAAACGCGAGTGGCGCAAGACCGAGCGTTGCGACAAGAAATGTGAGATAGCCGACAGCGAACCAGCTGAGTATCTTTGAAAAAGCATATCCTCCATCGGAGGACGCACTAAAAACGAACCGAGAAACCGGGAGCCCGAGCGCACCCACAGCGACTGTTACGATCCACAAGGACGCGATCCATACGAGATGATCCATAACTACCACCCCATCCTACTATAAAAGACCGTCGTGGGTACAAAACTTACATGGAAATGGGGATGTAGGTTGTCATTCCTTACAAGATAGACATCCTGCCGTAGCGGGTATATATAGAGGAAGGGTTCTTTGTAATTGCCTTAATAAAGGAGGTTCATCATGTTCAAGCAGTGCGTCGTGTGCAATAAAAAGTTCAGAAGAGAATTTTTCTGGACTTAAGCCCTTCGGTTCCCTAGTAGACTTTTTTCGGGGAAGCACTCTTGATGTGAAATGGTGCCGATGCGGAAAAACCATCAGCATAGAACGAGATCCAGACATAGAGGAGGCATTGCCCAGACGGGTACTGATTCCTAGCCAATTCGCAGGAAGAGGAAACAAAGGAAGCGGGAGGGGACGATGACGGTCAGATGCAAGTACTGTGCGGAATATCATGAGGCATATTTCACCCAGGATGAGTGGAGATACATCTGCACTCACTTCTCTAAAGTAGAAGCAGTTACCACAGAAGAAAGAGAGGGGTCATGCGGGTAAAGAGAAAAGGCGAAATTGTTCGAGACCGTCAAAAACCAAAAGTGAGCAAAGGGAACAGACGAGAAATCGATTGTCCTCACTGCAAAGGTGGTATGACTCACTCTCTTGAGAAGTTGCCAGGGTGCGCAGGCAAATATGTCTTTTTTTGCCCAACCACCGGTACGCACCATTCCGAGAAAGGAGGCCCCGATGAGGACGGCTGATGGCATTATCTGCGACCATCATACCTGTCACAAAAAAATTCTGACCCCAGAGGACAATGAGATAGTCGGAAACTGCAACTTCCATGTAGAGTGTTGGGAACGATTGCAAAGCCTGTCTTTCCGAGATGATTCAGACTCGGATATGCGCGTCTTATTCCAGATTGAATTCCTCAATCAAGAAGGAGGTGGAAATGCTTGAAATATTCCTGATGGCACAGTTGCTTACAATGGAAACTCCAGGCTGTGAAGAAACGCGCGAGATGCCTCCGGCAATATCAAGAATATTGCAGAATGGGAGAGGGGCTGTCGTTGAGATTCAAGAAAAGACTCTCACCGGATACATCTCTTCTATCTTCATACACTCGTTCAACAATGTAGTGTATCTGGAAGGATGGTTCTTTGAGACAGACTTGAACATTATTGCGTGTGAGATTGACTTCGTCCTCGAACGGGATGAGGAAGGAAGGGTTTTGTTTGTATGGCACCGCGACCAGAAAGAAAGTTAAGAACAAGGGAGCTGTTGATACCGCTATCAGCAGCTCCTTTTTTTATGCAAATGGAGCCCATACTCTTCGGTATGCTAGACTTTATTGACCTGAAAGCATGATTCGTAAACTATCTGCCGCTGCCCCACTTCTTGTGTTTGCTATCGCGCTTATCGCGATGCTCGGGAGCCTCTATGCGCAGTATCATCTCGGCCTTGAGCCTTGCGTATTGTGTTGGTGGCAAAGGATATTCATGTACCCTCTCGTGTTCATCATCCCTATCGGCATCTGGCGTGCCGACCGCGACCTCGCCATGTACGTCCTTCCGCTCTCCATCCTGGGCGGCCTCACGGCTTTCTATCAGGCGCTTCTCTACTATGGTATTCTCTCCGAGGCGCTCGCGCCCTGCACCTCAGGAGTGTCTTGTACGCAAGAACTTCCATCGCTTTTAGGACTTAATCTAATCACTGCATCGCTTGGTTCGTTTATTGCAATTATCGTCCTTATGATTATTCATCGCCGATTCACCCATGAAATTAACTGATCAACTTATCGCGCTTGGAGGAATATTTCTCGTCATCATCCTTTGCTTTACCCTGTTCTTCTGGCTCTCACCGGCACCTGGAGCGGTAAAGAAACTTACTCAGGAGCAGATGATTGCGCCCGATAGCGCGATGACTGGCACCGCGACAGCCAAAGTAACGCTGGTTGAATGGGGTGATTTTGAATGCCCATCCTGTGCGATGCTCGAACCGGTTTTGACGAAGATTATCGCTACGTACGGTAAAAATCCTGATTTCAATTTTGTTTTCCGTAACTTCCCTCTCCCTCAGCACGCAAACTCACGCCCCGCAGCAGAAGCCGCTGCTGCCGCTGGAGGACAGGGTCGCTATTGGGACATGTATTCACTCCTCTACGAGAATCAGAAAGAGTGGGTAGACAGTACGGACCCGCGCACACTGTTTGACTCGTACGCCAAGTCTCTAGGACTCGACCTTACAGCGTTCGATGCTGCGCTCAACACTCATACCTATGCATCACTTATCGCCCGCGACTATCAGGAAGCTGGGGCACTCGGAATCACTCACACACCAACCGTCTTCCTTAATGGCGTAGAGCAGACGGACGTAACGCTC
>CAYIMJ010000036.1:0-7729 GCA_964364605.1 uncultured Candidatus Saccharibacteria bacterium | reverse complement strand
ATTCATAGACTCATGCTACGCTGATTTCAGTATCATCTACGGATTGGAAAATACTGGCAAGGAAATACATGGGGCTGTGAGCCAGGAAGATTCCGGTCCCCGCAACACGCGACGCATCGTCGCACCCGACGGGGTGTTTGGACGTCAGGAACCAGTACCGGCCCCCGTCAGGGTCAATCAATACAGTACCGCATCGCCTATTCGCCATTCAAAACTCGCTAAAAGTCCTTAAACTACCTCAAAACCAACCCATACCCGGCCATGATTTTGTGGTTGTGGACAAGCTTGCTCGTGAAGCCATGAAGTGTATAACAGGGGTCTAACCTCACCACCTCTGTCCTCGGGCAGGGGTGGTTTGTTTTAAGACAAAAGATAGAAACAATTATGCTATACTGTCCTCATGAAAAAGATTGTCCACCAGCTTGAGTTGAACTTGCCGGTCTCCTTTATACAGGAGGATGGAAAGGTCGTCGCGTATACTCCGGCACTCGACATTTCTACAGTAGGCAAGGATGAAGCTGAAGCAAAACAACGTTTCGGCGAAATTGTCGCGATTTTCTTTAATGACCTCATCGAGAACAATACAGTTGACGCCGTTTTGTCTGATCTCGGCTGGCACAAAGGACAAATCGCATGGAATCCACCAATGATTTCACAGCAATCAGTAAATGTACGAGTTCCGATCGCTGCATAACCACCGCCCATGGATAAGGTTGGGAAGGTAAGTTGGAAGCGATTTGAAAAGTTCCTATTCGCCATCGGCTGTGAGTTTAAGGGTCAGGAGGGAAGTCACAGAAAATACAAGAAGTCAGGATTGCTTCGCCCGATTATTATTCCCTGTGATAATGAATTGCCGCAATTCATTATTTCGAACAACCTACGGACTCTTGGTATTTCAAAAGAACAGTTCGCAGAGATCATTAAAGATTTATAAAATCTAGTATAGTACCGTCTCAGGCAACACGCGACGCATCGTCGCACCCGACGGGGTGTTTGGACGCCAGGAACCAGTACCGTCCCCCTTCGGGACCAGTACACTACCGCCTGGCATCACGTACGCAGAAGCCGCCGAAAGGCGGTTTTCTGTTTTCGTTGGCGGGGGCCTGAATCGAACCGCGGGCCGCAGCCGACGCATCGTTCCTTGCTGTTCTATATCGACAGGTCCCTGAAGATTGAGGCTGACATAGTCGAGCTTGCGACAGGTCCCCAAACTCGAACCATATCGCCATTTTGAACTTTACTGAAGTCAAGTGTCAACCAATTCTTCTGGAGTATCTGCGCACCTGATGTGAGCGAGACAGAGTAGCTAACGCCGCCATTTGCCGAGAGCGTGAATGTCTTAGCGGAAGTATCGAGATTGCTTATCGTGCCTTCCAGATTTCTCGGCATTCCCGCCTTCATTTCCTCACGCACGGCTTGTACGTTCTGTTTTATTTCCTGCCGTACCACTTTGCGTACCGTCCAGTCCCGGACGAGTGTCGCATCAACGGTCCAGCTTGAAGTCTGGCTGACCGTTCCTTGTACGCCGACAAAATCACCGCTCTGGAAGCTTGAAAGTGGTGAACCTTTCGGCAACACTTCTGCGGTAGTCGGGACGTTTACAATCCAGCTTCCACCCCAGCTTTTTACAGTAAGAGAGGTCGCCGAGACTGACTCGATGGTACCACGGAGGAGTACTTTCCCGCGCGGACCTACCTCGAGAATCATCTGTTGCGTTGGCTGTGCGATAGCTGCTGTCGTTCGTACAGTAGAGCCATCGCCTGTCTGTGCGAGCGCCATCCCTGCGGTCGCAAGGAATCCGGCAATACCGAGCACGATCATCTTCTTTATCATGGAATGCATTGATTAATCTAAATAATTCAAGCGATATACACGCATACGCACAAGTGAACGTATACAGTATAACGACACGAAGATAATCTCACGTGGATAAGGTCGTACAGGTGCTTTTGAGTCAGGCGTGCGGAACAACGATATTTGTGGGTGCTCCAGTCGCGAAGTTTTGAATGTTTAGGATTGTGGTATCGAGGATGCGCTCGACAGCTTCTTTCGTATTGAAGGCAAGGTGTGGCGTCACGATGACGCGCGGGTGGCTGATGAGGTAATGATTCTCAAGTACGATTTTCAATTCTTCTTCGTGAGGGTGCGGCGCAGTGAGAAATGCTGCCTCGTCAGACAGATTTCCTTCCTCTTCAAGCACGTCGAGTCCTGCGCCTTCGAGAGTTTCGTTTTTAAGCGCACCGACGAGTGCTTGAGTCTCGACGACAGCTCCGCGTGCGGTATTGATAAGATACGCGCCTTTTTTGATCATACTGATGTTCTCCCGATTGATGAGGTGGTGTGTCTGTTCGTTGTACGGGACATGGAGGGTGATGATGTCAGAAGTTCCGAGCAGTTCGGGCAGAGGCGCGTATGAGAAGTTGAGTGTGTGGGAAAGGTCCGCATTTGGATGTGCATCAAATGCGACAACTTTCATCCCAAAGCCCTGTGCCATACGGATAACGTGAGCGCCGATGTGCCCAGTGCCGACGACGCCGATGGTTTTGCCTGCAAGGTCAAAGCCGCGAAGTCCTGTGGGCGAGAAAGTGCCGGCCTCACGCACGCGCTCATCAGCATCGATGATTCGTCGCGAGAGCGCGAGCAGGAGCGCAAATGCGAATTCAGCGACAGTGTTTTCGCCGTAGAATGGTACGTTCGTCACTGCGATATTTCGTGCCTTTGCTGCCGCAAGGTCGATATGGTCAAAACCAGTGGACCTGGTCGCGATGAGTTTCAGGGCAGGGAACCGTTTGAGTTCTTCCTCGCCGATACGGGACTCTATAAATGTGCAGAGAACTTCCGCATCAGGGTCTGTGAGGTCCGGGTGGGTTGTGATGGAGCCCTCATGGAAAACGATCTCATGTCCGCTTAACTTCTCGCGCACATGTGCCTCCTCCCATGGTTCGCCCGAAAAGTAATGAATCTTCATGCGAACGTATTTTACACTATGGGACGGATGATTACTAAAAGCGGCGCGAAGAGAACTTTCGTTTCAAGAATGGTCGCGCGTAGCGATCAAGGCCCCAGTAGCCGGCGACTCGTCGAGCGAGTATGAGAGCGAGCGCGAGTATCATGAGGATAGGATTAATACTCACAGTGCCCGCGAGCATGAAGTTGAGGTTCATAAAGAAGCCAAAGAACGCTGCGGCACTGGTAAAAAGTCCGACGATGAGCCCTAGTCCGACGAGTACTTCGCCGATGGCGATGGCGTTCGACCACGCAGCGAGGTGGGGGAGCACTGCGCTCTTGAGAAATGCCGCGTACCACATCTGCACATCCGGATGAGCTCCAACGGTCTTCGCGAGTGCGCCCTGCACGAAGCCGCTCATGGCCGCTCCCGCGTCACTCCCGAACCATACCGGGTTCATGACCTTATCCCATCCAGCTATGAGCCACTCGTAGCCGAGGTACATGCGCACGACGAACCAGAGTGGCGCGCTCTGTTTACTTGCGGTGAGTAAGTGGACAATTGCGGACTGCTCGACAGTGTTGTTGTTCATTCCTCCATTCTAGAACAGATAATGCCGAACGGGAGCATGGGTGGGGAGTACAATAGTAGGACTTGCGTTTTTTGTAGAGGTGTGGTATGGTGCTTCCGGCAGTATTCGGATTTCCCGAATACTTTAGATCTTTAACGTACAGCCAAAAGGAGGTGCGAGATGGATGTCGTCAGACTCTCCATCGCTCTTGGCTTTGCGGCCGGAGCGGTACAACTCGCAGGGTATTGGGTCTACAACAGGGGGGCCAACGGTAGAATCAATACCGGCTCGTGGAGTATCTGGGCGCTTGCGGGTATTATCGATCTCGCGTCGTACTTCGCACTCACGGGTGATTGGGTGGTAAACATCCTTCCGGCTGTCTGTGCGGTAGCCGCTATCGGTACATTCTGTTTAGCTGTTGCGCGAAAGCGTTTCAGTTTTCCCGATAAGACAGACCTAACGTTTGTCGGAATAGATGGAATAGTCACGGTTATTTGGTATTTCACCAACGCCGTGACTGCGAATCTTCTCTATCAGGTTAGTACCATCTTGTCGTTTATCCCTATGTATCGGGGACAGCTCTCAGGTAGGGAAAACGAAGAACCGCTACCCTGGGTCATTTGGACATTCGCCTACAGTCTCCTTGCCATCGCAGTCTCTTTGAGACTTCACAGGTGGGAAGAATTGGCGTATCCACTTACCCAAGTAGCGGTACACGCAGTGGTCGCAGTGATAGCTATCGTAAAACAGAGGTCCTCGCGGTAACACGCGCGGACCTCTTTTCTATAAGAAGGGAAGTATAAAACTATTTACTATTCCTTTAGTGTATGTTACTATTTTTCTGGAAGGGGAAATAAAACCTTATTGAGGAGGGAGGTAAAAATGAAAGAAAGTCTTGGTGTTGATCTCGGGAATGTGATCATTGACCACATTGGGTTCGGAACGACTCCTGAATTCTTCCGCTCCGGCGATTACAACAAAATCCCGCCTGTACCAGGAGTCATTACGGCTCTCCGGCACCTTAATCAGGAACGATTCAACGGCGATATATTCGTGGTGTACAATGCGTCCGATATTGCTGAGCAGAAGATCTTGTCATGGTTAAAGTCGCACGAATTTTTCGAGCAGACTGGTATTTCTCCAGACCGGGTAAGAAGAACGCAAAATGGTCGCGACAAGTCATCTATATGTGCGATATATCAAGCGACACATTTTGTCGACGATCGTCTCGAAGTCCTTGGTTATCTTGTTGGCAAAGTGAGTAATTTGTACCTACTTCGGCCTCAGGAGGATGAGGTTGAGCAACACAGGGATTTTCTCATCCACATCCAACAGTTCATGAAATGGGATGATATTGTCAAGTTATTGGTCCCGTAAAGACAGCCTCTCAATTTTCTGGAGGCTGTCTTTTTAATCAAAGATGTATATAATTATGTCAATATGACTACAACAAATGGAGCTTTGGGTATAGATATAGGCAATGTAATTATTAACCATCGTCTTACCGATAAAGATGACAAAACCTTGCATGAGGAACGTTATTCCACCATTCCTGCCGCAGAAGGCGTGTTCGATGCTGTTAAAAAGTTAAATGACGAGAAATTCCATGGGGATATATTCCTTATCTCAAAATGCACACCGTGGGCACAAGAGAAAATACTGGTGTGGTTGAAAGATAATGACTTCTATACGAAGACCGGAGTCAAGCCGGGGAATGTCTTCTTTTGCCGAGAGAGGCATGAGAAGGATCAGATATGCAAGGATAACAATATTACCTATTTTATTGATGATCGTCTCGAAGTGCTCAGTCACATGGTTGAGACTGCTCCGCACTTATTTCTGTATCAGCCTGACCAAGCAGAAATAGACGAATATAGACAATTCTTGTCAAAAGTTACCAGGGTTGAAAGTTGGATTGAAGTACTGGAAAGTCTCAAATAGATTTTCTTATGTCTGCTATCGTCCAAGGCCAGATAGTGGATGATAAGGTGCAGATTCCCGTCGAGTTATATAAGCGCGACTCCGACTTATTTGTTGTATCACTCACACTTCCGCGCGGACATTTTCGAGATCCATTTTTCATCGATTCTCTCTCGCGTTCATTCAGTAGTTTAAAAGCAGAAATCAAGCTTCCAGAAGAGGGCGAGTTACTTGCTCGTCCGGTGCATTATGATGAAAAAGATGATCGGGTTGTATATACTCCAGTCGATGAATTTATAAAAAAATATTCCGACATTGAGATTGACAAAAAGCTGGGATTTATTTTTCATATGTCGAGGTGCGGTTCCACTTTAGCGACTCAAATGCTTGCTAGTAGTGATAGATTTTTTGTCTTGTCTGAACCAACGATTATTAATGCGGTCCTCGATCCTGCGCTTGATGTAACTCTGGAGGAAAGAAAATTTTTGTTAAGAGCATCTATTCACGCATTGACTACTTGTTCTCCGCGCTCTTGTGAACAAGTGTTCATAAAATTCAGAAGCTGGAATACTTTCTATATAGATTTTATCTTAGAAGAATTCTCGCATATTAAATGGTTATTTATACATAGAGATGGCCTAGAAGTTATATCCTCTGTCCTTCAAAAACCACCGGGTTGGCTTAGGAGTAGGAGAGTCTACGGGCAATATTTTTGCAGATTTTTAGGTATTACTGAGGAGTTGTTGCAGAGGTTTAATGAAAATGAATATACAGCTAGAATTCTTGGGGCTTTTTGTCAGATAGCCAAGTCATCGGATTCAAAATCAGGATCGTTTCTTGACTACAAAGATCTGAAGAATAATTTTACGTTCGTGATAAAGGCGGTATGGGGCATAGAATTAACCGTGGCTGAAAAGCAAACCATGGATAACACATCACGCTTGTATTCGAAAGATATTAATAAGATGATCGAATTCAAGTCTGATAGTGAGATAAAAAGAGGCGCAGCTACAAAAGAACAGCGAGAATTTTCTGATACGTACATTGAAAGTGTGCGTATGACATCGACTCATGGATAAAGACGAACAATACATGAGAAGATGTATAGAATTGGCCGAAATCGGAGGAGCGGCAGGTGATTTCCCATTTGGCTCCGTGGTGGTTTTAGATGGTAGAACAATCAGCGAAGAATACAATGAAGCTTTTCAAAAAAACGAAGTATATCGTCATGCCGAATTATTAGCTCTCCTTGGAGCTCAGAAAAAACTCTCGAGAGAAGAATTATCCAGATGTACTATTTATAGTACAGTTGAACCTTGTCCGATGTGTGCATTTGCCATTCAAGAACTGAATATTAGGCGAGTGGTCTTCGGACTTCGATCGCCGATAATGGGAGGATATACAAAATGGAAGATACTTCAGGATGAGCAGATAAACGAGGCTTTTCCGAATACATTTGGAAGAACTCCGGAAATTATTTCTGACGTTCTAAAAAATGAAGTAATCGAAGGGTGGAGGAGGTGGAATTTGTCTAAATGGGAAAAACTTATTAGTAAGGGGGTATTCAATTAAGAACCGATTTTTTACAAAATATGAAAATTAATATCGTAAATGATATAAGCAATCTCGCCGAAAGTGAATTTGAAGTTGTAGAGCGTAAGGGGCGCGGGCATCCCGATACGCTAGCTGATAGGTTGGCCGAGACCCTTTCAAGGACATATAGTAAATACACATTATCAAAATACGGAGCCGTGCTCCGACATCAGTTTGATAAACTTTCACTAATGGGAGGTAAGTGCGAAGTTCGTTTTGGTGGAGGAAACTTTAGGTCACCGATTAGACTACTTATAAATGGTAGAGTTACCCAAAAAATCGGTAATGAGACTATCGAATTCCGTGACCTACTAGCGAACGCCGCCGCAACATTTTTAGAAAAAGAGCTAAGAAATTTTGAATTTTTAGTGGATTGCAGAGTGATGTGGGAAATTACTTCCAACAGAACAAGAGGGATGACAGATGACAAATATAAAGGAACTTCAGCAATTCATCACAGATTCAATCCCCGATCTCTAAGAGACTTGCCAGAAGCATCTCGAGCTTTAGCTAATGACACAGCTGTCGGATGTGCATGGGCTCCGTACACGCCCTTAGAAAAAATGATATTGGAAATCGAAAATACATTAACTTCAGACGAGAGTTGGGCAAAGTATCCATGGATGGGGTCTGATTGCAAAATGATGGGTTGCCGTACAAAAGGAGATGTGAGACTTACAGTGGCTATTCCCCAAATT
>CAYIMJ010000035.1:0-7904 GCA_964364605.1 uncultured Candidatus Saccharibacteria bacterium | reverse complement strand
TAATTGGTAATTACGATTGCGTTATGGAATACCACATCACACTTCCGAGTAAGCCCCGTATCGTTTCTGAAGAAGACGTTCAGGGTGTTTATGAGATTGATTCGCTGTATCCGGGCTACGGTCACACCCTCGGGAATTCGCTTCGCCGTATCATCCTCTCTTCGCTTCCTGGTGCAGCGGTCACCCAGGTGAAAATCGAGGGCGTTCCTCATGAGTTCGCCACTATCGATGGCGTCCGTGAGACGGTCATGGAGATTCTTTTGAACCTCAAGCGCGTGCATTTCGTCCTTCATGGCGATGAGCCGCAGACCATTTCGCTTACCGCAAAAGGTACTGGCGAAGTGACGGCAAAGAATTTTAATCTTCCGAGCCAGGTCGAGATAAAGAACCCAGATCAGCATATTTGTGACCTTTCAGGGAAGGCAGTGCTTGAACTTGAAGCTACTATCGAGCGCGGACTTGGTTACGTATCACGCGAAGTGCTCACGAAGGATAAAGTCGACATCGGCACTATTGCGCTCGATGCGACCTTCACACCTATTCGCCGCGTGAACTATGAGGTAGAAAATATGCGCGTCGGCGACCGTACGGATTTCAACCGCCTCCGTATTCTTATCGAAACTAATGGCACTATCGCTCCGCGCCAGGCGCTCGAGCAGTCTATTGAGACAATGATCCATCAGTTGCGTGCGGTCATTGGTTTCCAAGAGGGTACTCCGATTTCCACATCTTTCTCCGCACTCGCTTCAGAAGGCAAGAAAGGCAAGGAAGATAGTACGGACGCATCGAAGATTAAGGTTTCTGATCTTGAGCTCTCGGCACGCGTTACGGCATCTCTCGAAGAAGCAGGTATCAAAAGCGCGGCAGGTCTTGCACGGAAGACGGCGACCGCATTGAAGGAGCTCGACGGCATTGGCGAGAAAGCAATCGAGGAAATCTCAAAAGCTCTCGCTGGCTGCGGACTTACACTCAAAGGCGAATAATACTTTATGGCGTTTACTAAAAAAGGACAGACGTTCCATCGCGAGATTAATCAACGCCGAGCGTTGATACGTTCTCTCGCGCGCTCCCTTGTGCTCGAAGAGCGCATTTCGACTACTGAAGCGAAGGCGAAAGCGCTACGCCCGTTTATCGAACGTCTCGTGACGTACGCGAAGACGAATACGCTCGCAAGCCGCCGCCTCACTCAGACGCGCCTTGGCGATAAGGAGGCTGTTAAAAAACTTTTCGACACGATTGGTCCACGCTACACGGAACGTGTCGGCGGCTACACTCGTGTCATAAAGCGTACAAAGCGAGGCTTGAACGATGCGCGGAAACTTGCCTATATCGCTTTTGTCTAGTATTTATAACGTATCTATGACTCTTAACACGAAGCCAAAGCCGACGACCTATACGATCGACGCGACCGACCGGACTCTCGGCCGTGTGGCGAGCGAGGCCGCACATGCGCTTCTTGGGAAGCGAAGTGTGCACTACGCTCAGAATCAGGCTATCCCTGTGACGGTCACTATTAACAACGCCGCCAAGCTTCATCTTCCTTCGCGCCGCACAAAAGGGAAGGTGTACACTCGCTATACGGGTTACCCAGGAGGTTTTTACGAAACAAGTATGGACGAAATGATAACGAAGAAGGGTATCGCGGAGGTCGTAAAGAAGACGGTGGACGGCATGATCCCTCGCAACAAGCTTCGCAAACCGCGCATGAAGAATCTCGTCGTCAACGCATAAATTTATGGCAACACAATACATTCACACTGTCGGACGCCGTAAGACCGCTATCGCAAGCGTCCGCATGATCGCGGCTCCAAAGTCGAGCCTCATGGTTAACGGCAAAACACCAAAGGAGTATTTCAAGACAGACGAACGCGCAAAGATCGCAGAAGAGGCTTTCGCAATGGCGAAGAGTGCGGAGAACTATATGGTCACTGCGCACGTAGAAGGTGGAGGCATCGCAGCCCAAGCAGACGCAGTCCGCCACGCCATTAGTCGTGCCATTATCAAGGCGGAACCAGCTACTCGCGCGGTTCTCAAGGCTGCTACATTCCTCAAGCGCGATCCTCGTGCCAAGGAGCGCAAGAAACCAGGTTTGAAGAAAGCTCGCAAGTCTCCACAATGGAGCAAGCGTTAGTTTCAAACTAAAAACCGCCGCAAGGCGGTTTTTAGTTGAGATTGACAAAAGTGGTAAATAGTTCTATTTTACCCCTCGGATGACGCAATTACGCGTCCAATTGTACAAAGAAAGAGGTGACATATGCTGCATGTCGCAGACGCACCGGTAGATAAGAACTGGATTCCAAAGGTCTCAGGAGAGGAACTTTCCAAGCTCTCAGAGCGAATCAGGCCAGTTGTCCATTTCAATGGGCACGGTCTCTGTTACATCAAGCCGGTGCATCATTTTGTTACCTTTTTGCGTGACCCTATACCTGATGTAATCGCGGATGGTCTCGAAGGCCTCTGCACAATTACCACCTTTCACACTTTCGGTAGTCAAATTTATTTCAATCCAACGGCTGCCGAAGTGTTGGCCCAGATCCCCCCGGAGCACATCGGCAAGGTGGTGGCGTTTGAAATCATCACTAATCCCGAGAAAGACGGGGGCCTCAATCAAAGCGAAGTATCACTCAAAGCGGGTTATCACACCGCTAAGACGCGGCTCTACGTCGCAAAAAAGTAGCAGCGACCACCAATTTCCTTAAAAGCCCCGAGCGGATATATTCTGCTCGGGGCTTCTCATTTTGCCGGTAACTTTTTGACTCGAGTCGTGATTTCATACATAATGGGAGCATGGATGAACAAGATGATGCCGAGCAGCGAGGTACTGAGTCAGACGAGAGTATAAGTATAGAGCCAGAGCATGGCGAAGAGGTGGGTGAAGGGAAACCCGAAGAAAAAATCGCCAAAATGCGGGAGGAATTAAACGTGTGTCGCAAAGAGAAGCAGGAGTACATGGATGGCTGGCAGAGAGCCAAGGCGGACTACGTGAATCTGCTCAAGCGATTTGAAACCGAAAGCAAGTCTGCAAAGCAGACGGGGGTGGTGAAGGCGGTTGAGACACTCCTGCCAGCATTTGATGCACTCGAGCGCTCTAAGGAGCACGGAGAAGTTCCTGAAGGATTTCTCGCCATAGCAAAGCAGCTTGAGGGTGCATTTTCGTCGCTTGGGCTCGAGGAGCTCGGGAAAGTGGGCGAGCCGTTTAATCCAGCATTTCATGAAGCTCTCGGGCAAGATGCTGCTGCCTCCGTAGAGGCCGATGATACTGTCACCGCAGTTCTCGAAAAAGGGTGGAAAATCGGCGAGTCAGTCATCCGTCCGGCAAAGGTTCGCGTAGCGCACTTTACACAAACATAAAAAGGCGTAAAATAAATTTCTAACTTTAAAAATTATATGGCAAAAATCCTCGGTATAGATTTGGGCACCACGAACTCTGCGATGGCTATCGTCGAGGGTGGCGAGCCGCGCGTTCTCGAGAATGCTGAGGGTGCTCGTACGACTCCTTCCATAGTCGCGATAGGGAAGAACGGCGAACGCGTCGTCGGTACGCTCGCTAAGCGTCAGTCAGTCACCAATCCTCTGAATACTATCTTTCAGATTAAGCGTTTTATCGGCCACACTTTTGATGAGCCTGCCGCACAGAAAGATAAGGCTGTCGTTCCATTTGAAATGCGTAAAGCTGATAATGGCGGTATCGAGGTAAAGATGACCGATAAGTGGTATCGACCCGAAGAAATCTCCGCGATGATTTTGGGCAAGTTTAAGGCGGATGCAGAAGCGAAGCTTGGCGAGAAGATCACCCAGGCAGTCATCACCGTCCCAGCATACTTCAACGACGATCAGCGTAGTGCCACGAAGGCCGCAGGACAAATTGCCGGTCTTGAAGTGCTGCGCATCATCAATGAACCTACGGCCGCCGCGCTCGCGTACGGATTCAATAAGAAGAAGGACGAAAAGATCGCCGTCTTCGATTTCGGAGGAGGTACCTTCGATATCTCAGTGCTCGAAGTTGGCGGCGATGTCATCGAAGTGAAGTCGACCGATGGCGATGCTCACTTGGGTGGTAAAGACATCGACCAGAAGATCATCAATTGGCTTGCGGATGAATTTAAGAAAGAGAGCGGTATCGATGTGCGTGCCGATGCTCTCGCACGCCAGCGCCTCGACGAGGCCGCCGAGAAGGCGAAGATAGAACTCTCAAGCGCGATGGAGACGGAGATCAACATTCCGTTCCTTACATCAGATGCTTCCGGTCCGCGCCACCTCCTCATCAAGATGACGCGCGCAAAGCTTGAAGATATTTCAGCGGAGTTTATCGACCGCGCGATGGCTATCACGAAGCGCGCGATGGAAGCGTCACCGTTTAAGATTCCTGAAATCAACGAAGTCATTCTTGTGGGTGGTCAGACTCGCATGCCAGCTATCCAGGCGGCTGTCGAGAAATTCTTCTCTAAGAAGCCGAACATGACCGTCAATCCTGATGAAGTAGTCGCCATCGGCGCGGCTATTCAGGCAGGTATCCTTCAGGGCGACGTGAAGGATATTCTCCTTGTAGACGTGATTCCGCTTTCGCTCTCTATCGAAACGATGGGTGGCGTTGCGACCAAGCTTGTCGAACGCAATACCGCAATTCCAACAAGTCGCTCACAGACATTCTCCACGGCTGCGGACAATCAGCCGTCAGTTGAGATCCACATCACACAAGGTGAGCGAGCTATGAGTGCTGACAATAAGTCGCTCGGCAAATTCATGCTCGACGGTATTCCACCAGCTCCGCGTGGTATGCCGCAAGTAGAAGTGACGTTCGACGTCGATGCTTCAGGTATCCTTACCGTGAAGGCGACGGAGAAAACGACGGGAAAGGTACAATCGATTCGCATCGAAGGCTCGACAGGGCTCTCAAAGGAAGATATCGAGAAGATGAAGACTGACGCCGAGGCTCACGCAGCCGATGACGAGAAACGTAAAGTACTCGTTGAAGCTCGTAACATTGCCGATCAGGCTGTGTATGCTGCCGAGAAAGCGATAAAGGAAAACGGCGAAAAGGCGGGTGCCGAAGTGGTAAAGGAAGTGCAAGACAAAATTGATGCGCTCAAGACCGCTCGCAATAGTGAAGACGCTGCTCTCATCAAGACTGCAACCGAGTCTCTCTCAACCACTCTCTCAAAAATAGGGGAGGCGATGATGAAAGCTCAGCAAGCTCAAACACCGCCCTCGGATACCTCGGGCGGGCAAACCCCTCCACCAGATGCCGCTGCTGGTGCCACCGACGCAGAGTTTAAGGAGAAACCGTAAGGACTTGACAAATATAGAAACACAGTATATTATAGTTTCGGATTGAACACATTAAATCTTAACAAGGGGAGGTCTCATTATGGAGGCAGTTATAGGGGTCAAAGCAATAATGATCGTGCTAACGCTCACTTATCCTAGCGCCTCAAACTATCAGCATGGAGCTTCAACTCAAACTATGATTGAAACAACTATGGCGACGTGCCGGGCGGCTCAAAAGCAATTACAAAAACAATTAGACGAAACTACTATAATAGAAGAACCCGGTGCCGTACACGGAGTATGGGTTAAAAGAGTAGTTGATTGCATTCCCATCACGTAATGTGTCTGGGAAAGTGGCGTAGGAATTACCTACGCCACTTCTGTTTTGCATACAAAAAGTATTGAGCGTATAATCAACGCGTATGGCAAAGGACTACTACAACGTACTCGGAGTCGACAAGAAGGCGAGCCAAGACGATATCAAGAAGGCGTTCCGTAAACTTGCGCACAAGTATCACCCTGACAAAGGAGGTACCGATGAGTCAAAATTTAAGGAAATCACCGAGGCATATTCGGTCTTGAGCGATGATAAAAAGCGTCGTGAATATGACACGTACGGTCAGGCATTTGCGGGCGGCTCTCCAAGAGGTGGCGGCCAGCAGGGTGGTGCACAAGGCTTTGGCGGTTTTGATTTCGGCGGATTCCAACAGGGCTTCGGGCAAGGCGGTGCGGAGTTTGATTTCGGCGACATCTTTGGAGACATGTTCGGAGGCGGGCGTGGCGGCCAGCAGAGTCGTACACCGCGAGGTCGCGATATTTCCATTGATCTTGAGATCCCATTCAAAGACGCTGTCTTCGGTACAGCGCGTACCGTACTCATCGCAAAAGTTTCAACGTGTAATCTCTGTCAGGGTACAGGAGCAAAACCAGGTACTGAACTTGAGACTTGTAAGACCTGTAGCGGCAGCGGACGCGTCCATGAGACACGAAATTCCATCCTAGGACAGTTTAGTTCTGTTCGCTCCTGTACGGTCTGCGATGGCAGCGGAAAGATACCGAAGGAGAAATGTACGCAGTGCAAAGGTCATGGTGTGCACCGCAAAGAAGAGGAGATTAAAATCAATATCCCTGCGGGAATGGACAACGGCGAGATGATCCGCATGCCGCAACAGGGCGAAGCTATCAAGACTGGTATTGCGGGAGACCTCTACGTGAAAATACACGTAAAGCCGCACACGATTTTCCGCCGCGAAGGTTCAAACCTCATCATGAACTTATCAGTGAAGCTCACGGACTCTATTCTTGGTACTACCGTTCCTGTCGATACGTTGGAAGGGAAGACACTCGAGGTAAAGATTCCACCGATGAAGCGCGCGGAAGAACTCCTCCGAGTTGCGGGCAAGGGTATTCCGGGCGACAGTGGTCGCGGCGATCTCATCATTCGTCTCGAAGTGGCTCTCCCGCATAAGCTCTCAGGAAAGGCTAAGAAAGCTATCGAGGAGTTACGAACAGAAGGGCTCTAAGCGATTTTTTCGTGAGTATTCGAACGAGTAAAAATCGTGCCGGAAATGAGCACATTTCCGGCCATGATATAATCTCAGTATGACAGCCGCCACTGACGGAATTGCGCAGGTGAGTACTCTTGCGACGCACACGGCGCTTACTGTGTGGAACGGTGCGAGCGATTTCCTCATCGTCCTGGTTCTGTTCTCTCTGTTCTTTCTTTTTGCTTACTATGTCGGACGAGGACCTTTCGTCGCACTCCTTCTCGCGTTCTATTGTGCGTATGCACTCTACGCGATGTTCCCGTACATGTCGTACCTGCCTACGGCACCAGCGATGACAGCGCTTTCCGCACATATCGGTCTGTACGCAGCATTTACTCTCGCGTTCTACATTATTTTGCGGCGCGTTGTTGTTTCTGACTTTTTGTATATCGGAATCTTTGGGCTCCTCGCCCTC
Organism: uncultured Candidatus Saccharibacteria bacterium; assembly: GCA_964364605.1. Lineage (GTDB taxonomy): Bacteria > Patescibacteriota > Minisyncoccia > Phycocordibacterales > Phycocordibacteraceae > C7867-001. Next base: position 674 of record CAYIMJ010000035.1, on the reverse strand, counting down.
TCGTTTCTTGGAGCAGCATTCCTCCTTGCTCTTGCTTATCACGTATTCCCAGTCGCTTCGGTCTACAATTTCACTCCTGCTATCGACTTACTTTTCGCATCAAAAACGTATTTCTTCTGGTGGTTCACTGCTCCTACTATCGGTCTCTTCTTTCTTGCGCGCTAGTGCTATATTTTATCCATGACCGTTGCTGAAGAACTGAAAGCGCGCGGACTTATCGAGCATGTTTCCGCTCCTATTGAGGATATTCTAAATACCTCTCGTACGGCGTATCTTGGAATCGATCCTACCTCCGACTCGATTCAGATCGGGAATCTTGCTGTTGTGCTTCTCATGAAGCGCCTTGGCGACGTAGGGAACAAACTTATTTTCCTCGTCGGTGGTGCCACCGGTCAAATCGGCGATCCAAAAGAGAAGGGTGAGCGAACATTACTCGATGAGAAAACGGTTGCTGCAAATACGCATGCACTTACAACGCAGTTAAAGAAACTGCTTGGCAGTGTATCTTTCAAAATGGTCGATAATGCCGACTGGCTCTCAAAAATGAAATTGCTGCCATTTCTTCGTGATGTCGGCAAACACTTTACGGTCAATGATCTGATAAAGCGCGACCTTATAAAAAAACGTCTCGACACGCCGGACGAAAGCATCTCCTATACCGAGTTTTCATACTC
>CAYIMJ010000034.1:0-8624 GCA_964364605.1 uncultured Candidatus Saccharibacteria bacterium | reverse complement strand
CCAGAGCACGTTTCGCGAAGACGTCGACGTCATCATGGTCGGCGAAATGCGCGACTACGAGACCATCTCCTCAGCCGTGACTGCTGCGGAGACCGGACACCTCGTTCTTTCCACACTTCACACCAACAGCGCGGCACAAACCATTGATCGCATCATCGACATGTTCCCGGCGGAGCAGCAGGGTCAGGTGCGCGTACAGCTTGCCGGTTCGCTCATAGGCATCTTCTCGCAGCGGCTCATACCGAGAGTCTCGGGAGGGCTCATACCAGCCTACGAGCTTCTCATCAACAATAACGCCGTAAGCACGCTCATTCGCGACGCGCGCACTCACGAAATCAGCGCAGTCATACAGATATCTTCGCAGGAGGGAATGATCGATATGGATCGTTCGCTCGCAGAGCTTGTGCGTCGTGGAGAGGTGACGGTCGAACACGCGTACGAACACGCGATGGATCCAAAAACCTTCGAGCGCTACCTCTAATCTATGTTATTCAAGTATCATGCGATTGATCAGGATGGGCACGAGCGAGAGGGGACTATCGAGGCTCCTTCGCAGGAAATCGCCGTATCTGCATTGCAGCGGCGCAGCCTAATCATTTCAGCGATTGAGTCCACGGAGAAGCGTAATCTACTTAATTTCGACCTGTCGTTCCTAGGGCGAGTTTCCAATAAAGACGTTGTCGTCTTCTCGCGCCAGGTAGCGACTCTGTTTGAGGCACAAGTGTCTGCGCTGCGTGCTTTTCGTCTTCTCGCCGCTGAGGTCGATAATAAGCAGTTTGCGACTATTCTTTCCACCGTTGGGGATGATATTCAAGGCGGAAGTTCTCTGAGCAAAGCTCTCGCGCGCCATCCAAAGGTCTTCTCATCGTTCTATGTGAATATGGTTCGTGCAGGTGAGGAGTCAGGGAAACTGTCGGAGACCTTCGTGTATCTTGCCGACTATCTCGATCGTTCTTATGATCTGGTGAGTAAGGCAGAAAATGCGCTTATTTACCCGGCGTTTGTCATCATAGTCTTCTTTGGTGTGATGGCGCTCATGCTTGCTCTCGTTATTCCGAAGATCAGCGCGGTTTTGATCGATTCCGGCCAAGATATACCGATCTATACCAAAATCGTTATCGGCCTATCGAACTTTGTTGCTCAGTACGGTATTTTGATTCTCATTGCGCTCATCGCTGGCGGTTTTTATGTGTGGCAGCTTCGGAAGACAAAACAAGGAAAATTTGTGTTTGATAGCCTGAAATTGAGTACCCCGTACGTCGGTGACCTTTATAGGAAGCTGTATCTTTCTCGTATTGCGGACAATTTTTCTACGATGCTTCTCTCGGGCGTTTCGGTTGTCGAAGCTCTTGATATCACAAGCTCCGTTGTCGACAATAGTGTCTACACAGCGATACTTACCGAGGTTGGGGCAGATGTGCGTGGCGGTGTCTCCATCTCTGATTCCTTTGGAAAGCATCCGGAGATACCGAGCATCATGGTCGCCATGACGAAGGTGGGTGAGGAGACAGGGGAGCTGAGCAAGATGCTCTCAACGCTCGCTAAATTCTATAATCGCGAGGTTGTGAATGCCGTCGATACCCTTGTGGGTCTTATCGAGCCGATCATGATCGTTCTTCTTGGTCTCGGTGTCGGTACGCTTCTTGCAGCGGTGCTCATCCCGATTTACAATCTCGCAGGAGCAATCTAAAAAAAAGGACTATCCACACCCTTGCTTTTATAATGGTCTCTCCAGGCGTACAATCTAAGTATTAACCGCACAAAATTCATTATGTATATTAATCGTTCCCGAGGTTTTACCCTCATCGAATTACTCGTGGTTATCGCCATCATCGGTATTCTCTCGTCGGTCGTGCTCGCGTCCCTCAACACCGCACGCAACAAGGGCAACGATGCTGCTGTTCAATCCAATCTCGAATCCATACGGGTCGAGGCGGAACTTTTCTATGGAGCAACCGACAATACCTACGGAAGCACCGCCGGAGCTGCGTGCGATACAGCACTTTCCATGTTTGTGGTAAGTGCACCGATTAAAAATGCAATTGTAGCCGCAGAAGTTGCAAATGGCGCGTCTAACGTGACATGCGGCAGTGATACGGACGAATACGCTGTTGCATCGCCTCTTAGCTCAGTTACTGGTTACTGGTGCGTTGATTCTACGGGCTTTGGTGGAAAGAGATCGACAGTACTGCTCAATGGTGCGAAAGTCTGCCCAGCCTCCTAATCAGCTCCGTCCTTATTCCTCTCATTCATCCTATGCGTCCCAATACCAAGAAGGGCTTCACTCTCATCGAATTACTCGTCGTTATCGCAATCATCGGCGTTCTCTCCTCGGTCGTGCTCGCATCTCTTAATACCGCTCGCTCGAAGGGCAATGATGCTGGTGTGAAGGCAAACCTTAACACTATCGTCACTCAGGCGGCGCTCTATCTCTCTGAAAATTCTAACGTCTATGGTGTGTTCAACAACGGCAGTGGTGCCGCAGATGCTTGCCCGACAACTGGTACGGGCTCCGTCTTCCATGACGCGACTATCATGAGAGCAATCGCTTCGGCACTCGTCGATTCCTCTGGTGGTACGGCGACCTGTCTCTCGACAAATGCTGCCTATGCGGTGGCGGTAACTCGACCAGTTGGTGCGACTTCATCTCCTTCGACGTATTGGTGCGCTGACAGCACAGGTAATCGCTGCGGGGTCAATTCAAACGCTTTGACTGGTCCTTCATGCGGTACGTGCGTAACGAGTCTATAAATTAACAGCGTGTTCTGTAGCAGAAACCCGCGGCATGCCGCGGGTTTCTGCTATGATACGTCCCATGGTTTCGTTATTCTCCGTGGCGTTTTTTCTACTTGGGGCAACCGTTGCGAGTTTTGTAGGAGTTGTCGTCGCACGGCTCAATACGGGGGAGAGCATAGCTACAGGTCGTTCTCGCTGTGATGCATGTGCAACACCTCTTCCTCCTCATGCACTCGTACCGATCCTCTCCTACTTTTTTACGGGTGGGCGAGCGCACTGCTGCGGTGCTCGGATTTCCCTCTATGCGCCGCTTACGGAAATCATGCTTGGAGTGCTTTTCGTACTCGCGTATCTTTCCCTTGGTCTCGTGATAGCGCTTCCGTTCATGCTCATTTCGCTATCCGTACTTCTTGCGCTCGTCCTCTACGATCTCTTGCATCAAATATTGCCGACAGCACTCCTCAGTATATTTGTCGTATCCGCAGCCATAACAGGATATGCGGCCTCACCTTTTGTTGAGGCATTTCTCAGTACACTTTGGGCTGCATTTATTATTGCGTCGAGTCTTGCTCTCATTCACTTTCTCTCCCGGGGCCGTGCGATGGGTCTTGCTGACACTCCGCTTGTGTTCGGGCTAGCGCTTCTCGCTGGCCCCGCCGCGTTTCCCGGATTTGTTTTTTCATTCTGGATTGGGGCGGTTGTTGGGATAATCATATTGGTGCAGAGGCCTCGAGGCTCTAGAATGGGAGTTGAGGTACCGTTCGCGCCATTTCTCGCGGCCGGTTTTCTCCTCGCCTACTTTACTCAATGGAATCCCTTCGCTCTTATCATCGGCTAACCCCTGACAATTTTTCCTTGAAAGCCGTCCGCGGCTTTACTCTCGTTGAAATGATGGTAGTTATGGCGATCATCACCGTTATCACCGGCATTATGCTAACCAACCAAGCTTCATTTAATAAGACCCTCATTCTTGCGAACACTGCCTACGACATCGCGCTTACGTTGCGTTCGGCAGAAACGTATGGCATCAGTAGTCGCGGAGTGATTGGTATAAGAGGTGTTGGGTACGGTCTTCATTTTGATCATTCGTTGCCAGGAACCTTCACATTTTTTAGAGATAGTTCAGGTTCAGATTGCCATGTACCGCCATCTGGCGATTCTCTCGCACCTGACGCAAAGGTTGGCGATTGCGTGTATCAACCTGGCGAAAGGATTACTGACTACAATCTCGGGAATGAGGCTATCGTAAGTGACTTCTGTGCCTATACTGTCGGTAGTTGGTCATGTGCGGAGGCTAATGCGCTCGGGTCACTTGATATAATTTTTATACGGCCGGACCCTAATCCATTCATAACAGTCAGTGAAAACGGAAATGTTATCGGCACCAAAGCATGTCTCACGATTTCTGCGCCGGGAGCTACTGTGTCACATTACGTTTCGGTCGCAGCATCGGGGGCGATAGTAGTAAGCACCTCTCCATGCATATGACTCGTACTCACTTTTCACAAATATGTGGACGAGAGAAGTCTCTCATGACCTTACAGAGGGGTGGTTTTTCACTGATTGAGCTCATTGTTTCCGTAGGACTCTTTACCGTCGTGATGACGCTTGCTTCGGGCGCGTATCTCCTGATGATCGGCATTAATCGACAGGCACAGGGCATCGCAACCGGGATTAATAATCTCTCTTTCGCGCTCGAGACCATGACGTATAATATTCGCACCGGTAAGGATTACGGATGCAGTGTCGTTGGCGTTGATTGTCCGAATGGATCGAACACTTTCTTGTTCACGAATGCAAACGGCGATTCGGTCTCGTATGATGTCGTTTCTGAAGGCGAGATAGGTAAGATACAAGAAACGAAGAATGGCGTTCTAAGTGATCTCACCGATCCTTCGGTGAACATCTCCTCGTTGAAGTTCTATGCATTTGATACCGCTCGGCCTCTGGGGGACTATAAGCAATCCCGCGTTACAATAATCGTGGCAGGGACGGGTTCCTCTGGACCTGGGAAGGTTGAAAATTTTACGGTTGAAGCCGGAGCGACCATGCGAGGCTCTGATCTATAAATGATTATGAAACGATTCACCTCATTAGAGACTTATACTCGTTCAAAATTCCTAGAGACGCGGGAGTCTTTAGCGAGGTTTACTACCAAGCGAGTGAGGCAAAACAGAAATTTTGTTTTTTCTTTTGCGAATGAGCGCAGGGAGGAAAACCTGTCTTCAGGGTTTACCCTTATTGAAGCGCTAATCGCGGTGACCATCATAACGTTTGCTGTGGCAGGGCCGTTGTTTACAGCAAATCGTGCAATCGTCTCTGCGCAGGGTGCTCGTCTACAGCTCACTGCCGCACATCTTGCTCAAGAGGGTGTCGAACACGTACGAGCTATGAGAGATAATGAGTATTTGGCCAAATATGAAGCTGCGCTTACAGACAATGCGATTGTCGCATCGACAGCAGGATGGGAAGCGTTCGTGGCGCTTGTCGCCCCATGTTCTGTTTCGGCGGTATGTACGCTTGATCCTTTTCTTTCTATGGGTGTTGCGGCGAATGATAGTGCTTCACTGAAGATTTGCTCACTACCGTGTACGACAGGTCTTTATCTAGAGAGTGGAATTTATCGGGGTACTGGTACCGAGTCTAATAAGACACCTTTCACTCGCACGATTAAGGTGGAACCTGTCTCAGAAACTGAAGAGCATGTCGTCTCGACAGTATCGTGGAGCTTTCATGGTGTTACGCACTCGGTAGTGATCAGCGATTACCTCATGCCATGGCAATAAATAATCAACACAAAAATATGAAAACGCGCCTGCCGGCCAGTAGGCGAGGGTTTGCCCTCCTGATGGCTGTCATTTTTATGTCGGTGATGCTTACGTTCGGGCTCAAGCTCGGTTCGCTCGGGTATAAGCAGCAGATACTCGCTTCTGCGGTTACCGAATCACAGTATGCATTTTATGCCGCGGACACCGCCCTTGAATGCGCGCTGTATGCCGACCAACAGCTTAATTTTTTCGCGGTCGCTGATTACGTAGAGGGGCAGGATCCAAAGACGATGTCGTGTGGTGGAAGCGATACGATTACCGTGACCCAATCACTCTCTTCGGACGGGTTGATTCTCACGTCGAGAGCGACCATTCCGCTTGATTCGGATACGCGCTGCGCTGATATAACAGTCTACAAGCCCCCACCAAGCTCAGGCACGACCTATATCTTCTCACAGGGCTATGATGTCTCATGCGAAAGGGCGCATCCGGTGGACATGGGCGCTCCCGAAGATAGATTTGTGTCACGCGGTATCGAAATTCACTATTGATTCTGGACAGAAATCACGTTGGAATAGCAACGAAAAAGCGTCGGAAATGTGTTCATTTTCGACATGATTTTTACTCGCCGGAGTACCGTCGAAAAAATCACGTATAATGCACATATGAAAGTTCCGAAAGAGCTGCGCGAACGTGCGGCCCAATTACGCGATATCATAACGAAATACCGTACCCTTCAGCACGAGAAGGACATTTCTCCACTATCGCCTGAGACGCTTGATTCGCTCAAATATGAGCTTGCGGAGCTTGAGGGGAAGTATCCCGAGCTCATAACGCCAGACTCGCCGACGCAGATCGTGGCGGGCGCGCCGTTGCCGTTTCTTTCGAAAGTGCGACATGTGGTTCCACAATGGTCGTTCAATGACGCGTTTACGGAAGACGACGTTCATGCATTTGATGAGCGTGTGCGCAAAGTAAGTGGATCGGTGCCAACCTACGATCTCGAACTCAAGATAGATGGACTCAAGATCGTTCTTACGTATGAGAAGGGCGTACTTACGACCGCAGCAACGCGTGGTGATGGTGTGGTCGGTGAGGATGTTACGCATAATATTCGTACCATCCGTGAGATACCAGAGCGCTTGTCCCGACCTGTCGATCTTATAGCTGAAGGGGAAGTGTATCTGACGCGTTCGGGGTTTACAAAGTTAAATGAATTGCGCCAGAAACAAGGAGAACCGTTATTTGCAAATCCGCGTAACGCCGCCGCAGGTTCCATCCGCCAGCTCGACCCGTCAATCGCGGCGGCCCGCCCGCTCGGAGTCTTTTTATATGACGTTGCCAAGACATCAGAAGTATTTCCTGCGAGTCAGAGCGCGGAGCTCGACTATCTCGCTGAGCTTGGTCTCCCGGTCAATCCGGAGCATCGGCACGCTGAGTCGCTTGAAGAAGTTTTCGCCTACTGGAAAAAATGGAAGGGAAGTGCTCGCGAAAAAGTCGATTATCAGATCGACGGGGTCGTGCTGAAGGTTGAGTCGCCTTCACAACAGCAGGTTCTGGGTTATACCGGCAAGGCTCCGCGCTTCGGTATCGCGTATAAATTCCCCCCTGAGCAGGTGCAGACAATCATCGAAGATATCACTCTTCAGGTCGGACGTACCGGGAAGCTTACGCCGGTCGCTCACTTGCGGAGCGTTGCGGTTGCAGGTACTACGGTCGCTCGCGCGACTCTCCACAATGAAGATTTCATCACGGAGAAGGACATACGTATCGGCGATACGGTCGTCTTGCAGAAGGCTGGCGACATCATCCCAGAAGTAGTTTCCGTGATTACTGAGCTTCGTCCGAAAGGGACGAAAACGTGGAAGTTTCCGTCGCACTCACCGCTCTGTGGCGGAGACGGAAGTATTGAACGTGTGCCGGGCGAAGCGGCGCATCGATGTGTGGTTGCAGGTTCCTTCGAGCAGCAGTCGCGCAAACTTGCGTATTTCGCCGGGAAGAGCGCGCTCGATGTGGCTGGTATGGGACGCGAAACGGTGCGGACTCTTATGGAACACGACCTCATTTCTGATTTCGATGACATCTTTGAATTGACGAAAGATGAATTGCTTGCGCTTGAGGGGTTTGAGGAAACGAAAGCAGTAAAACTTATTAAGGCGATTGATGCTGCAAAAAAAGTATCACTCGATCGGCTGCTTATCGGTCTTGGTATCTCGCATGTGGGAGAAGAGACCGCGTTCCTTCTTGCGACGCACTTTGGAACGCTCGCGAAGCTTCATGGCGCGAGCGAAGACGCTCTTTCAAGCATAAGCGGCATCGGTCCTATCATCGGGCGCTCCGTAGCTGAGTGGTTTAAAGATCCGAGTAATCGCGCACTTCTCGAGCGGCTCGAGAAGTATCTGAAAATACAAAAAGTCGTCGCCCCGGCGCAAGGTCCACTCACTGGGAAGATCGTAGTCGTCACTGGTACGCTTCCGACCCTCTCGCGTGAAGAGGCAGAAGCGAGAGTCCGTCAGTCGGGCGGTAAGGTCGCTGCGACTGTCTCCTCCAAGACATCCTTCGTCGTGGCGGGCGAGAATCCGGGGAGTAAGTTTGCTACTGCGGAGCAACTAAGCATCCCAATCCTTAGTGAGACCGAGTTCCTCACAAAGCTTAGAACATGACGTGTCACGCACCAAAAGCCACTAAACTAGAAAATGGAATCTACCGGGCCAATGTAAGCTTTTTGGTGCTGTGGTAGAGTGGCTCTAATGGCGACAGTAGAAGAGGTTAAAAAGCTGGCGGCGCTCGCGCGCATCAGAGTGGCGGACGCCGAGCTCGAAAAATTCACGAGCGAATTTGACGCGATACTTGCGTACGTCGAGACGATTTCTTCTGTTGAGATCCCGCAAGGCGAAGCCTTGCGGGAAGGGCAGATGTTGCGGAATGTCATGCGCGCTGATGGTGAGCCACACGCACTTGGGGCATATACTGAGACGCTCGCAGCACAGTTTTCGGCGCGCGAGGGCGATGCGCTTTCGGTGAAGCAGATCATCCAGCATGACAAAACTAAATGAAATGACGATCGAAGAGGCAGCCCGCCCGGGACGCGCGCGGGAATGCACGGTGCGGGGGCGGGGG
>CAYIMJ010000033.1:0-8642 GCA_964364605.1 uncultured Candidatus Saccharibacteria bacterium | reverse complement strand
CAGCGTGATGTTGAAACTCTTCGGACCAGTCTTGCGTACGGTGCAATTTTTTGTCAGGTATCCTTCGATATCGACGCCCGCTTCCATCGTTTTTTTAAAGCTGTCGCGGATGGGGTCAAGAGTTCGCACACGGTACTCCTTATCATGGTCATACTCCGGATTCAGAAGTCTGTCAGTTACGCGGCCGTCGTTTGTGAGAATGATAAGACCGCTTGAGTCCTTGTCGAGTCGGCCGATAGGGAACACTCCCTGCAGTTCAGGAGCGGTCTCTACACTCTGCTTGATATCCTTCTCGCCTTCCTGCGGCGAGTGGGTGATGACGCCGACGGGCTTGTTGTAGGCGAAATAGAGATAGTTCTTCGGGGTTGTTTTGCCACGAAGCTCGACCTTGTCGCCTTTGTTTATCTTCTCGCCGAGGAGAGCTACGCGACCATTAATCAGGACTTTTCCTCTTGCTACGAGCTCATCTGCGCCACGACGAGTAGCGACACCCTCTTTTGCGAGGTATTTATTGATGCGCATCGGATACTGGTCCGCGACGTTTGGAGGTGTTTTTGGCATATCGGCACTATACACGATATGTGGAAGAAGTTTGGTACACTAAAAACCAATGACCATTGAAGATTTCCAGAAGTTTATCGATGAGCAAGACGTTTTATTTCGCTCTGTAAAGAGCGCGAGCCAAACTGAACGCGAACGGATATTGTCTCGTACAGTAAAAATCTCAGAGGAGTTTGGAGAACTCTGTGACGAGGTTTTAGCCTCAATGGGCGACCAGCGCACAGGAAAAATGGAAGATCGAAACATCGAGAGTCTTTCTGACGAATTTGCGGATGTTGTCATAACCACGTTCCTGCTCGCAAAAAGCATGGATGTAAACGTTATGGAAGCTGTTGGGCACAAGATTCAGAAAATACGAGAGAAACATAATAAGCAGCTGTGAAAACTATCTTTATCTCAGGACCACACAAATATAATATTGTTTTCCATTTTCCGAGAAGTAGGATAGGGTACTTACATGGGTCGCGAAGAAAGCGTTATACGCTTCGAAAAAGTTTCGTTTGAATACGGGCACAATAAGCCGATCCTCGATGAGGTGGATTTCGCGTTGCGCCGAGGGATGAAGATGGCGGTCATGGGTCAGAACGGCGCAGGGAAGTCGACACTCTTCGGACTCATGACTGGCGAGAACAAACCTGAGGACGGCGAGATACACGTGTCGCACGGTATGAAGGTGGCGACCGCGGCGCAGGTGATACCGCGCGATCGCATGGAACTTACGGTGCGCGAGTTTTTCCTGAAATGTTTTTCGGAACCAGTGTATGACATAGATCCTCGTATCGACGAGGTGCTTGAAGTCGTGAACTTGAAACACCACGAGAAACTGCATGACCGCATCGTAAAGAGTTTTTCCGGCGGGCAGCAAGCGCGCCTCCTCCTCGCGTCAGCTCTCATCCAGAATCCTGACCTACTTCTCCTTGATGAGCCGACGAATAATCTCGATACGGCTGGTATCGAACATCTCACGAAGTTTCTCGTCGAGTATCCGAAGACGGTTGTCGTCATTTCGCACGACGCTGATTTCTTGAACGCATTCACGACGGGCGTCCTCTATCTCGATATCTTCACGCGCAAGATCGAGCAGTATCCGGGAAATTATCACGATGTGCAGCGCGACATTTTGATGCGCATCGAAAAAGAGAATCGCAAGAATGCGCAGCTCGAGAAGAAGATTCAGGAGAATAAGGACAAAGCGAACTTCTTCGCGCAGAAGGGAGGGAAGATGCGTCTCGTGGCGAAGAAGATGCGCACCGAAGTCGAGGAGATGGAGGAAGCGAAGGTGGACGTGCGCAAAGAAGATCGGACTATCCGGCCTTTTACTATTCCTGCTCAAGAGAATCTCGGCGGCACAGTGCTCACTCTTTCCTCCTATACGGTCTTGAAGGGGAGGAAGCCCGTGACAAAGAAAGCAAATATCGCGCTCCGTAAAAATCAGCACCTTTTGCTCCGTGGACCAAACGGCATCGGTAAGAGTACTCTCTTGGAAGCAATCGCGCGCGGGGTTGCTGAGGGATCGACTATCACTGAAGGAGTAAAGGTTGGTTACTATCGCCAAGATTTCTCCACGCTCGATTTTGATCAGACTGTTTACAAGGCACTCGAGCAGGCGATGGGGAAGCTGGATGAGGAGCGGTTGCGCGCGACCGCCGCCGGATTCCTGCTCACGTCAGACGTCATGCAGACGAAGATCGGAAGTTTATCTGAAGGGCAGAAGGGTCTCGTCGCATTCGCTTCACTTGTGCTCGAGCGTCCAGGACTCCTTATTCTCGACGAGCCGACAAACCACATCAATTTCCGCCACCTGCCCGTCATCGCAAAAGCGCTCGACCAGTACGCAGGAACGATGATACTTGTCTCGCACGTGCCAGAATTCGTCGCTCAGATCCGTATCGATGAGATTCTTGATCTGGAAAAATGAACACCTCGCGCTCGCTTGCTGCTACCTTCAAAGCGAAAGACGTTCTTGAGGGTGCGGGCGTGCGTTTGAAACGTGGATTCTCGAATATCGAAGCATCGCAATTCGACCCATTTCTTCTGTTTGATGATTTTAGCTCGACTATTCCAGAACATTATCTTGCCGGATTCCCATGGCATCCTCACCGCGGCATGGAGACGGTCACGTATATTCTCGACGGTGCAGTGCGTCATAAAGATAGTCTCGGGAATGAAGGGGTGATCGAGAGCGGCGCTATTCAGTGGATGACGGCGGGGAGCGGCATTATTCACGAAGAGATGCCTGAAAGCGCGCATGGTATCCGAGGTTTCCAGCTCTGGGTAAATCTCCCAAAGAAAAATAAGATGGCGCCGCCGCGATATCAGGATCTTAAGGGTGCGACGGTCCCAGAAATTTCACTTGGGACATCGGCAAGAGTACGCATTATTTCAGGAGAGATTTCCAATGTCGAAGGTCCGCTCAAATCAATTGCCGGCAACCCGCTCTATGCGGATATTTCTATTGATGCAAATGGTTCGGTTTCAATCCCTCTATCTGCTGGGCATACGGCGTTTGCGTATATTGTCGAGGGCGCGCTCGCGGTGGACGCCAGCGAACCAACGTACTATGCACCAGGGACTATCCTGCTTTTTGATCGCGATGGTGATGTGCTTAATTTGCGTGCGCCCGCAGCGGGCGCACGTTTCCTCCTTATCTCCGGTGCCCCACTTGGTGAGCCGATTGCGTGGCATGGTCCTATCGTGATGAACACCGACGAAGAGTTGCAAGAAGCGTTTCGAGAATTGCATGAGGGAACTTTTATCCGTGCCCACTAAGTGGTGATTACGTTCTGGTTTGCGGGCGGAGCGGGTATTATGAATGCATCGCTATGGAACAGAAGAATCTTCAAGAAGAGATTGTAGAGATATTTGAAACACCTGCAAAAGTGCTGGAGGAGACTGTCGTTTTCGTGGAGAGGAAAGAGAAGTTCCTCATCAGCAAAAGGCCATTTAAGCTTGCGGAGCAATATTGGGACACGCTCGGTCCTGGACTTACCACTGGGGCCGCTGATGATGATCCTTCCGGTATCGCCACGTACTCACAAGCAGGTGCTAAATATGGACTACAGCTCATCTGGCTTTCACTGTTCACCTACCCATTCATGGCCGTCGTACAAGAGATGTGCGCACGCATCGGTCTCGTCTCGGGTCAGGGACTTGCAGCAAATATTCGCCGCGAATATTCCATGGGCGCTCTCTACGCGGTGACCGCGCTTCTCTTTTTTGCAAATGTGCTCAATATCGCAGCTGACCTCGGCGCTATGGCTGCAGCGTCACGCCTCTTATTTCCAGGTGTCGGGCTAGAATTATTTGTTATCTTTTTTGCGCTTCTAAGTCTCGTGCTTCAAATATTTACTACGTACGCGCGGTACGCGAAGTATCTTAAGTATCTGGCGCTTGCTCTGCTTTCGTATGCCGCAGTCGCATTTGCAGTGCATCTTGATTGGAGCGATGTCCTCTATCACACCTTCGTGCCCTCGCTTACTTTTTCCAAAGATCAGATATTCCTCATCTGCGCTGTGCTCGGTACCACTATTTCTCCGTACCTTTTCTTCTGGCAGACTTCTCAGGAAGTCGAGGAGAGGATATTAAAAGGAGAAACGACCATTGAAGAGCGGCGTGAACAAGTAGGCGCTCATTCTATGCGTCGTATGCGCACTGACGTATGGAGTGGAATGTTTTTCTCAAACCTGATCGCATTCTTCATTTTTGCTGCATGTGCCGGCACGCTGTATACGAATGGCGTGACGAATATTGCGACAGCAGATCAGGCGGCTCTCGCACTAAAGCCTTTCGGAGAATTCGCGTATCTGCTTTTTGCTATTGGCATCGTTGGTACAGGCCTTCTTGCAGTGCCGGTGTTGGCTGGTTCGAGCGCGTACGCTCTTTCGGAGAGCTTTGGCTGGAGTCATGGTCTCTATCGCAAACTGAAACAAGCCTATGCGTTCTATGGCGTCATCATCGTCTCAATGCTTCTCGGCATCATCGCGAACTTTGCGCACTTGGATCCGATACGCGGGCTTATCTACGCTGCGGTCGCTAATGGCATCATCGCGCCGTTCATACTCTTCTTCGTCGTGCGGCTGTCGGGTAGTCGACATCTCATGGGTACGTACGCGAACCGCCCCCTTGTTTCATTCATTGGCTGGGTAACCATCGGGGTAATGGCGATTTCGGGCATTGCTGCTGTCGCCACTTTATTTTGATTTGAATGAGGTCGGAAACATGCTTGTTTCCGACACGATTTTTACTTGTTGGATTACCAACAAAAAAATCGCTTGCATAAAAGCCCCTCTATTGTATATTGAATCCATCGGCCCCAGCGGCCATTTTTATTTCTATGGAGATACGTAATATTGCAATCATCGCGCACGTCGACCACGGGAAGACGGCACTTACCGATGCCATCCTTAAACAAACGGGCGCATCGCCCGAGGGTACGTCGATGGATTCTAACGCGCTCGAGCTCGAGCGCGGCATCACTATTTACGCCAAGAATGCGGCGGTTGAATACAAAGGAACCAAGATTAATATCGTCGACACTCCAGGACATGCGGACTTCGGTAGCGAAGTCGAGCGCGTATTGCGCTCGATCGATTCGGTGTTGCTCGTCGTCGATGCACAGGAGGGGCCTATGCCTCAGACCCGTTTCGTACTCAAAAAGTCTCTAGAGCTCGGTTTGAAGCCTATCGTCGTGCTCAATAAGATCGACAAGCCTGCAGCTAATCCGGCTCGCTCCGAGGAGCAGGTGCTCGAGCTTTTCCTTGAACTTGGAGCCTCAGATGAGCAATCTGATTTTCCGGTTATCTACTCGATCGGGCGTGAGGGTATTGCAATCAAGAATCTCACTGATGAGAAGAAGGATCTTACGCCGTTACTCGACTTGATTCTTGAGAAGGTTCCGCCGGCCAATGCCAACGCTGACGCGGATGCGCCCCTGATGCTTCAGCCGTTCAATCTCGCATATGACAACTTCATGGGTCGGCTCGCCGTCGGTCGTATCTATGCGGGAACCGTCCGTCCGAATCAAAATGTTTTCATAAAGAAGCCGGACGGAACGACGCGTACTGGCCGCACCACGAAAGTATTTACGTTCAAAGGACTCGAGCGCGTCGAGGCTGAGGAAGCAAAAGCAGGGGACATTGCGCTCATCGCAGGTCTTCCTGACATCTATATTGGTGAGACTGTAACGACAAACGAAGGAGCTACGCCGCTGCCGGCAATCGCAGTCGATGAGCCGACCATTGTTCTCAATTTCCTCGTCAACAATTCGCCGTTTGCTGGAAAGGAGGGGAAGTATGTGACCAGTCGCCAGATCCGCGACCGGCTCATGAAGGAACTCGAAGTGAACGTCGGTCTTAAGATCGATTTTGGAACCGCAGAATCATTCCGTGTGTCCGGTCGCGGAGAGCTCCACATTGCGGTCTTGCTCGAGAATATGCGTCGTGAGGGCTACGAGCTTCAGGTTTCCCAACCGCAAGTCATCATCCGCGAAGAGGGTGGTGTGAAGCTCGAGCCATACGAGGAGGTCATCATCGATACGCCGTCCGAATTCCAGGGCGCCATCATCGAGAAGCTTGGTACGCGCGCTTTCGTACTGCAGAATCTCGTCCAGCACGGGAACATCGTGCGACTTACGCTTGAAGGTCCGACGCGTGGTCTGCTCGGGTACAAGAACATGTTCATTATCGATACAAAAGGCGAAGGCATCCTTTCGTCGCGAGTGCTTGGCTTCAAGCCGTATGCGGGGGAAATAAAGAAACGCCAAGTCGGTTCGATGATCTCGATGGCGACGGGCAAGGCGCTCGGTTACTCGCTCTGGTATCTTCAGGATCGCGGCCAGCTCTATATCAAGCCTGCGACGGAAGTGTATGAGGGCATGGTCATCGGCAATACGTCGAAGGGTGAAGAGATGATGGCGAACCCGACGAAGGGTAAGAACCAGTCGAACGTCCGTTCTTCGGGCATGGATGAGGCGCTCACTCTTGTGCCGATATTTGATCTTACGATCGAACGTGGAATGGAAATCATGGCAGACAATGAATATCTTGAGATCACGCCGAAGAGCGTCCGCTTGCGCAAGCAATATCTCACTGAAAACGAGCGTTCCAAAGCGCGGCGTTAAATAATTTCATGTATGTAAAAGAGCTCACGATGCGTAATGCATCGTGAGCTCTGTCGTTTTCGGTTTACGTAAAACCGAATCCTTTATACGTCCGCCAGTAGACAAGAATCTTGCCAATCAACACACCTCTCCTGATGCTGTCGTCATGGTTTCCTTGGGAAGTTTTTGTCAGAAATGAGACGAGGTCAGCAAGTTTCGCGATCGCGTGCACAGGAATTCTAGAATCTTTTTCGAATTCCTGTGCGGCCGACAGTATCCCATCGTCCGTCCGTTCTTGCCGATCAAGAGCGATGATGTAGCCGATGGGAATGCCACCGTACTCGCGAATTATTTTCAGGACTTTTCTTGCGGAATTTCCGGTGGTGATGGTGTCATCGATAATCAGAACATTTTTCCCTTCGAGCGATGCCTTCGCGATGAAACCATTTTCACCACGCTCTTTCGCCAAGATATAATCGATGTCGCAGTCGAGGGCTTTCGTAAGCGCTCGGGAGACCTCTTCGGCGAAAGGAATGCTTTCGCATGCCGGATAAAATATGACATCCGGACGGAAGTTTCCCTCGAGTATCTTCGCGACATAGGCCTCGACGAGTACTGATATCGATTCCTTTTCTGTATAGAAACGATCTATGCGAAAGAAGTGGGGCGATATGCGCCCGCTCCTCAGTCTGATTCCATCCAGAAATAATTCGATCGCACCAATGCGGTACCCGCGTCTCATGAGAACTTCAGCACGGGTAAGGCTCGTTTCTTTCAACATTCCGACCCCTTTCGTTACTGGTTATAAGAGCTGCGCGATCACATCCGGAATCCGGCTAATCACTATATCGACTCTAGCAAAAGTGTTACTGACTCACAAATAAAAAAAGAGAAAGGGCTCGCAACTCTCCAGTTGCGAGCCCGTGTTGATTTTATGACGTCATTCATGCTGCGCCGTACAGTCTCTGGTAGGCGATAATTTCACCAATCCATTTTCCCCCAAGGAAGCTATCCTCGTAGCATCCATTGGTGGTCTTTCTTAAAAATGAGAGGAGATCGGCGAGTGTAGCAATCGCACGGACTGGAATCTGGTGGGTCAGGTAGAAATCCTTTACGGCCGAGACGTGGACTTCTTTAATCCGCTCTTGCCGATCAAAGGCAATCACACAGCCGATCGGAATACCACCATGCGCGCGAATAAACCCCACTGCTTCCCCAGAGGATTTCCCCGTAGTCATCGCATCATCCACGATTAATACTCTTTTACCACTAAGTGGTGCTCCGACGACGTCTCCGCCTTCACCATGATCCTTTTCCTCTTTGCGATTGAAGGCATAGCCGACTTTACCACCCAGTGCCATAACGACGGTCGATGCTAAAGGGATGCCTTTGTACGCCCATCCAAAGACGACTTCTGGCCTGAATCCTTCTATCGTTGCGGCAAAAGCGTTGGCAAGAGTTCTTGCGGAATCTCCCTCGTGGAACTTTCCGGTGTTGAAATAGTACGGCGAAATCCGTCCACCGTGCAGTATCCATCCCTCGGAAGGGAATTCGATTGCGCCAATATCGAGAGCATATTTAACGAATTTCTCCGCACGGGTCAGTTGAATGCTTTCCGTCATGCTGCCTCCTTTTCAGAAAATTGTAGGTACTGTCCGAATCGAGCGTAGTATTTTTATGGAGGGTGGTCAAGCAAGCTGAGAATTGGTCACGAACAATTCGTCTGCCGTCGCAGACGAATTTTCTCGACCCCGTCTCGTGGTTTTGCCTGCTGACAAAACACCGCTCCGACTTTCAATTCCCCACGATTGCTTTGCAATCTCCGCCTCCACAAAAGCGAAAACCGCCTGGAGGCGGTTCGCATTTTGTGGAGGCGGGGGGAATTGAACCCCCGTCCGAATCTGTTTATGAAAGCGCTTCTACGACGCATAGTCAGCGTTATCTTTAAGGCAGGATGCGAGGAACGCAGACGAAACCATTCCTG
>CAYIMJ010000032.1:0-8786 GCA_964364605.1 uncultured Candidatus Saccharibacteria bacterium | reverse complement strand
TTCTTTTATTTTCGGCTCCAAAGTCTTCATCGCCAGCTGCGTACGCGCGGCTGAGAGGGAGAAAGGAAGAAGCACTAGCCGAATACCAATGGTAAGCAAAATGACGGCGATACCAACATCAGAACCTGGGACAAGAGCAACAAGAGCAACAAGAGCGTTGTAGATTGGATTATAGAACGCGGCGTGGAAGAAAGTTGAAATCACAAGCCTATTCTACGCTACTACCGGATTTTAGAAAGAAGATTGGCGAGTTCGGCCTTAATATCTCGATAGTGCATGCTGCTAACGGACGATTTTGGAAAAATAATAAGCGCTGGAGGGAGAGGGGAGAGTGTTCGAAGAGCCATAAGCACCCTACGCTTTATCAGATGCCTGGTTACCGACAGTCGAGCGGCCTTTTTCGACACGATAACCGCATATCCCTTTGATTCTCTTGGAAAAATGACACTGAAGTTCGGGGAAGAGACTCTCCGGCCTCCCGAAAGAGCGGTTGGGAACGCCGCACGAGAGAGTCGTTCTCGCCGTGGAAACACAAAAGTTTATGCCGCGAGACGTGTGCGACCGATACGTCGGCGCTTCTGCACAATCTTCCGGCCGGAACTTGTTTTTGTCCGCGCAAGAAACCCGTGTGTCGTGGCTCTCTTACGTTTTTTGGGTTGATAGGTTCGTTTGGACATGATGAACGAAAAATTAGGTTATGCACATGATACTAACAGTTTCTCCCCGAAACGCCAGTGTGTCTTGTCCGTATAAAAAGCGTATACTCCAAAACACTATGAACAAAGGGGATCCGCGAGAATTGTGGGAATACATACTTACCCACGTTGAACTTTCCATATCGCCAGCAAACTTTAATACGTGGTTCCGCACTAGCTTTATCGTAAAGATAGGGGAGGATGGTGTGGTATATATCGGCGTACCGAGCCAATTCTTTAAGGATTGGTATCTCAAGAAGTTTCATACTCTGCTCCTGAAAATAGTTCGGGATGTGTCGTATGAGTTCCGCAATATCGAATACCTCATCGTAAAAGACGAACATCGCAGAGTTCCGAAGGAGACTAAGAACGTACGGGGAGCACTTGAACTTCCTCTTGATGATTTTTATATAAACAAGAGCGACAACCTGAATCCTCGCTACACATTCGACACATTTGTCATCGGCTCTTTCAATAATCTCGCGTACGCGGCGGCGCAGGCAGCTCTTGAGCGCCCCGGAATCACGTATAACCCTCTTTTCATCTATGGTGACACTGGCCGAGGAAAGACCCATCTTATTCAGGCAATCGGCAATCAGTACAAAAAACAATATCAGGGACGAAAAGTTTTCTATCTTACGTCAGAAAAATTTGCAGTTGACTATACCGACTCCGTTCAAGCAGGAACAGCAAACCGCTTTAAGGATAAATATCGCCAATACGATCTTCTTATTATGGACGATGTTCAATTCCTTTCCAAGAAAGAGAAGTCTGCGGAGGAACTTTTCCATCTTTTTAATGCTCTCTATGACACAAATAAACAAATTATATTTTCCTCTGACCGAGCTCCTGCCGCCATTCCTGACATCGCTGAACGCCTTAAGGGCCGTTTAGCGAGTGGTATGGCCGTAGATATTGGAGAACCAGACCCTGAATCCCGTATGGCTATTGTACGGAAGAAAGCAGCTTCGCATGGCGTACTATTATCAGATGAGGTAATCGACTATGTTGCGACCTCTATGAGTGGTTCTATACGCGAGTTGGAGGGTATGGTAAACAGTATTATCTGCCACGCTCAAGTAAAAGGATTTGCTCCTGATATCGCGGAAGTACGTCAATCCCTACGATCATTCACTCGTCCTCAAAAAAATATCTCTGTTAAAAATGTTGTTGATAAAGTAGCTGAGTTTTATGGGATTGATGAGGAAAGTATTTATGAGAAGACAAGGAGAAGGGAGGTGGTGCGCCCACGACAAATAATCATGTATATTCTCCGAGAGGATTTTCGCATATCTTACCCGACGATCGGTACAAAACTTGGGGGTCGAGATCATACGACAGTTATCCACTCATGTGAGAAGATAAAGCGTGAAATAGTTGTGGATAGTGAGTTGGCACAGGAGATTCAAAATATACGCACTTTACTTGTATGACTTTTATTCCTACATTATCAACATATTATTTTGAGGGTGGACTTAAAAATATCAAACTATATCCTCATATAGTAGTGTTATCCACATATCAACACCCCTAATAGGAACCGTATGATTATTTCAATTGAAAAAAAGAAATTCTCGGAAGCTGTGCATACTGTCGCACGATTCGCTCAACGGAAGAGCGCGACACTTCAAGCACTCTCTTCAATACTTATTATTGCAGGGGATGATGGTATAAAAATGAGGGCTACAAACCTTGAAACAGGTATTGATCTTAAACTTGAAGGAGAATGCACAACAAAAGGTGTTGTTGCTATTCCTGCAGTTATATTGCAACAAATCGCGAGTTCATTCACTCAAGAAGGGAAAATAACTATAGAACATACAGGAGATATTATTTCAATCATAAGTGGTACAAGTAAAAGTTCCATAAAAACAACTCCTTATGATGATTTTCCTTCAATTCCATTCCCAGAAAATCCAAAAAATAGAATAGTACTCCCAGGTATTATTCTTCGATCACTTTTTACATCTATTGCCTCATGTGCCTCTTCTTCTACTGTTCGTCCAGAATTATCAAGTATCTATGTATCTATTGAAGGAGGAGTTTTAACAGCTGTCGCGACGGATTCATTCCGTCTTGCTGAGAAAAAAATACCCCTTTCTAATAAAGGAATTCAAGGGAAATTTCTTATACCAGCAAAAAATGCACTCGATATAGCTCAAGCGTTGCCCGACGACGATATTATTATGTCGTTCGATGAGCATCAATGTGCGTTTGTTTCAAATATAGGGATGTTGGTATCTCGATTAACAAATGCGGTATATCCAGATTATCGTCAAATCATACCTAAAGAATCAATTGTCGAGGCGATTATGTTACGGAAAGATTTTGAAAACGCATTAAAAAGAACAACTATTTTCTCTGATCTATTTCAAAAAGTGCGCATTAATTTTGATTCAAAAAAGAACCTTTTTTCCTTTTTTGCACGAAATGTCGATATTGGAGAATCATCAGAAACAGTACCTGCTCGTATTTCAGGAAATGATCTTGAACTATCCTTTAATCACCGTTATCTCTCCGCGGTATTACCACTTACAACAGCAGAAAGTATTTCACTTACAGCAGCAGGAGTTGGCCGACCGCTTATTATAAAAGGTATTGGAGATACATCATTACTCTATCTTGTATCCCCTATGAATCAATAAAGAGGAGTTGTTGAGGAGGTGCTGATAGTAGTGAGGGGTACAGGGAGCATTATGCCGCCTAAAAAGAGGTCAGGACGAGCTGAATACCACGCAGAGACGCCGTATTCCCAATAATCAAATTGAGGGTCCTCGGAAGGATTTGAGGGTGGAAGTCCTTGAGGATTATTTTTATCAGTCCAATACAAAAGACTGTGGGGAACTATATTTCCTTGTTTGTCTTGAATACGCCAATTTCCTTGAAGCATTGGTGGAACAGAGGTGAGGATTGGGCTCGGTTCGCTAAAATAAGTCTTTGGATATTTAGAGAGAGCATATGCCATAACCTCGTGCCACATAGGGGCCGCAATGAAACCCGCGACAGATTTCACCATAGATGAATTATCGTTATTTCCAGTCCATACGCCGATCGCAATAGAAGGGGTGTATCCGATGACCCAGGCATCACGAGTGTCATCCGTAGTTCCTGTCTTTACTGCGACATCGTACCCTGAGAAGGAGAGGGGTGAGTTGAGCGGGTACTCTGGGAGGCGTGCAGGAGCGTCAGAGAGCATCGCAGACATATCGTGTGCGATATTCGCCGGAAGCACCACTGAAGATTGGGGTGAAAATTTTTGCAGGACATTTCCTTTCGCATCATCAACTTCTAGTATGCCTGTTGGCGTATTCAGCACACCACCATTTGCAAAAACAGCATACGCACCAGTAAGGTCGAGGAGGCGTACTTCGCCACCTCCAAGTACTAACGTAAGTCCATATTGGCTTGGGTCGCCAAGTGTTGTTAAACCAAAGGACTTTGCAAGATTTATAGCGTTTTGTATCCCAACGAGATAGAGGGTTTTGATAGCGGGGATGTTTATTGATTGGGCGAGTGCCGTCTCAAAGGTCATAGGACCGCGGAAAACTCCATCAAAATTGACTGGTGCGTAGCAAGGGGCAGTGTTGTTTGTGGTGTCTGATGGCTTGCATGCCGTTGAGAATTGAGTTGGGACATCGAAGACGATGGTATCTCGAGTGTAGCCGCGCATAAGCGCAAGCGAGTAAATAAATGGTTTCATCGTAGAACCAGGCTGGCGTGAGGAGAGGGCGGCGTTATATTGACCGTCCACCTCTTTATCAAAGAAATTTCGGGAACCGACCATCGCGAGTATCTGCCCGCTCGAAGGATCAATAGCAACAAGGGATGCATTTGATGCTTTAAATTTTTTCACATTCCCAAGCGCGTGTTGGTTCACGATTGACTCAGCTTTCACTTCAAGGTCTGCATCGAGCGTCGTAATAATCTTCAGTCCCGACATTAGTACTTTAGAGCCATACATCTCCTCAAGCTGGTTGAGAATATAGAAAACAAAATGTGGTGCGATTATTGAATTCTGGCTTGCGGGAGCGAAGGATATTTGTTCGGCGAGCGCGGATGCGTACGCAACGTCATCAATAAAGCCGAGCGTGTGCATCCGTTCAAGGACTGTATTTTTACGAGCAAGGAGTTCCGTTTGGTGCGTACCGTACGGGGAATAGTACGAGGGAGCTTGGATCATCGCTGCAAGGGAGGCTGCTTGTGCGAGAGAAAGATCTTTTGCCGGCTTCCCGAAATATGCCTCAGAAGCAGCTTCGATCCCATAGAGCGTACCTCCATACGGAATATTATTAAGATACGTCTCGAGGATCTGATCTTTTGAGTAGACTTGCTCTAATTTTATTGCGAGCATCCATTCATTAATTTTCCGTATTACACTTTTTTTGCTCGTGAGAAGCTCATTCTTTACTACTTGTTGTGTGATAGTCGAACCTCCCTGCGAAAGCGCCACCCCGACTGTGTTGGCGAATATCGCGCGAATGATGGAGGTGAGGCGGATACCGCCATGCGCGTAAAAACTCGAGTCCTCGATCGCGATAGTCGCGTTTATGGTGTGGGGGGAGATGGCGTTCAATGGGACAACATTACGTTTTGCGTCTCGATTGTAGTCGTAGAGAAGGACTTGCCCGGTACGATCATAGATTTTGGTTGATTGGTCGACTTGCCGAGACGAAAAGGAATCGATATCCGGTACGGGAGTAGTGGCGACGGCGAGAAGGATGCCACCCGCTATAAGGAACCCAAGTCCAAAAAGCGCGAGAATAAGCGCTAAAAAAATATGCCGCCACGAGGAGTGTCGACGCAAAGTCATACCTCCCATGGTAGCACCCTATTAATATTTCTCGTCCTCTTCTTCCTCGAGAACTTCCTCATCAAGGACTTCTTCCAAAATGAGGCTCTCGTCGTTAATATCATCATCCATCATACGGATATATGTAGCAAAATAATATATTCCTGCAAGTAGTTCTGGTCGAGGATGTGGATTAATCTCGGGGAAGACCTGCAGCGAGAGCGGTAATACCTATGGCAATTGCATCTAATTCGTCATCAAGGCGTTTCTTTGGGGGAAGAGTAAGAAGCCGGGGGATCATCATAGCTACAGCCGCTTTGTCTGACCCTCCGTGACCGGTGACAGCTAGTTTTACTTGTTGAGGGGAACACTCTATGACCGGAAGGTTAGCGAGACCGGCGGCAGCGAGTATCGCTCCTCGCGCTTGGGCAACACTAAAAGCCGTTTTTTTATTAACGCCAAAGAAGAGTGTTTCAATCCCCAGCGCGGCAGGGGCGTATTCTCTGATCGCGTCAGTAACGGCGCCTGAGACCCTTGCAAGGCGCTTCTCAGGGGCCCCTTTATCGGGGAGAATGCAGTCGCTCATCAGGAGTGTCGGCCGTGAGGGGTTTCCTTCAAGAATCGCGATACCAAGACGGTCGTAGCCCGGGTCAATCGCCAGTATCCTCATATCCTTGCGCGTTGGTAAATATTCGTTGGACGTCATCGTGCTCATCGAGTGCCTCTAAGATTGCGGAAAGGCTCTCCTCGTCAGTCCCAATAATCTCAATAAGGGGCTCATTCGGTGCGTACCTGTCACCAGTTTTTGTAAACGCCCAACTCGCAGCTCCAGGAGCGGCCAGCTCGACCCCTTTGAGGGAGAGGAGATGCTTCACTTCCTGAGTCGTCCGATTCTTATTATCGGTGAGGGCTTCAACAAGAATCGCGACCCCTCCCGGACCGTAAGCTTCATATACGACCTGTTCGAGATTGCCTGAGTCTTTCGATATGCCTTTCGCAATCGCTCGCTCGATATTGTCCTTGGGCATATTTGCCGCTTTGGCACGTGCGATTGCGACGGAAAGCCCGGGTGTTGAAAGAACGCCATTCGCCTTCTTCGACTCAAGAGCGATAAGGCGAGCATATCTCGAGAAGACTCGACTCCTTGCGGCATCGGTCACCGATTTTTGGCGTTTGATTTGTGACCATTTGCTGTGTCCAGACATATCGTTTTCCGTTGAAACTATTTGATAGTGTATTTAGACTACACTCGCTTTGTCTTGAAGAAAAGCCTTGCCCTCTGGAGTGAGGATACGGCCTCGGGGCGAGCGCTCAATGAATCCCAAGCGAAGCAGATAGGGCTCGTATATGTATTCAACAGTATCAGGGTCCTCATGAATCGCAGCTGCGAGCGCACGAACACCGGCTGGCCCGCCGCGGAAACTCTTCAGAAGTGTCTCAAGGTAACGGCGGTCGTCCTTTGTAAGACCATAAGCATCAATACCGAAAAGTTCACATGCCTCATCGCAGAGTTTGGCAGAGAGCGCTCGTTCATGTACTTCAGAAAAGTCGCGCACTCTCTTCAGAAGGGCGTTTGCAACACGTGGGGTGGCACGACTTCTCGCCGCAATGCGATCAATAACCTCCTCGGGTGCTTTGAGATCAAGCAGGAGCGCCGATCGGCGGATGATGTCCTTCAGGTCCTCTTCGCCATAGAAATCGAGCTGATAAGTGCCCCCGCCGAAGCGAGAACGAAGCGGGCCCGAGAGTTCCGCGATGCGTGTCGTCGCACCCACAAGCGTGAAGGGAGGGAGAGCGAGCTCAACCGTACGAGCTGAAGGACCTTTCCCCAAAATAATATCGAGATGCCCCGACTCAAGTGCGGGATAGAGAAGTTCTTCTATCTTGCGTGCAAGGCGGTGAATCTCATCAATGAAAAGTACTGTGTTCGGTTCGAGATTTGTAAGTATTGCCGCAAGATCTCCAGAACGCTCGATAGCGACCCCTGAAGTGCTTTTGAGCGGCGAGCCAAGTGTTGCGGCAACGAGGTGAGCAAGTGTTGTTTTCCCGACGCCTGGAGGACCATAGAAAAGAATGTGTTCAGGCATGCCGCCACGCTTCTTTGCGGCGTCGATGGCTACGCGCACATTCGCTTTTATTTGTTTCTGCCCGACATATTCGTCCCAATGAGAGGGTCGGAGCGCAGCATCGAGAGATTTTGAAATGGGGAGGAGGATGTCGGATGGGGTTGACATAAAAATGGTATGATGCTAGTATACTACCACAGTTTTTTGTTCCTGTTCATACTCCTCTAGGCAAGGCTTGACGGCTTTGGGCGTTTCCCCAAGGACTTTCTGGTCCACTTCTTTCGGGAGGTGGCACTGGGAATCTCCTCAGGTGTCTCGTTCTCCCCGCTTTATTGCGGGTTTTTGCCTGGAGGATTATGTACGGGATTTTTAGTTCCAAACAACTTTTTGCTTGAGAAATTCACCAAACGCCCGCATTTCGTTTTGGAAACGCTTTAGATTTTCCGCTCTTTTTTCGAGGCCTGCAATCAGTTGAAGACTTGCGCCCTGATTTGTGATGCGGCTTTTTTCCAATCCGGAGGACTCAATGATGAGCCGGGCGTCAAAAGAAGCTTGATGGTCATTATAAAATGCATCAAGCAACGAAATTAATTTCGCACGTTCCTCAAGATTTTTTGCGACAATCTCCGGCCGGAGCGCTCCCGCCGCGGCTTCATTTTCTCCCGATTGTCCATGCAATGCTTCAAATCGAGACTCAATTTCTTTGATACCCGTTGATTCGATATCAATATAAGGAGCCGCCACATGCGGCCGGTCATCGACACACCCTTCCCAAGACGAAAGGACGTTAATGCCGAGAGCGTTAAGATCGCTAGCGATTTCTTTCATACTCCCGTCAGTCAATTCTTTCGATTCTGTTTTTTGCCGCACATCCTCTCGAAGTCCTTGCTCCCGGGCCAGTGATTCAGGTTTCATACATTTATTTATTATGCAGGTAAGATTTAATGCCTTCTATTATCGGGGGAGGTCGACGGTCGCAGCGACCTCGGAGAGGGAAGTCTCTCCGGCGAGCGCTTTGATGATGCCGTCTTGTGCCATCGTGAGGTAGCCCTGCTTAGCGGCAAGTTTTGCGATGTCATTTTCTGATGGATTGTCACGCAAGAAGCTTGCAAGCTCGTCATCCATGAATATCGCTTCATAAAGTCCGATACGTCCTTTATAACCGGTCTCGCCTATATCGTCTGAAACTGGCTCCCATACGGTCTCTATCTTTTCAGGAATAAGCGATTTATCGGC
>CAYIMJ010000031.1:2617-9337 GCA_964364605.1 uncultured Candidatus Saccharibacteria bacterium | reverse complement strand
AAAATTATAGCATTTATGGCTACCTCTTATCCAATAGAACCCTTATTTTGCTTCGGTTCAAACTTGGACATCTGGCGGAGGGGGAGAGATTCGAACTCTCGAGGCCCTTTCGAGCCTGCCGCCTTTCCAAGGCGGTGCACTAGACCGCTATGCGACCCCTCCATTATGTACACAGACTCTCTTCATCCAGAAACCGCCGACTAGACCACTACGCAACGCTTCATTGCACTGTCGAGTGCGATGCTACATCGTGCTGTCGAGTGCGACGCCTCCTGCTTCAGGACCCTGTCGAGGGCCCGTATCGTTCTGTTATATCAGAAAAAGATTTTTATATCACCTTCACGAACTCACCATCTGCCGGAGGCTCCACCGCCACCAGACATACCCCCGCCGAAACCACCGAATCCTCCACCGCCCCCACCTCTTCCTGGTCCTCCAATCCACCACGGTGGATTAACGCCGCGCGCTTTTGCATTTTGGTATCCGGTTGAAACGATATAATCAAAAATCAGTCCGAGTATGGTAAGAAATATCGCAAGTGGAACCGAGAACAGCAGACTCAACGCGAAAAACCAGCCAATACCAAGTGCTCCCAAGAACCCGATGACTCCCCCCGCCCACCATGAGCGGCTCCTTCCGAGAATGGCTGCAAAGAATTGAAATACAAATAGTATGGGGATGAGCACGCTCATTGGATTTTCTTGGAGCAGTTGCTCTAGTGCATTTTGACTTTGATTCGGTGCTGTATATTCCCCTCTCGTCGCCTGTTCGATCGCCTGTACCCCAGCGATTATGGCACCGTCATAATCGCCAGACTTAAGGAGTGGCGTCATGTCGTTGTTTAAAATGCTTTGCGCAATACTGTCGGGAAGCGCGCCCTCTAATCCGTACCCAACTTCAATACGCATCTCCCGCTCCTCAATCGCAAGAAGTAACAAAACGCCATTATCTTTGTCTTTCTTTCCGATTCCCCACTCCTCAAATAGTTTTACCGCGTAATTTTCTATGTAGTCGCCGCCCATATTGGGGACGATGGCGATGGTGATTTCGTTTGAGGTCTGCTTCTCGAAAGCCGTAAGTTCGGTTTCAAGAGATTGTTTCGCCTCCGTGCTCAGAACTTTTGCAAAATCATTCACGTAGCCGGTCGGGGCACCGGGCGAACTGTATGCGAACGCTGGAGGGACGAAAGCCGTGACGGATGCGAGAAGCGCTGCCGCAAGAGCTATTCGTTTCATTTATAGATTAACTTTCGGTGCGTTCTCGGCTCCTGTCTGCGCTTCGAACATCGCTCGTGAAGCAAAGCCGAAGATACGTGCGACAAGCGAGCTTGGGAATGTTTTTACGCTCACATTATAGCTGCGAACTGTTTCGTTATAGCGCATGCGCTCTACTGCTACGCGATTTTCAGTACCGGAAAGCTCGGCCATGAGGCCCTGTACGGCGTCGATTGACTTCAGTTGTGGGTAATTCTCCATCACGGCAAGCAAGCGACCAAAAGAAGTCTCTACCTGACTTGCTGCAGCAGCTTTCTGATCGGGAGTCGTTGCACCTGCGTAGCGCGTACGTGCCTCCGCAAGAGCGGTAAACACAGCCTGTTCCTGCTTCATGGCTCCCTGGACTGAAGAGACGAGATTCGGAATGAGGTCAAAGCGGCGCTGGTATTGAGACTCGACTTGTGCCCACTGCGTATTCACCGCTTCATTTTGACTAACAAAACCGTTATATTGCCCGCCCATATATACGGCGAGAAGTACCAGGATGACAATAATAATGATAGGCCACGTAAACCAATTTCGTGAAGGTGTAGGGTTCATGCGTTTAATAATACACTAGCGAGTTTGCTATGCAACGGACTATACTTCAGACGTGAATCCAAACGACCCCATTGAGAAACATTTCACACGTCTGAAAATCGAGCAGAAGCGGGCGCTCACGAAGCTTGGAATACGAACCGTCCGCGACTTGCTCTACCACTTCCCTGCACGCTATGAGAACGCAGGACCGACCGGAACAATTGCAGGAGTATCGGCGGGAAGCGAAGTCACGCTTTACGGGACCGTACGCAAGCCCGATATACGCAAAACCTGGAAGAGTCGACGGCCCGTTGCTGAAGCATGGCTCGAGGATGCATCAGGGAAAATAAAAATGATGTGGTTCAGTCAGCCCTATATCGCGAAGACGCTCCACGACGGAATGGTAGTGAAAGTCAGTGGCCGCGTCGGCGGCGCCGGAGCAAAAATCTATCTCGCCAATCCTGAGATTGATAAAACTCCGGTTACCCCCGACACTATTCACGACTCACTCTTCCAACAAGGTCGAACCTTGTTACAAGGTTCGACCTTGGATACATCGCTCTACCCGATTTATCCGGAGAGCCAAGGCGTCTCCTCGCTCTGGTTCTTGCACGCGGTGCGGAAAATATTTGAAACAAATGTGCACGAGAGTATCGTGGACCCTATTCCGAAAGAAATTCTCGATCGATATAACCTCCCCACACTTTCCTCTGCACTAGTCTTCATGCATGCACCACGGCGGCTACCTGATGCGGGCGCAGCGCGCAAGCGTTTTGCGTTTGAAGAGATTTTTTCGCTCCAGATCGTCATGCAGCAACGTCGCCGTACTCTTTTGAAAGAAAAAGCATTGCCAGTCGTAGTCAATCGAAAAGCGCTGAATGACTTCGTTGAGTCCTTCCCATTTCCGGCAACAGCCGCCCAGACGCACGCAATCGAAGCTATCGTCACCGATTTTGAGAAAACACATCCTATGCTCCGCCTTCTTGAGGGCGATGTGGGCAGCGGCAAGACCGCGGTCGCGGCAGCGACCGCGTACCTCGTCGCGACCTCACTGCCGAAAGGCAGAGTCGCCGGAACACTCCAAGTCGCCTATCTCTGCCCCACTGAAATACTTGCGAAACAGCATTTCTCTACGTTCGTTTCGTATTTCAAAGATCATCCCATCCCGATTGGACTCATTACGGGAAGCGAATGTCGGAAATTCCCTTCCCGGGTGCGGTATGAAGAATCCGCAAAACTTTCGAAAGCGGCATTCAAGAAAATGGTCGCGAACGGAGAAATCCCAATCGTTATCGGCACACACGCTATCATCGAAAAATCTCTCTCATTCAAATACTTTGCGTATGCCATCATTGATGAGCAGCACCGTTTCGGTATCGTGCATCGCCAGAAACTCGTAACGAAAGGTTCAGTTGCGCCACACCTCCTCTCAATGACCGCGACACCCATCCCGCGCACGCTCGCGCTCACGATCTACGGTGACCTCGACCTCACCGTACTTGATGAAATGCCTGCGGGACGAAAGCCGGTCGCCACCGAAGTCGTCGGGCCAGAAAAACGCGGGCGGGCCTATGAACGAGTACGAGCCGAACTCGCTGCCGGTCATCAAGCATATGTCATCTGTCCGCGAATTGATGAACCAGACCCAGCAAAAGAACTCGCTCTCCAAGCGAAGTCTGTGAAAGCAGAGGCAGCACGTTTGAAACGGGAAGTATTTAAAGATGCGACGATAGATATTTTGCACAGCAAGATGAAACCGTCGGAGAAAGAGGAGACGATGAAAAGATTCGAGACGGGGAAGATTGATATCCTCGTTGCAACTTCTGTGGTCGAAGTGGGCGTAAACGTCCCGAATGCGACCGTCATATTGATTGAAGGAGCCGAACGTTTTGGGCTCGCACAACTGCACCAACTTCGCGGACGTGTCCTCCGCTCCACACATCAGTCCTACTGCTTCGCTCTACCTGAATCATTTGGTCCTGCGACCAA
The DNA here is from genome assembly GCA_964364605.1 of uncultured Candidatus Saccharibacteria bacterium. Lineage (GTDB taxonomy): Bacteria > Patescibacteriota > Minisyncoccia > Phycocordibacterales > Phycocordibacteraceae > C7867-001. The sequence continues at coordinate 5,555 of CAYIMJ010000031.1, read as the reverse complement.
AGAACGTATGAAAGCCTTTTCCACCGCGAAAAATGGTTTTGAGCTTGCCGAATACGACCTCGCGCTCCGCGGTGCCGGAGAACTTGTCGGTGGAAAGCAGTGGGGCGTCTCCGACATCGCGATGGAGGCACTCAAAAATATAAAGCTCGTAGAAGCCGCACGCACCGAAGCGGGACGACTCGTCGAAAATGACCCTGAATTAAAAAACTATCCTGACCTCGCTATTCGTGCCCATACCGCCGACCGCGAGATGCATTTGGAATGACGATTATTGATTCAGGGTTCGCATTGCATTTGGATCTTCAAAAAAGAGTTGGATCCTTTCTTTTTGCCGCGGTGATGTATTTTCTGGCAAAGCATTCATATCAAAGTAAGCGATCTCTTTGGATTCTTCGCTTTCTGAAGGAATTCCTTGTTCGATTCGAGCAAGAAACTGAAATACTATTTCCTCTTGTTCTTTCTTAAAGTAGACTCCGATCAATTTTTCAATAACTAGACCGACGTTAATTTCTTCACGCGCCTCACGAATAGCCGCATCCCACGGAGATTCATTGGACTCAACTCTCCCGCCCGGCAGGTTCCATAAATCCCTATCCCGCCTCTTGCACAGAAGAACTTTATTTTCGCCATTGAGGATGATACTAAAAGCTCCAACGGTCATAAGAAGAAAATAGCACCCTCTGACCGAGGGTGCTATTCAATGTACTGCGGTAACTAAAGTTAAAATCCTCGTAAAGCGCTTGAGAGTAGAATTGCGCGAGCATTTGCTTCTGCACGTTCGAGATTGTCAAAGGCTTCCCCCAAATTTCTACCGAAGACAAATATGCCGTGTTGATAGTGTGTTATTGCCAATCCATGCATCTTCATTTCCTCACCTCTCGGACCAAGCACGTTAACAACACTTCTTGCAACTTCACGCATCACATAGAAAACATCTGGACGATTATGGAGACCGGAAGGAACTGAGAGAGATACAACCTTGCGATTAAATTCCTCCTTGAGTTCTCCATCATCTATCACAATGCACGGAATGACTCCCATGATCATTGACTGCAACGTGTACGGAGGTATGTCTCTTTTTTCACAAGAGAAAACTTGTGTATACGGCGCATGAGAATGTACACATGCTCGCGCCAACGGATTGGCTTTATAGTATTCCGTGTGAATGATCACATTTACTGGTGCGCGACGATGTGTTCCATTAGGAGCATCTTCTAGCAAATCTCCTTCGGTGTTAATCACTAACAAATCATCCTCTGTGATTTTACAGCGCCGAAAACCAGTGCCGGATTGGTCGACAATAATTCTCTCCCCTTCTGTACGCTCACTGATTGATACTCCCGTGGTATTTGCGTGTCCTCGATCCCACATGCAACGCAGAATATCCACGATTTCAGATCGGATTTCACTTTCTTTACGCATATCAACCTCCTTTTGGTTGTAAATTACAAGAGTACGCCACCCAGAAATTCCGAAGACTATCTGTAACGGATTGTAACATATTTATAAAAAATAGCGAAAGTTCAGGTGAAGATCCTGAATTAAAAAATCATCCCGTCCTCGCGCTCCGCGCTCACACCGCCGACCGCGAAATGCATTTGGAATAAATTAAAACCCCGCGTCTTTCAAGACGCGGGGTCGTATAGCTATTGAACAGATAGATCACTTTAGCTGGAGATCTTTGGAAACTTTTACCGTTTTGAAAATGAAGTGTGGAGACCCACCATAATTAGGACCGCAACCGGTTCTCAATACCAGACCACGCCGGTATAGTTGCCTTAAACATTCTCGAGCTGGGGTCTTATATTCTTTACCGAGCAGACCTTCAAGCTGATGAGCAGTTGTTCCATCTCGACGTCCAACAATTTTTAATGCTCGACTTAGATAATCTGGAAGATTTAGGACTTTTTGGTCCCGAATTCTACCTGTCTTTTTATCGGAAAATGCAACGAGTAAAGAACAGTGGATTTCTCGAAATAGCCATTTTAGTAACAATTCAAGACCTTCGTTAGGATCAAGAACAATGACGGGCCGTCCTCTAAGAATCCTTTGTTTCTGTTTTTTGTTTTCCGCTTCCAGTGCTTTGATAAGATCTACCAAATGCACCGGATTTACTAGCACGCATTTTTGCACGTCGATGATAACCTGTCCTCCATCTGGAAGCCTCTCAAGCGCACTTGTTATTGCTTCGTATGAGTCTTTTAAATCGCCTGCGAAAGACAGCCTTTGGACCATGTCGGCCACGGGAGATACTGACTTCACCATAGCGTCCTCCTGTCTCTAATTGTTTGATTAGCTAAAGTACAAATATAGATTACTGTTTATTATATACTATGATTCTATACTTGCGTCAAAATTACTTCTCCGCGACCATGATGAAATACGGGGGAAAATTGCGAACTTCGAGCGAGAGGTTAATTTTTTTCTTAAAATATTTTTTGAGGTACGGAAACATGAGCGGAGAGACCTGGTAGAGAATGAACCTCCCGTGCTCCGAGAGCTTCTGAAAAGTCTGTTTCGCGATTATGTGTCGCTCATTTGAATTGAAAAAAGAAAATGGAATCCCGGAGATCACCGCGTCAATGCGCGGAAGCTTCAAGACTGAAAGATCTTTACAGATTTTCAAGACGTCGCCATCTATGATTTGCAGCCGAGGGTCGCGGATTTTCTTTAAGAGCGTGATGAAATGAGGATTCATCTCAATAGCGATAAGTTTCCCATCAGGGGGCATATGCTCAAGGAGCGCCTTGGTAATCACTCCATCCCCTGCCCCGTATTCGATAATGCATGCGCGAGAGTGGTGCGGGAGTTTCTTTACAATCTGTTTAACGACGAAGTTAGAACTCGGTGTAAGAGCTCCTACTTTGTAATCCTGCAGTGCTGTTTTTAAGAAATGAACTTTGGACATATCACGCTAGTACGCCCGGAGGGACTCGAA
>CAYIMJ010000031.1:0-2607 GCA_964364605.1 uncultured Candidatus Saccharibacteria bacterium | reverse complement strand
GTGTCGAGGAAGCTCTCTGCCGCTGAGCTAATCGTCCTTTACTTTTGGTGCGCCCGGAGGGACTCGAACCCCCAACCAATCGCGTATAAGGCGACTGCTCTACCATTGAGCTACGGGCGTATGTACACATGGAATCATACCCTATCCTTCACCGCAAACTCCTCTCGAATATAGTTGGGTAACTTAGAAAAGTCGAGTTTCCAAGCAAAAGAATTTATGCAACGCCGCCCGGGACGCTTGGCGCAATGACGATACCTTCTTCTTCCCTCTTTTTCGGCGTGATGCCATACGCGGTGAGGATCTTTTCAAAACTCTCGCGCTCAACTGTTTCCTTCTCCATGAGCTCCTTCGCGATCGCATCAAGAGCATCGCGATGCTCGCTGATGACCTTTTTCGCGCGAACCTTCGCATCAGCGATGATATGAGCAACCTCGGCGTCTATCTGCATCGCGACGTGCTCCGAGTACGGTTCGTTCCCAAGCTGTCGCTCGCCGAAAGCAATCGGTCCCAACTTCTCACTCATGCCGTAGCGCACGACCATGTCGCGTGCGAGCGCTGTGATGACCATCAAGTCATTTGAGGGTCCGGTCGTAACATCATCGAACAACATCTCTTCAGCGACGTAGCCGCCAAGCGTTGCCGCGATGTCATCAAGAAATTGTTTTCTTGACTGCATCTTCTTGTCTTCAAACGGAAGTTTGAGTGTATACCCGGCCGCGCGACCGCGACTGATGATGGAAATCTTGTGCACCGGATCGGCATTCGGCAGTACAGAAGAAACAAGCGCATGTCCCGCCTCGTGATATGAGGTCAATTCTTTTTCTTTCTTGGTGAGCAAGTGACTCTTGCGCTCGGGACCGAGCATGACTTTCTCTATGGAGCGGATGAGGTCGTACTGCGTAACTTCCGTTCGATTTTCTCGCGCGGCAAGGATTGCACCCTCATTCATAAGTGAATAGAGTTCTGCGCCTGAGAATCCTGGCGTACGCTCCGCAATAACGGACAGCGTCACATCCGGTCCGAGCGGTTTCTTGCGGGCATGAACCTTTAATATTTCCTCACGATCACGGCGGTCTGGAAGATCAATAGTCACTCGCCGGTCGAATCTCCCAGGACGCAGTAAGGCTGGATCGAGGACGTCAGGACGATTGGTCGCTGCCATGACGACGACCTTTTCGGTCGGCTCAAAGCCATCCATCTCAACAAGAATTTGGTTGAGTGTCTGCTCACGCTCGTCATTGCCGCCACCAACTCCCCCTCCACGCACGCGTCCCACAGCGTCAATTTCATCGACGAAGATAATTGCAGGTGCGGCTTTCTTCGCCATCTGGAAAAGATCGCGGACTCGGGAAGCACCAACACCGACAAACATCTCGACAAATTCAGAACCGGAGATGGAGAAGAACGGCACACCAGCTTCCCCTGCGACCGCGCGCGCAAGAAGCGTCTTGCCGGTACCGGGTGCACCCATCAGGATAATTCCCTTCGGAATACGAGCACCGATATCGAGAAATTTCTTCGGATTCTTGAGAAAGTCGACGATTTCGAGAAGCTCCTCCTTCGCTTCGCGAGCACCAGCAACATCTGCAAACGTGACACGCTGCGAAGAATCGGAAGGATCAGTGATGCGTGCCTTCGATTGGCCGAAACTGAATGCCTGCATGCCTGCACCCTTTACTTGTCGCGTAAGGAACCAGAAGAGGAACCCTATGAAAAGCAGCGGGATGAGGACCGGCCCAAGCATAAGGAACCAGAATTGGAATCCTGATTGTCCCTGTATGGTTATTGAAACCTTCGCCAACTGTTCGGGCGTGACACCATACGTCGCGAGCGTCTCTGGGAGACCAGCCGAGGGGTCTTTACGTGAGGTCTTGGTTGATTCGTCAGTGTAAACAAGATCGAGTGAGTCTCCATTCACCGTAATTGTCTTTATCTTCCCTGTCGCGACGTCGGCAGCGACGACAGAAAGTGGCACGTCAGTGCTCGGCTTCATAAAACTCTCGACGAGCGAATACACACTCATAAGGAGCAAGAAAACAAGGATTGTGGTCGTGAGATTACCAAAGAAAGACGGCCCACCCAAAAGACCCTTCCAGCCATTATTCTTCGGAGGTGTCGGTACTGATTTCTTTCCTTTTTGCTTTTTCGAAAATACAGCTAGCATGAAAAGTACTATACTCTTTGTGTGCAATAAGAGAAAGCTGCTACCATCACATCCACACTCATATGACCCTGGTTAAAAACAAGAAGGCGCATCTGCGCTACACACCACTCGAGAGTTTCTCGGCGGGCCTTGAGCTGCTCGGACAGGAGGTAAAAGCTCTGCGCAATAATCTGGGCTCGCTCGAGGGATCGCGCGTCGTGGTGCGCGGCGGCGAGGCATATATCGTTGGCATGACCATTCCCCCTTATCAGCCAGCGAATATGCCGAAAGACTATGACCCAGAACGTCCGCGACGACTCCTCCTCGCGAAGAAAGAAATAGCGACACTTGCGTCTGAGGAAGCTAAGAAGGGATTGACAATCATCCCGCTTGAGGTATATACTAGCGGCAAGTTCGTAAAAGCTCGCGTCGCTATCGTCCGCGGCAAAGGGAAAGCTGACCGC
>CAYIMJ010000030.1:0-9417 GCA_964364605.1 uncultured Candidatus Saccharibacteria bacterium | reverse complement strand
GCGCTCAAGGAGAGCAAGCGTTCTAGCAAGACCAGCGGCAGCAGCGCCCAAAGGAAGGAAACGCCAGACCGAGCGGGGCGAGCTGATGCGATTCTTTCAGCGTCATTTGAATCATTCACGTACCAAAGACGGACTTGTCCCGATGACAATGGCACATCTCGGCACGGTCCTTGAGAAAATACCGACGCAGGACCTCTATTACCTGAAGAGCGTCTGTAGCCAGGCAAAAAACTTCGGTAAGAAGTTCTGGTGGGAACTCGATCCGACAAAGCACGATAGCAGATAGCTCTAGTCACTTGGGGGTTTCACCCCCAAGTGACTAGACACACAAAATTTGTCTCGAAGTGTATGATGTACGCATTATGAATAATTCGGAAGAGAGCCGCGCCTCAATGGACAATTGCGCGGCACGATTCTGCAGAATCGCATGAAAGAAATCGTGCAAGATGGCGCGCCCGTGCTGCGCGAGACAGCTAAAACCGTCCCAGACGAGCTTTTTGGCACGCCTGAGCTCACACATCTCATCAAAGATATGGAAGAGGCGCTCGATAAAGAACTCGAGGGCGTTGCGCTCGCCGCACCACAAATAGGGGTTTCCTACCGTGTCTTTATCGTACGGAAAGATCGAACTGTTCTCCCGCCACACACCCACCACAATGATTCCGAACGCACCCCTCCATCGCCTCTTCTTGCCCCCGAAATAGAGGTGTATATCAATCCTGAAATTGTACGAACATCCCGCAAACGCGCCAAAAAAGATGAAGGGTGTCTCTCGGTTCGTGGCGTCTACGGTCTCGCCAATCGACACGAGCGCGTAACTATCAAAGCGCAACGTCCTGATGGCTCACGAGTAGAACGTGGCGCTGGTGGCCTTATGGCGCAAATATTCGAACATGAGATTGATCACTTGAATGGCATACTTTTTATTGACCATGCCGAACATCTCGTCCACGTCTCTCACGGAACAGGACATCGCTTCGTTTTTTTCGGTACACCGCAAGTCGCAAGCGATACGCTCAGTATTCTCATAGAGCGCGGTTTTGTGCCAGAGGTCGTCGTCACTTCCTCAGACGCACCAAAAGGACGCGGACTTGTTCTAACTCCTTCTGAAACGAAGACTCTCGCACTCTCACACGATATTCCCGTTTTAACTCCAGAAAAACTCGACACCGAAGCGATCGCGATGATCCAACAGTACGATTGCGACTACGCTATCGTCGTTGCTTACGGCAAGATATTTCCTGAAACGCTCATAGACTCATTCCCTAAAGGGGTTATTAACGTCCACTACTCGCTTCTACCCAAACACCGCGGAGCGACACCGCTTGAGACAGCACTGCTCGCAGGAGACCCCATAACCGGCGTAACCATCCAGAAAATGGTGAAGGAACTCGACGCGGGTGACATCATCGCCCAAGAAGCGACAGGGATTGCCCACAACGAGACAGCACGGGAGCTTCGCCCGCGGCTTATCTCCATGGGAGCCGCACTACTTGTCGACGCACTTCCTGCATACCTCAGCGGCGATACTGTACCAACTCCTCAAGATGCTTCCCTCGCATCGCGCGCGCGGAAACTCAAGAAAGAAGACGGTCTCATTTCACTTGACGCGTCTGCAGAAAAAAACTGGGAAAAGTATCGCGCGTACGCCGACACTATAGGTACCTATTTTTTCGAGAACGGGAAGCGTATGAAGATAGCAAAAGCATCGTATAAAGATGGAACATTTCTCATCGAACGAGTCATTCCCGAAGGTAAGCGGGAAATGGATTACACGAATAAATAACACGTACGTTTCCGTACGCGTTATTTATTTCATGAGTGAAAATTAGTTACCGAACCTCAACATTTGCTTGATCGCTGCCCCGCCTCGCTTCATCAGGCCGCGTTCTTTCCCGCGAGCATTACGCACTTCGCGCATCAGATCATCACGCACGCAGTCGACTGCGCCCTCAAGCGTGCTGCTCGTCCCTTCGGCGCGAAAAAGTTTTCCATCGACGCGAAGATTTCCTTCGGCACGGAACTTCGCACCAGCGCGCTCAACGGCGATTGATTCCTCGATCTCACAAGAAAGTGTCGCGGGGCTGGCTGGATTCGCGACGAGTTTCTCGAGCGCGGAAAACTTTCCTTCGATAAGTTCCCGCATCGCGAGAGTGAGATCATGCTGCGGCGCTTTGATGGTGATATTCATCCCGTTAGAAATTAATGCTAATAAAACTCCTGCACCCTCGCGTCCATTATACCAATTCGTAGCGTTTATTTCTAACGGGATTCATGACGAATGTGTCAGCTGTTAATACTGACCATTTTACCACGTGAGTGATGTCCTGTGAGGATGCGTACCTTTCCAATAGCTTTTCCAAACCGTTCTGCCAATATCCCACGCACGCGGTCATTCGCGCGGTTTTGAAGCGCAGGTTCCCTGACCGAAATCACAAGCGTCTCACCCCTCTCCTCAACACTTTCGCGCTTGGCGTCTGGGGTGACGAACACTTTGATGTACATACCGCCATAATACTGCACGACCGAACATGTGTCGATAATTGTCAAATTTCTCGCAAATTTTATAAAGAACCCCGCCCCAAGAGGACTCCTAAATGCCGCGTCCCTTGGGGCGGGGACCAGGGTTCTTTGCTGGATAAGGATGCGGCCTCCGCCGCGCATATTTAATTTCGGCCATTCATCCCCGCCGCAAAGCGGACGGGGCATTCTGGCCGATTCCAGTAAACAAGCATACAATCCAGCCACCATGTTCAAGGACCGAACCGATGTGGGGAAACGACTCGCACGAAAACTGAAAAGGTATTCGGGGGAAAATGCCGTGGTTCTCGCCCTGCCAAGAGGCGGGGTTGTCGTCGGGTACGAAGTGGCCGAAGCGCTCAAGCTCCCGCTCGACATCATTGCAGTCCGGAAAGTCGGCCATCCATTTGAACCAGAATACGCAATCGGCGCGGTCGACGAGAACGGCTTCTCACTCCTAAACGAAGAGGAGACCGGATTGATCGATAAAGCGCTATTGCAAAAAGAGATTGCGAAGGAGCGAAAAGAGGCGAAGCGGCGCGGCATTGTCTATCGCAAAGGAGGAGCTCCGCTCAGTATCGGGGGGAAAATAGTCATTGTTGCGGACGACGGTATTGCGACCGGTCTCACGATGCGTCTTGCGGTACGCGCCATAAAAACGCACAAGCCAAAAGAAGTGATTATCGCAGTACCCGTTGCCCCGTTCGAAGCCGTCCGAGACCTCGAAACGGAAGGGATCGATAAGATAGTCACACTTGAGCCACCCGGGACTTTTGAAGGTTCCGTCGGCGCTCACTACGAGGATTTCGACCAGGTCGAAGATGTCGAGGTGGTGAGACTTCTACAACGAGATACTCACACAGCGACGATATAACTTCTGCGCACTTCCCGCATTACCATTGCGGCATGTGGTTTTTCGGTTAGTATACGCATACGCCCTCTACTAAGAGGGCTAAAAGATTCCGGGATAGCTCAACGGTAGAGCAGCGCCCTGTCAAAGGCAGCTTCCCGAAGGAATTCGGGAATGAAGAACGAGGTGAATTGCTGGAAGCCCAAACGAGGGAGACGTGGGTAATCAGCAGCCAAGCTCCAAAATGCTTTGGAGAAGGTTCAGAGACTATCCCGCAAGGGAGTACTGGGCTCATGAAATTTCGGGGTACCCCATTCCTATGGGGAAGCGAATGGCGGATTGCGTTAGTGAGAGCGTATAGCTCGAACGATAGCAAATCCGGTAAGTGAGCTCGGGAAGCGCCTCGCACCGAGAACCGGTGATGATATAGTCCACCCCTTTGAGTAATCAGAGGACAAGTGTAAGGCGTTGGTTGCAAGTTCGAATCTTGCTCCCGGAGCCAAGAAAAATAGCCCACAAACAGTGGGTTATTTTTATACTCCCTCGTGGACACTAGAACCTTGCTGAAAGCGAACAAATTTATTTCTTTGCAACAGGCAACTTTTCTGAATGTTTGTACTCAACCTTCCACATTAGACCTGACTTTACACCAGATACTGCTGGCAATAGATGATTGAGAAGCTGTTCTGCCGTCATCCGAAACTTCTTGCCCTTTGCAGAAATTTTGACCCAACCATCCTCATCGCGAAAGTACTTTTCGGTGAATTTCTTTGTGCCCATCGAAATTATATAGCTATCGTTTGTCAACTTCATATAGAGACATTGTATCAAAATTAGGAATAAAAAAATACGGATTATTCTGAAAATAGGTTCTAACTTCGTCCACCACTCGGAGCAAATGAAAATGAGAGGCGCCCGAGAGGGCGTTTTTTATTTGCTCCGCGGAAGAAGCGCGGGGCGCTTCTGTGTAGGATTCGAAAACCTTGCGAGTATTTTATGGAACAAAGTGAACAGAAAATCCGCAAGGTATACTGGTCATGTAATAACCGAAAAGCGTACTCGCGGTCCTACCCGCGGAGGCGGAGCCGGGTGAGTAAAACAAAAGAGCCTGATGAAGGCTCTTTTGTTTTTGAGCGAGGTACTGCTGGCAAGCACCCTGCGTTTTAAACTGCGTCTGAATATCAGCGCAACACCGTCATAATATTGCCAGCAAAAATATTACCTGACGCGTTGTTCCCAATCATTCCGCCAGAACCATCAACACCAGAAGATCCACCAAAGACACCGTAAACCGCAGATCCATTCAGAGCCGTGGGACTGACATCAGCAATGACTCTAAAGACCACGGACTGATTTGCCGTGAGGGGCATATTAATAGATGCAAAATTTACGCTGGCGCCGGTAACACTTTGGGTCGTGCCTAGTTGCGTACCAGTCGCATCGTTGTAGAGGCGCAAAGTGGAAATAGTCTGGTAGCCGCTCGGCATGGGTAACAACGATACGGCGAAGCTATTTAGAGTCCCGCTGCAATTCGGGGTTCCATTGAATTTCACCAGAGGAACCGCGCTTTGACCTGGGCTCATGTTTTGCGCCGCAGGAGTTGTTGAGGCAATTGAGACCGTGAGTGTGCACGACTGCGCCACGGGAGGGGCTGAATATAATATGGTGAAATATTGACCGTTACTTTGCTTGCTATAGGCGTTTACCACCTTAGCCTGTACTTTGCACGGCTCTTTGCTTCTAAATTTCTCCTCGCAATACATTCGTACTTTCTCCGAATCAACGCTAATACGAGCTGTTAGCTTTTTACCATCGAGAGAAAGAATAGGTCCGGCAATAACATCGCCTTGTAACAAAACGTAGTTGCCCGGGGCGTACACTTTGTCATTTACTTTCGTTCCAGTGATTCCTTGGACCGAAGATGAAAACCCAGAACCGGTTATGACAACTTCTGTTCCAGCAACGCCTTGGTTTGGCGAAATGGCGCTAAACTTCACTGAGCTTTCCGCTTTTGGGATAGCACCCTGGAATAATATTAGTCCAACGACGGCAACAGCGCCGAACGTCGCTACGACATGAGTTTTTTTACCTTTCAATATTTCTTTCATACTCTCATTATTTTTATTAATTAATGTACAAGACGCATCTGTGTTCAGCCACGGAACCATTTGTTTGGTCAATCAGAATACTTCTCAATAATAACATCGAATTCCTTATCTCCTCGCAAGCGGCGGCCTCATGTGCATAGGGTTATTCGACACCCTGGACAGGTTCGAACATCCTCTACCCAGCGGAGCAAAATAACCGAGAGCCGGTTCAGAAATAGAGAAAAGCGATATAATCCAGAGGTATGAATATTTCAAGGACAAAATTCGTTATTCTCTTCCTCATTTCTGGGTTCGTATTTCTTTTTATTACTACCTAACTATTGCGATCAACAGGCCCCCGAGGCTTTACTCAGAAACCAGACACTTTTCTCAGAACTGGTAGCGACTCACCAATAACCTGGAAGAGTGCTGTGTCCAAAATTATATTACCTATCAAAATTGTTTTGATCGGACCTGTGTCACCTCTCATTGAATACATGAGACAAGACGATCCGCCACCCCCGCTTATTGGTATCATACTTGCTTTCTACTGGACTACTCTTGCCTCAATTATTCATTATCTACTCGGTAAAATAAAACACCCTTAGCTCATCGTTGAAGACTCTTCAGCCTATGCTCTTCCAGTAAAACAGTCCGTCTCATTCAGTAGAATGACCTACTGGGTCGCCATCCCTGCCGCAAAGCGGACGGGGCATTGGCGGACGGACACCAGGGTGTTTTGCTGGATAAAGATGCGGCCTCCGTCGCGCATGTTTAATTTCGGCCATTCATCCCCGCTGCAAAGTAGGCGGGGCGTTCTGGCCGATTCCAGTAACATTTGTACGATAATGACGAGAACCGAAGATTATCTTGATTTTGTGCCCCAGAAAACTATTTTTTGAATGGGGACTTTTGGTTCGGTTCCGTATTCACTCTCTATCGCTTCTTTAACTTTTTCTACAACAACCTCAGGAGACGCGGTCCCGCGCGCCTTGATTTCAACAATCATAGGATTTCCCGTGATGACACCTCGCGCAATACTTTCTGAAGTATTTCCGTCGATACTTGCAGACACTACTTCGGAACTGACTCCTTCAAGCCCGATACTTTTCATAAGCTCAGTGATCTCTTTAATGTTGTTATACCCAAATGGAATAAGGAGAAATTTGGGCGGATCTGATTCAAAAAAGCCTGCTGCAATAGTACCTGCTAGCTTGATAATAGGGTTATGCTCAAGACTGTCCCACACATTGAAGATTATGGTTCCCCCGGGCTTACATACCCGGAGCATCTCTTCAAGCCCCTTCTTTTTGTCAGGGAAAAACATAACGCCAAATTGGCACGCTACCACATCGAATCTGTTATCTTGGAAAGGTAATTTGAGCGCATCGGCAACTTGATATGAGACATTCGGAAGATCTCCACGCTTAGCCTGAGCGAACTTGAGCATATCTTCACTGAGATCGGTAGCGAGAATAGACACTTCCCTTGGCAGAGCATTTCGCAAAAATTCAGTTGAAATACCAGTACCCGCCGCCACTTCAAGCACTTCACCCTTATCGCCTACTGTTTTGCGTACTCTGTCTGCAAAATCTTTTGAAGGAAAATTGAAAAGAAGCGGACCGAGATACTTGTCATAATTCTCAGGAATTGAACCGTCAAATGCCACCGATGTATTCATTGTGATAAATTAATTTATGTTTATTAAACACATAACTATACTTGCCATGTTAACATTTTATCGTTATGAAGACATATAAAAAAATCTCTTCATTTTTGATATAATGGAGGGGCGGAAGACTTATCAACCTAGTTAAGTAATTTTATGAAAACTCTTACATGCGACCTATGCGAAGTAACTGCACAAGGTGAGACGTTTGAAGCATGGATGCAAGCTCTTATGCCTCATTACATGCAGGCTCATGCTGACGTCATGAACGACCAGAGCAAGACCAAGGAGGACCATCAGAAATGGATGGTCGACAACAAGGCGCGATTTGAAGCGGCCTAAAACATCAAGAGCTTGACCGAGCCTAAGATTGTCCCGCTCAACGCGCAAAAAGGTCACCATCTGGTGCTAGAATTGCATATATGAACATATTCAAATCATTCACATTAACGTGGTGGCAAACGGGTTTGTTTAAATTGTGCCTTCTATCGCTCGGCATCATCCTGGGCGTGTACTTCCAGGCGTTCTTCCTACAATGGATAGTATTTGTAACAATCGCATTCGTAACGCCTGCAATCTACATCGCAAACGTCTGGTGGAAACAATAGAAAAGTCCGCTTGCTTGTCAATTCCAGTACTGTGCTCTATGAATAACCGATATGCGTCGGTTGCGACACCATAAACTACTACCCGCATTTGTTGTGGGCGGAGCAATCGTACTAACACTTAGTTTGAGCGCCTTGTGGCCATCTTCTCCATAATCCTAAGAATATAGCGTCAGACCAGCAGCGTGCGCATCAAATAAAATAGGAGTATCATTTCTTGGTGGAGTCCCATGTCGACCAAGAACTCCCTACTGAGCGGAATATTCCTGTCTATCTTGTACGCGATTACCGCGCTCGTATTCTATTTTGCCTGGTCCAAGGAGTACGCCCCGATAGGCGACTTTTCCATCACCCGCCTAGTCATGCTCCTCTTATTTGCTCCAATCATCCTGAAATACATCTTCCATCTCATCATCGCTCCGTGGTATCCCGCCGTGGAGGCTGCCCGATCACGCAGACGGCCGACAGGCTATCAGCCTCTCGTGTCAGTGCTTATCCCGGCATGGAATGAGGAGGTAGGCATTGAAGCGACCATCAACTCAGTCCTGAATACAAAATACCCGAAACTCGAGGTCATCATCGTGAACGACGGCTCCACCGACCGCACGCACGAGGTGGTCACCTCATTCATCGCTCGATACCGGGGGAATACTGCCGTCCTCTATGAGCGCATCCCTAACGGAGGAAAGGCGCGAGCGCTCAACTGCGGGCTTTCTATGGCTCACGGAGAGATCGTCATCACGATCGACTCGGACAGCGTGATGGACCCGCACGCCATAGGGAACATGGTGAAGCATTTCACCGATCCGCGCGTCGCCTCTGTCGCCGGCAATGTCATCATCGGCAATCGCACGAAATTCATCGGGCTGATCCAACAGCTTGAATACGTGTACGGATTTTACTTCAAACGCGCAGACTCGCTTCTCAATGCGGTGTACATCGTCGGCGGCGCTGCTGCAGCGTACCGGAAAAAAGTCATCGACGCCCTTGGCGGTTTTGACGAGACAATCATCACGGAAGACATCGAGCTCTCCACCCGGCTCCAGAACCATGGATATCACGTGCGGTACGCCGCAGATGCGATCGTGTACACCGAAGGGCCTTCCGATTTCTCGGGACTATGCCAGCAGCGCCTGCGATGGAAATTCGGCCGCCTCGTCACTTTTTATAAATACCGCCGTCTTTTCTTCAGCCTTAAGAAACACCACAATTTCTACCTGAGTTTTTTCATCCTCCCTATCGCCCTGTTCGCTGAGATGCTCCTCTTCTTTGAAGGGATACTGCTCATGGCATTCTATGTCTACACATTCTATACGAACGACTATGTGCCGCTGGTGTTCGTCATAGTCCTGCTCGCCGCGGTCATCTGCCTGCAGATACTCACTGACCGCAATGCGCGATATCATCGGAATCTCCTCTTGCTCGCACCTATCGCCTGGCTCCTCTTCTACTTCATGGACATGGTCGAATATCAGGCGCTCATACGGAGCATCCGGCGCATCATCACCAAGAAAAATATCTCTTGGCAGAGGTGGGTGCGGACCGGGATCTCGATGGAAGACAAGGCGAAAGACATGTAAGACATAATGATCAGCGAAGAAGAGCATCCGTCGACTTGCTAGGCGGCGCATTGTGCTCTATGAATAACCGATATGCGTCGGTTGCGACACCATAAACTACTACCCG
>CAYIMJ010000029.1:0-9574 GCA_964364605.1 uncultured Candidatus Saccharibacteria bacterium | reverse complement strand
CTCTGGAGCCTGCATCAAAAACTCAAAAGGAAGCGCGACGACATTAACCTTATCCACGACATCGCTGCTCTGCGGATTGTCGTCCCGACTATCGAAGACTGCTACACAACTCTCGGGAGCGTGCACGCGCTCTATAGGCCGCTCCCGGGTGAATTTAAGGACTACATCGCCTTCCCCAAGCCGAACGGATACCAATCGCTCCATACGACGGTCGTAACGCCGGAGGCGGGTATCGTCGAAATTCAGATTCGCACCGAAGAAATGCATCGTCGTGCTCAGTTCGGTATTGCGTCGCATATGTCCTATAAGCAATTAGGGAAAGGTGTCGAGCAACTCGACAAAGAGGCCCAAAGAAGCAGATTTTCATCGCTGTCTTTCACCTGGATTCGCTGGCTCATACCCTCCCTCATGAAGGTTACAAAAAAGGAGGAAGGGGCAGCCGGAATAACAAAGGCGCCGTTATGGCTCGCTGAACTTGCTGAAGCACACGCAGAGGTCGCTGGCTCGAAAGAATTCGTGGACGGACTCAAAGAGGATTTCTTCTCGCATCGTGTATTCGTCTTTACTCCCAAAGGCGATGTCATCGACCTTCCGGCAGCATCAACGCCGATTGATTTTGCGTATGCTATCCACAGCGACCTCGGAGATCATCTTCAAGGCGCAAAAGTTAACGGGAAACTCGTCTCCTTCGACACCATACTCGGCAACGGCGAAGTTGTTGAAATACTCCGACGTGACTCTGCACACCCTTCGGTCAAGTGGCTTGAAATCGTACGGACGTCACTCGCTCGCCGCCATATCCGTACTGCGCTCGGCATGAATGAATCATCCAAACCGCCTGAGGAAAAGAAACGTCGCGTACGGAAAGAAAAAACCGGTGAGTTACATAGAAAAACCAGTCACTGAGTATAGGTCGTCTTCCGAAGGTTCATCAGGCGCAGCGGGTACAATAGGGTCACTTGGTAGCTGAGTGGTATTCGGAAATTCGAGCATAGATATATTCTGCTCCGCGGAAATTTCAGGAGACGATGTATTTGATTCTTGCTGAGCGGCGCGAACTGCAAGCGACGCAGCAAGAATTGAAAGGTCTTCGGGTGAGAAGAAGTCGATAAGAAGACGTCCGCCCTCGGCATTGGTCTCGATAATCACGCGTGTACCGAGCGTCTCCGTCAGAGATTTTTCAAGCTCGACCATTTCGAGCGACTTCCGATGATGAGGGCGCACCCTCTCCTGCGCGATAGAGCGCGCAATGCGCTCGGCAGCACGAACCGGGAGCCGCTTCAAAATAATTTCCTTAAAAAGAGTTTCGCGTTCTTCTGGACGACTATTGAGCGCAAGAAGCGGCCGCGCATGACCCTCGCTGATTTCCTTCCCCACGATTGCATTCTGCATGTGCTCGGGCAACGAAAGGAGACGAAGACTGTTGGATACGTATTCCCTGCTCTTACCGATCTTTGCGGCGGTCTCGGAATGTGAAATTCCGAACTCATCGATAAGCTGCTGAAGCGCTTTCGCTCGATCTATAGCATTTAAATCTTCCCTTTGGAGATTCTCGATGATGGCGAGTTCGAGTTTCGTGAGATTGCTTTCGCCCTGACGGATAACAACCGGTATCTGCTTCAAGCCCGCGAGCTTGCTTGCGCGCAGGCGGCGCTCACCAGCAATAAGTTCGTACATACTCTCAAGACCGCCCTCTGGCTTCTCGACTTCACTACGACTCACGACAAGCGGCTGCAGCACACCGTACTGGCGAATACTCTCCGCAAGCGAAGTCAGGCCTGCCTCGCTGAATTCCTTGCGCGGCTGGTACGGGTTTGGGATGATCCGATCGACATCGATCCAGAAGACCGAGTCGTACTTGGTCGGCACATAGCCTGCATCATCCTTCATACGAAATATTTTAGCATATGCTTTTTGTGCCGGGAGAGAGAATCGAACTCTCATGCCTTGCGGCGCGGGGTTTTGAATCCCGTGCGTCTGCCAATTCCGCCACCCCGGCTATGAATTGCAGATTAACATACTATGTTACTGCCAAGCGAATGAACCACAAATACGTGCCTGCACGTATTTGTGTACGAGAACGTGGGGGGACTTTGTCCGCAAAGTTTACAACTTCCCCACCAAATCTAACCCTGGCTCGAGAGTGTCGTCTCCTGGTTCCCATGAGGCAGGACAGACCTGGCCCTTGTGTGTTTCCACATACTGCGCTGCCTGGAGTTTACGAAGCGTTTCTGAGCCTTTGCGGCCGATGGAATTATCACTAACCTCCATGGAGCGAAGCGCTCCGGAAGGATCGATGATAAATGTGCCGCGGAGCGCGAGACCTTCGTCCGGAGTAAGTTCTGGGCCACCGTCGCCCTCGATAAGAACGCCGAAAGCGCCCGCAAGCTTTCCTGAAGGATCTGCGGCCATCGGGTACGCAATTTCCTTGATACCTGGAGACACATCGTGCCACGCCTTGTGCGTATGGACAGTGTCGGTCGATACTGAAATGATCTCCGCATTAAGCTCCAAGAACTTCGGATACAACTTCGCAAGCTCTTCAAGCTCGGTCGGACAGACGAACGTGAAGTCTGCTGGATAGAACACCAATACTGCCCACTTCCCTCTGAGTTTTGAGAGGCTCATCGTCTTGATAACGCCCGCGTGAAAGACCTCAAACTCAAAATCCGGCACTGTCGTACCAACCTTTACTTGTGAAATATAGTCTTGCACTAGGTCATGGAACTCCCCACAATGTTCGCAATAGTTGCTTTTGGTATCTTTCATATTTTTTTGATTATGCTCCCGCCATGATACCATCGCGCACAGTGCAAAGACAAATCAAAAAACAGATTCTACTCATTATGGGGCCCACCGCCTCAGGAAAATCTTCGCGAGCAGTCGAGGAGGCTCTCACACGAAACGGGGAAATCATCTCTGTCGATTCGCGACAGGTGTATCGCGAGCTTAATATAGGTACGGAAAAAATCACAAACGAGGAGATGCATGGCATACCGCACCACCTCATCGATATTCGCAACCCGGAGGAAAACTATTCAGCGGGAGATTTTGTCACGGACGCAACACGTCTTATAGAAGAGGTTTCGGCACGAGGAAAACTTCCCATTCTCGTCGGAGGAACGCATTTTTATTTCAATGCACTTCTGCATGGTCTTCCTGCAAGAGTAGATGCGAATCCAAAACTTCGCGAGGAGCTAGAGAAACTACCGACTGAAGAACTTGTCGCAAGAATCACACGTCTTGACCCTCGTCGTGCTGGAGAGCTTGATTCGCAAAACCGCCGCCGTCTCATTCGAGCGCTTGAAATTATTGAGGCCAAGGGGAAAGTTCCTGCCCGAGCTTCATCACCATCTAACTATAGGGCTGAATGGATTGTGATCGATCCGCCAAAAGAAGAGTTGCGCGCACGAATCGATACGCGACTTGCAAACGCTCTCGCCCGCGGACTTATCGACGAGGTGCGCCACGTACGCGAGCAGGTCGGCGACACACGACTCAACGAGCTCGGTCTAGAGTACAAAATCGTCGGAGAATTCTTACGAGGTGAACGAACTGAAGCATCACTCCTCCCTACTCTCTCTGCAAAACTCTGGCAGTATGCGCGCCGCCAGAAAGCGTGGCTCCGCAAACTTAACGACGAGTCGTCCTAGTGGATTTATTGGCACGAACATCCGGATATAAGGTCATAGTGGTACGGATCGCCAGGATAATTTTGCCATTTTAGACATGATTGCGAAGCGGCTTGCTGCACCGCCGCACTAGCAGGGTTACTGATACCACCGAAGTCAACTCCGGTGCCTGAAGTATGACGAGACGTTTCGCCGACAGCACCACAATTCCATGCGGATCCAAAGTGCTTTGTAACCTCAATCGAAACAGCGCTTTTGAGAGAACTGCAGACCGGATCTGTATTTGACCGTAAACCCTGTGTGCACCATCGATCTTTTATTTCAGAAAAATGTGTCTGATAAGCTTGTGGTCTATAAGCGGAAGTAACAACAGCAGACACTAGGTTACTAAACTTAGTCGCACATGCCTGTAATCTAGGATCTGTATTTTCCCATATTATTGTTTGCCCGTTCTCCATCTGCTGTGCAAGAGGATCAGTAAGAGGTGGAACCGGCAATATAGAAGAACATTCAACTCCTGGAGCACCAGGAACTACAGCAACACCCGGTGCAGCTACTGCAGGTTCGAATACCTCACCAGGAAGCGCGCCTTTTTGAGGATGGCACGTAGGAGCATTGTGTGAACCAATAATGTTCGACCATGCTTCCAATTTAGTTTTTCCATTCGGATTATAGAGAACTGCCATAATCGCTGCGACGATTACCCAACCAGCAAGTGCGATTACGATGCCGATTGCCGTATTCCACAGGATGGTTTTTGCTTTCCCAACATCCCCAACCGATGTTGGGTTAAATACCATAAGGAACCCTGCATAACCGATCATGAGAGGCGCGACAAAGACAATTGCGATTGTGATAAAGAAACTGATGATGTTGTTTATCACGACCATGACCATGCCCCAACCTGCTGGACATACCGCGTCAGTACCTGGTGGAATGATGGGGCCGAAAAACGGTATCGCTGCTGCCGCATGCGCGGCAAGGGGTAGTAACACAAGCGAACTCACTACGAAGAAGAGTGCAAATAAAGAGGCGCGAGAACGCATACATAACATCATACCGCGCACCAGCTGCTGGTGCGCAGCTTTTCCACTCCCTCCTTATCTGTTATCCACAGAAACATTCATACACAGATAGTAGTTTATATAACCGGTGTATTATAATTCAAATATGGAAGCGAAGAGGATCGAAAAAGAGAAGGCAGTGTCTCTAAGAAAACAAGGATATTCACTTTCTGAAATAAGCGATACATTGCAGGTGGCTAAATCTTCTGTTTCTGTATGGGTGAAGGATGTTCCGCTCTCAAAGCGAGCGCAACAAAAAATAGAAAAGAATCGTCGTGACGCAAGAAACCGCGCAGGAATTACTCACCGAAAACAAGTCGATAAAAAATTCTCTGTCGCGGAAATATATGGGAAAGAAGTGGTTGCCAAAGCCGCTATAAATGCGGACGCCGCACGCTTACTGTGTGCAATAATGTACTGGTGCGAAGGTACTAAAATCAGAAGAGGTGAAATACCCAGTTTTACAAATTCTGATCCTTTGGTAATCGCTTCGTTTCTAAGACTGCTTCGCGAGGGGTTCTCAATCGATGAGCGAAAACTGCGTGTAAATGTACATCTGCATGATTACCATGATAGCGAGACGCAATTGCGATTTTGGTCAAAAATGACTACTATACCTCTGGCGCAGTTTCATCGCCCGTATCAGAAACCGCATACGGGCGTGCGAACTCGCGAAGGATACCAAGGATGCGTTAGTATCCGTTATCTCAATGTCGATTTCGGTCGTCGGTTAGAAGCGATAGCGGTGGCATTCCTGAATAAAAATGGGCCTATAGTTTAGTGGTAAAATTTCCGTCTCCAAAACGGAAGTCCCAGGTTCGAGTCCTGGTGGGCCCGCCAAAGACGTTTTTTACGTGTAAAATACCCTTGATGTCTTCCCTTCCCAATCCTCCAGCTGAATCAATTATCTACGATAACGATTGGTTATATGTATGCCTAGCATCCTTCCCCTTAACCAAAGGTCACACTGTGTGTGTATGGAAAAAAGATACTCCAGATTTACACGATTTATCCGATCAAGAATACGATTACCTGATGGAAATTGTGGATGTTACTCGTGATGCATTACTGAAGGTTCTTAGTGTAGAAAAGGTGTATCTCATGTATATGGATGAGGCGAAACAGGTACACTGGCATTTAGTGCCTCGATACAACGAGGAAGGATTTAATGTATTTGCACACGAACCGAAAGAAACTCATGATTTTTCTCTTGCTGCACCCATTCAAAATGCCTTCTCAGAACGATTACACGCAAGACAAATAAATCTACCAATCTAGGACTAGACTACGCATTCACCTCTGACTCCACCGTGCGTACCTCCTTATGGACTGACTTTCCTTCATCATCTACCTGGTAGAGGACGACGGAACCGAACATCATTTCAACATTCTTCGCGTCTTCCTTAGGAATCGATTCCATATATATCATGAGTGCGCGCAGAGCATTCCCGTGTGACGCAACAAGCACATTGTGCCCCTCCTGAAGAAGCGGCACGATTGTGCTCAAGTAAAACGGCACGACACGCTCGTACACCATCTTAAGCGTCTCACCTCCAGGAATGGGATAGTCCCAGTCGCGGCGCATATGGTCGAATACTTCTTCTCCGAGAATCTGCTTCATCTCCCACTTATTTTTCCCCGTGTATTCGCCGTAATCACGTTCGCCGAGCACATGAATATGCTGCGTCGGAACGTTGTAGAGCTCCCGATTATTCAGCATGCACGAAAGCGTCTCTATCGAGCGCACCTGCATAGAGGCGAATGCCCGGTCGATTTTCACATCTTTGAGCAAAAGACCCATCTCGTCTGATTTCTTGAATCCATACTCAGTAAGATGCACATCACGAGTGCCGGTCCACATGCCTTTCTTATTCCACTCTGATTCGTGATGCCGCGCGATGATAAGAGTTCCAGGGAGTGTCATAAGAGATGTAAAGGATGTTCTGTGTAATGTCGTTCTGCTGCGATCAGTATACGCTCCATCATAGCAACTGCTTCCGCCGGAAAACGTCCTGTCGAAGTTTCTTCGGAGAGCATCACCGCATCAGAGCCATCCCGAACAGCTTCTTCGACGTCAGTTACTTCTGCACGCGTCGGTTCCGAATGTTCGGTCATCGAAAGAAGCATCTGCGTTGCAGTGATGACCGACTTACCTGCGGCGTTCGCTTTTGCAATAATCATTTTCTGTACAAACGGAATTTCTTCAAGAGGAACTTCATGTCCTAAATCTCCCCGGGCGACCATCACGGCATCCGACGCAGCAATGATGCTATCGATAGCATCTACTGCCGCCTTTCGCTCTATTTTCGCAATAATCTTTTGCGAACCATTATAGCTCTGTATCGCCTCGCGATAGCGTCTAATATCATCCTCACTTCCAACAAACGAGACCGCCACATATTCCACCCCCTTCTCCGCACACAGCCGCAAGGCTTCGTCGTCTTTCGGCGTGATAGTCGAGGAAATTGACTCATCATAGGAGTGACCTTCCGCATTCTGCACGCGAGGTCCGGGCAAATCCGCAATGATAGGGATACTCCGGCCGCATTCCGCCGCCGCCGCACGAATTGAGTCAATTCGGTGCGCGCCATCTTTCGAATCGAACCATGCGAAATTAATTCGAGCCAGATCCATCTGACCTTGGATCAGCAGTTTCAACATTTCCGGTTTCTCGCTTGCCGGTCCGATAGTTGCGATTATTTGTGCTCGAGAGCTCATGCTGCAGGTACATGCTCCTCAATCTCAATCAGTCGATCATATTTCACCATGCGTTCTTTTTTCGTTGGCGCTCCGGCCTTAATGTAATCGCAAGCAAGTCCGACGGCAAAGTCGGATATGAACGTGTCCATGGTTTCCCCCGAACGATGCGACGCAAAGAGTTTCCATCCGGCATTTCGCGCTGCACGCACTGCATTAATGCTCTCGGTTACCGTGCCAATCTGATTCGGCTTGATGATACAAGCATTTGCGGCCTTTTTCTCTATGGCCATGCCGATGCGCGATACGTTAGTCACCGTAAGATCGTCCCCGACGATAGACAGAGTTCCACCTAGAGCCTTCTGCAGCCCTACAAATCCGTCCCAATCATCTTCCGCGAGTCCATCCTCGATCGAGATCAACGGGTATTTCTCTGCAAGTGCGGCATACCACTCGATCATGTGCGCATTGTCGAGTAAACGTTCTCCTCCCGACTTGAGCACATACTGTCCCCCTTCATAAAAACTACTGGAGGCGACATCAAGAGCAATCTTCACTTGGTCGGTCGAGTATCCTGCGTTTTTTATGGATGTCACGAGCAAATCAAGCGCCTCGTCGTTACTCGCAAGCGCAGGTGCAAATCCCCCTTCGTCCCCCATTTCGGTACTACAGCCCTTTTGTTCTAAGGATGATTTCAATATCGCCATGCATTTTTCCGCTGCTGCGACACGCTCACGCATACTCTTAAAACCGATCGGTGCGAGCATGCACTCCTGAATATCGATGCCGTCACGCGCGTGTTTCCCGCCATTAATGATATTGAAGAGCGGCACCGGCGACGAAAAGTTTTTCCTGTTATCCAGCGAGCCGAGATACGCATAGAGCTCCACACCCTGCTCGTGCGCCTTTGCACGCGCGAAAGCGACCGAGACAGCAAGAATTGCATTCGCCCCAAGACGACTTTTATTTTTCGTCCCATCAAGCTCGCATAGAAAAGCATCGAGACTCTGTTGGTCGAACTCTTTTCCAATCGTCGCTTTTGCAATTGTATCGTTCACGTGAGCAATTGCTTCTGATACTCCGCGGGACGCCCCGCCATTGTCGCGCAGCTCATGCGCCTCGTGCGCTCCGACACTCGCGCCCGACGGCACCGATGCGACACCTTTCCCTTGTCGGGTCTCAAGTTCAACTTCTACCGTCGGATTACCGCGTGAGTCCAGAATTTCCCGAGCCTTGATCGCTTGTATCGTTGCCATGCAGTTGTATATATTAGTTCGTTTTCTACTTTACCAGAAAAAACTACGGCATCCAATGAATACTCCATCTGCCTGAACTAAAAGAATTCCTAGCGGCATAAGTGAAAGCCCCCTCAAGTTTCCCTGAGGGGGCTTATCGGCAGCGCGCCGTTCGACATTACCTGAGCGCAGCGGGCTTGCCGTCGACGAGCGTGAAGCGCTCAAGCGGAATCGGACCTTTCACGCGGATTGCGAGCACTTTCGAGTCGCCATCTTTCTTTACGAGGAGGATTTCACTTTCGCCATCTTCGTATGATGCGAGGGGCTCATATGCCACCCCTATCTCCAGACGCTCTGTGTACTCCTCTGCCTTATTAGGAACACGTCCGTAGCCTAATACAAACGGACTTACGCCAAAGATCACGGAACCCAACATCCCAAATGACAGAATAAGATACAGGATGGATATCTTCCTCGCAGCTTCTTTTTCCTCTGGAGATCTCCCTGTATTGCGAGAGCCAGCTGCAAATACTGCCACCGCTGCAAGAATTCCTCCAAACAAACTAAGGAAAATTAGGAACGGGAACATATGGTCTCCTTTCTGTGTGCGGCACATCCTGCCGCAGGAATTAATTACTGTACTCTACCTGAGAGAGTAATAGATAATTTGTCTATTGTCAATGGGTGGTGCTGGGTTATCTCTTCGCTTCTTTGAACGTGACACGCTTGCGGAGCGTTGGATCGAACTTCTGGAGTTCAATTTTGCGCTCAGTGGTCTTTCTATTCTTACGAGTCCAGATGACGTGGTTGGACTTCGTAGATTTGAGCCTAAGCAGGCGGTCTTGTGACATGCGTAAAATGTACCAGAATGAGAAAGTTTTCGCAATGGAGAGTCTTGTCCAACGCAAGATGATACTGAAATCAGGAGTCATTCCAATGCAAAACG
>CAYIMJ010000028.1:0-9613 GCA_964364605.1 uncultured Candidatus Saccharibacteria bacterium | reverse complement strand
AGCCACTACTGGGTATGGATCAGTCGGAGCGAAGACACGGGCGAAGATACAGGGGTTTTAGGGGGTATTGGGAATGCATTTCCATGACACTGAGTAGTTCAGTATGCATTTTTGGTTGGTGTATAATCGGAGCACCCATTAACCTTTAATTCGTCCTCTTAATTTTCCTATGGCTATCCGTGTCGCTATCAATGGTTTTGGTCGCATCGGTCGCGCGTTTGCACGTCTCTCACACGGTCGCGATATTGAAATTGTCGCAGTGAACGATCTTGGATCGCTCGAGAACCTCGCGTATCTTCTTAAATACGACACGGTATATGGGCGAGCTCCTTTTTCGGTAGAGGCAAAGGACGGCGCACTTGTTATTGATGGCAAAGAGGTGAAATTTCTTTCGGAAAAAGATCCGACACAGTTGCCATGGAAAGATTTAGCGATTGACGTTGTTGTAGAATCAACAGGATTTTTTACGGACTATGAAAAAGCACAGGCACATATCATTGCAGGTGCTCGACGTGTCGTCATTACGGCCCCAGTAAAAGGCGAGTCCGTCCTGGGTGCGACAGTGCTTATGGGTCTTAACGAAGATCGTTTGCAGACGTGCCAGATAACTTCAAATGCATCTTGCACCACGAACTCCGCGAGCCCTATCATCGCCATTCTCGATGAAGCTATTGGTATTGAGAAGGCAGTGCTCTCGACGACACATGCGTACACGGCTAGTCAATCTCTTGTCGATAGTCCGTCAAAAAAAGATATGAAAGAGGGAAGAGCGGCAGCGCAAAATATCGTACCCACTTCTACAGGTGCGGCAATAGCCGTGGGACAGGCGTACTCGCCGCTCATGGGCAAGTTCGATGGCATTTCGCTCCGTGTGCCAGTACCAGCCGGGTCAATAGCGGACATTACATTCATCGCGAAGCGTGCAACGACTAAAGAAGAGGTAAATGAGATACTCCGCGCCGCTGCTCTCACTGCGCGCTGGGAAGGTATCTTCACTACAACCGATGAGGAGCTTGTCTCAAGCGATATTATCGGGTTGCCTCATGCCTCTATTGCAGACCTTGGTATGACACGAGTTGTCGACGGCACGCTTGTCAAAGTGCTCGCTTGGTACGATAACGAAATGGGGTACACGGAGTCACTCGTCCGCCACTGCATCGCAGCTGCCAATGTCTAAAATATATATCGCATCCGATCATGCAGGGTTTGTCCTCAAGAACGCCCTGATTTCGCATATTCGCACACTTGGATACGACATTGAGGATATGGGCGCCGCCGCGCTTAATCCTGAAGATGATTATCCGGACTTCATGACACCGCTCGCGAAGCGAGTGGCAGCAGAACCAGACGCACGCGGCATTATCATCGGCGGAAGCGGGCAGGGAGAGGCTATGTGCGCGAATCGTGTGTCCGGTATTCGCGCAGCAGTTTTCTATGTGATTGCCGCATCCTCGGCAATCATGCCGAATTTGTCGAATGATTCCGCTAGTGCGGAAGCACTCGCGAATTCGGCGCAAATTGCCGAACCAACGGCATTCGTGAATTCAACGCGAACCAAAGACGTATACGAAATCGTACGACGCACACGGCAGCATAACAATGCAAATATTCTTTCTATAGGTGCCCGCTTCGTTACCCAAGACGAGGCATTTGAAGCAGTCCGAATATTTCTCGAGACGGAATTCTCTGGTGCAGAGCGGCATCAGCGACGTCTTGCGAAATTCTGAGCGTCGCATCCATGCTTATGCAACAAGAGTAAACTGATTACGATTTCTTGTTCTATACTACCCTTATGGGTCTTGTTGTTCCAGCTGTGCTCCCGTCCTCGCGCGAAGATCTCGAGGAAAAGCTTGCGCTCCTTAGTAGGATTCCTTCGGTTTCTCGGATACAGATCGACGTGGTCGATGGTCGTTTTGCTTCACCTGCGTCCTGGCCCTATTCGGCACCTGCAGAATTACAAACTCTGGTTGAACGAATTAAAATGTTGCCAGCGCTCGAACGTATCGCCTACGAGGTCGATCTTATGTGTCTTGACGCAGAGCGGGCAGTGGACGCATGGCTCTCGCTCGGAGCAACGCGTCTCACGTTCCATGCTGAAAGTGTCATGAACTTGCCACGACTCATCCGAACTTCTCGCGGGCGCTATGGCGACTTTATTTCTTTCGGCCTTGCGCTCAATATCGGGAGCGATCTTGCCCTTCTAGAACTCTGCCTTGATGAAATTCAGTATGTGCAGTTCATGGGTATTGCGTCCATCGGTAAGCAAGGACAGCCTTTTGATCATCGCGTTCTTGAGAGGGTTCGCGTATTTCACACTCGTCATCCAGAAGTCCCTATACAAGTAGATGGCGGCGTTTCGCTTGAAAGTGCGCGGAAACTCGTTGCGCTCAATGTTTCAAATATTGTTGTTGGTTCCGGCATTCTGCAAGCAAACGATCCCGCCGCTGCGTTTGCAGCTTTTGAGGGGCTCGAAAGTTCGTATGGTGTGTAGATTTACGACGTCAGAAATGTGCTCATTTCCGACGCGATTTTTACTCGTTGGGGTACCAACGAAAAAATCGGGTGTATAATGAAAAACAATGTCACTCGCCGATGAACAAGTGCGCACTCTTGAAATAAAAGCCGAAGCAATCCGCGAAACGATAATCCAGATGTTGGTCGCGGCAGGAAGCGGACACACCGCTGGTCCGCTTGGTATGGCAGATGTATTTGCGGCATTTTATTTTCATATTCTCAATCATCGCCCAGATGATCCGGAGTGGGAGGGTCGTGACCGACTCATACTTTCTAATGGTCACATCGTTCCAGTGCGTTACGCGGCTATGGCGCACGCTGGCTATTTTCCCATTGAAGAATGTCTGACGCTCCGTAAGCTCGGCAGCCGACTCCAAGGGCATCCAGAGCGTCTGCGTCTTCCTGGGCTCGAGACCACCTCGGGTCCTCTTGGTGAAGGCCTCTCTCAGGCCGCTGGTATGGCGTATGCATTTCGCATGGATAATAAAAAGCAGCGCGTCTATTGTTTGATGAGCGACGGGGAACAGGAAGAAGGAAATATTTGGGAAGCAGCGATGTTTGCAGGGAAGCACAAGCTCCATAATCTGATTGCGGTCATGGATCGTAATAACATCCAGATTGACGGGATGACTGAAGACGTGATGCCTCTTGAGCCGATCGCGGACAAGTATCGCGCGTTTAACTGGCATGTGATTGAGGTGCATGGGAATGACATGCGAGCTTTTGTTGCTGCAGTCGAAGAAGCAAAAGCGATTTATGAAAAGCCGACCCTTATTATCGCGCATACTATCCCCGGGAAAGGTGTGCCCGAAATCGAATTTGATTATCGCTGGCACGGGAAGCCTCCGACGCAGGAAGAAGGGAAACGGTTTCTCAAGGAAATCCGCACAATGAGCGGTAAAGTACCTCACGAATATGCTTAATATTGCCGCAAAATTATCCGCGGATATTTTCGCGGACTCTATTCCGAAAGCTTCGACGCGAGACGGCTTCGGTAAAGGTACCGTCGAAGCGGGTCGGAAGGATCCGCGCGTCGTCGTCCTCTGCGCTGACCTCGCCGAAAGTACGCGTGCTGAATGGTTTCAGAAAGAATTTCCCGATCGTTTTATCGAGATGGGAGTTGCTGAGCAAAACATGGCGACAGTAGCGAGCGGTATGGCGGCAGCCGGCAAGATCCCATTTATCGCGAGCTACGCAGCCTTTAATCCGGGCCGCAACTATGAGCAGATTCGCACCACTATCGCGCTCAATCAGGCGTCGGTGAAGATTTGTGGCATGCATGCGGGTGTCTCGGTAGGTCCTGATGGTGCGACGCATCAGATGCTCGAGGATATCGGCATGATGCGCATGCTTCCCGGGATGACAGTAATCGTCCCAGGCGACGCCGAAGAGGCGCGGAAGGCTGTCGTCGCAGCGGCTACAACGGATGGTCCAGTCTATATTCGTTTCAGTCGTGCAGCGACGCCAATTTTTACGACGAGTGAGACTTCCTTCCAGATAGGAAAGGCACTACAGCTTTGGAAATCGGATGCTCCGAAAGTCGCAATACTCTCGACGGGTTCTTTGAGCTATGCAGCGCTCACGGCGGCTCAGGCACTTTTTTCAGAGGGCATAGGATCCATCGTAGTGCATGTGCCGACCGTGAAGCCACTTGATGAAGAGGCTGTACTTGAAGCGGTGCGAGAGGTCGACTGTGTCGTCACCGTTGAAGAACATCAGGCGGCAGGCGGTTTCGGAAGCGCTGTTGCAGAATTCCTCTCACAACATCATCCGATACCTATGCGACTGCTTGGTGTCGCGGATACTTTCGGGCAGTCGGGTGAATCAGACGAGCTCTTGAAGCATTACGGGCTCGACGCTTTCCACATAGAGGAGGCCGTCCGTACTCTTGTGCGCGTATAATAAAAATATGAAAGAGAAAATAAACTCCTATATCGCCATATTGCTTATCGTTGTTGCGGCAACAGGAGCGACCATGATCATTGTCCACGTTGTAACCGCGAGTACATTTACGTTCATTGTGGGCAATAGCGAATCGGATTACGCTCCGCTACAACAATCAATATTGAAACCATAAGAACGTTTTGAAGCCCTGCTTCAAAACGTTCTTATGCTGAAATGCTAGTTTAAAGCGGAGTCACTACGTACGCGGATGGGGCTTCGGCAAGATATTTTTCAAGCATTGTTCGCGTAAGGAGGCCTTTTTGCGCACCAATCTCCTGTACGACGGACATGGAATTCACTGGTCCCCACAGAAGCGCCTCAGAGAGTGGTTTACCAAGTGCAAGAGCCACGACGATAGTTGACGTCGTAGCGTCGCCCGCACCGGTCCTGTCCACAGGCGGCTTCGGATCCGGATACATCCCAATCTTGAGCATCTCATTGCCATCAAACGAGTATGCGCCATTGGGACCATCTGTGATAAGTACGATTTTAGGACCAATGGTGCGCATCTTTTCAAGAAGTTCCTTGATGTCTGTCTCGCCGAGACCAAGGATGCGTTCTGCTTCTTCCTTGTTGCAAGCGACAAGTTCTGTGACTGCGTAGAGCGCTGCGAGCTTCTCTTTGCCCATGGATATCTGGAATGTGCCGGGCTGGAACGCAAGCTTTGTTTCTGGATGCGCAGCAAGCCATATAGCAAGTTCGCCATGAAATGCCTCCGAGCGGGAGCCGGCGGAGGAAAGATACATCCATCTAGGTGCTACTAATTCTTTCGGAAT
This sequence comes from uncultured Candidatus Saccharibacteria bacterium, assembly GCA_964364605.1. Lineage (GTDB taxonomy): Bacteria > Patescibacteriota > Minisyncoccia > Phycocordibacterales > Phycocordibacteraceae > C7867-001. The sequence continues at coordinate 4,379 of CAYIMJ010000028.1, read as the reverse complement.
AACATAGGGATATGCTTCATGGCGTATGAGAATCGTGCGTTCGGCTTCATACCAGAGCACGTAGTGATGATTCGTCGGCATGTCAGCGTTTACCGCAACGTATTTCGTATCGACGCCTTCCTTCGTGAAAGAAGCGATGGTTTCATCGCCATAACGATCGTTACCGACGTTCGAAATGAATCCAGAGGAGAGGCCGAGGCGTGCCGCCGCGACTGCGGCGTTTGCTGCATTTCCGACACCCGGCACCATAACAGAAAATTCGTAGGGAATCTTATCCCCCCATTTCATGGAAATGGTGCAATCCTGATTATCGATATCACAATTGATCCGTGCCTCTTCAAGTTTGATAAATTCGTCAACCGCAGTGTCGCCGATAGCGATGAAGTCCATATGCGCATAAGTGTAACATTCCTTCATGCGTAGCGAAACGGCGAACACTTCACGTGTCATGGTAAAATAAAACGCATGACCGATTTAGTTCTGACCGCACGTTCACTTTTCGCCCCCGGCAAAGGCATTCTTGCTGCAGATGAGGGTGTGCACACTGCGACAACACGACTCGCTTCGTATGGCATTCCTACGAGTGCGGAGATGCGGCGGCAGTATCGCGATCTTTTTATGGGCGCAGAGGGTATCGAACAGTATCTCTCGGGAATTATTCTTTTTTCTGAGACGCTGCTTGAAAAAGGGAATGATCACGCATTATTTCCCACTTCGCTTATGGCCCGCGGTATCCTACCGGGAGTAAAGGTTGATCTTGGTACTGAACCGATCAGCACAAGTCCGCACGAGCTAATCACTCAGGGACTTCTTGATCTTCCTGGGCGGCTTACGGAATATAAGAAACAAGGAGCTGTCTTTACCAAGTGGCGCGCAGCTATCCATATTGACGGCGATCAATTACCTACGGCGGCTGCAATCCATGAAAATGCAAAACGTCTCGCGAGTTACGCCAAAGATGCGCAGACGGCAGGTCTCGTGCCAATCGTTGAGCCGGAAGTGCTACTCGAAGGGAAGCATAGTCGCGCACGTTCTCGAGCAGTCATTGAAGAGGTGTTGGGAACGCTCTTTTCGGTGCTCGAAGAACATTCGGTTGACCTCGCGAGTGTCATCCTGAAGACCTCTATGGCGCTTTCAGGGAGCGAGAGCGGAAAGAAGGATACGCCGGAAGAGGTTGCAGAGGACACGGTTACTGCACTCACCAAGAGTGTACCTCGGAAGGTTGCGGGAATTGTCTTTCTTTCAGGCGGACAAACACCAGATGAGGCTACTGCAAATCTCGCGGCGATTACCCGTCGGGCGAAGGAGGTTCATGCTCCATGGCCGGTCACTTTTTCTTATGCACGGGCGCTCCAAGAGGAGGCTCTTTCACTCTGGGCGGGGAAAGAAGAAAACGTTCCTGCAGCTCGTTCAGCTTTTCTTGCCCGCCTCGCCAAAGTCTCTTCTGCCCTTGGATAATCATGTAGGACGTACGACGTCCTACATGATTATATGACTAATATTCAAGCGATTTCAGATTTATTTCTTCCTCAGTTCTCCCCACAATATACTCCTTGAGAGTAGCAGGATAATCTGCACCGAGAGAGTGTTCAAAAAGCGTTTTAGTGAGAATTGAGGGAAAGTTCGGTATGCTGCAGTAGTCGGGATAGCTACTCCAACGATAGTTCCTGAGGTATTCGAGCACTTTAGAAATTTCATGGATAGTACCCTTATCGCGTTCGCGCCACCTTTTTGCACCTGGGAAATAATCAAGTGAATTCAAATGAACGTAGTGGAGAATATAGAGGAAATGCTCCTGGCGCTCGATAAGAATTTTCTTAGTACGTCCTTGAAATAGAGTGCCTCGACGTTTGTGTCGCTCATTAAAATATCTCGCATAGCCGCTTAGCTTGCGTAGAAAAAGAGTCATACCACCATTGACGCGCTCTGAAAGCAAAAGATGATAATGGTTCCTCATTAGTTCCCATCCATGTACATCAACTAATCGTTTACGAATGTAGGACGTCGTACGTCCTACATTCAATGCGCGAGAATTAGCATGATGAAATTCAAGTGCCGGAGCGGCGTCGTTGAATTCGTAGAGATCATGCACAAAACGTGCGTAATCTTGCGTATCTAGAAATATATCGCGCCCATCAACTCCTTTATTAATCACATGGTATAGCTCCATATGCATAGTATAACCCATGTAGGATGTACGACGTCCTACATGGGAATCGTTGCGATATTAAGATTGGTGCGGTATAGTGCATTCAATATGCTTACGCTTTCTGTAGAGAAACGCGAGAAAACAAGCGCTTCGGCGCCAGCACTTCTCCGTTCAGGTTTCATCCCGGCAGTCGTCTATGGCGCACATCAGGCATCGACGCCAATCACCGTCCCTATACGCGCCTTTGAGAAGATTCTTCGCGAGGCGGGCGAAGCTACTATCGTGTCACTTGACGGTCTTGGTGCGCCGATTCCGACACTCATTCATGAAGTAGACCTCGATCCGCTCACGAACCAGCCCCGTCATGTTGATTTTTATGCGGTGACTAAGGGTAAGAAAGTTCAGGTCGCTATCCCGCTTGTATTTGTCGGTGAATCTCCCGCAGTGAAGGCAGGCGCAAACCTCGTGAAGGTGCTCTATGAGCTTGAGGTGAAGGCGGATCCGATGAATCTTCCGCATGATATCTCAGTGGATCTCTCTGTGCTTATGGCGATCAATGATCGAATCCATGCGAAGGATCTTGCTCTTCCAGCGGGGGTAGAGCTCGCTGTCGAGCCTGAAGAAGTCATTGCTCTTGCACAAGAAGTCGTGGAAGAGAAGGAAGAGGTGGCCGCTCCTGCAGACATTTCTTCGATTGAAGTCGAGAAGAAGGGTAAGGAAGAGGCAGAGACTGAAGCAGCATCTCCGGCCGCTTAGGCCTTTATACGAGCATTCAACGGGCGTGCTAAAATGGCCGGACGATGTACCGGTTTTTTTCCTTCATTTTTGTGTGTGCGCTCCTACTTCTTCCACCCCTTACGTTCGCTCAGAGCGCCTCTTCGGCGGTAGCAAATCGTCAGCAAGAGCTGCAAAACCAGCTTGATGCACTTGAGAGTCAGATCGCTACGCAACAACAATTGCTCGATTCCGCGCAGAATCAACATCAGACGCTCCAGACTCAGATAAATGCTTTTAATGCTGAAATCAAGAAAACTCAGCTCCAGATTCAGGCGATCAATCTCACCATAACAAAATTGAATAATAATATCGGGGCGCATAATCAGACTCTCACACAACTTTCGGCGCGACTCTCTGCGGAGAAAGAATCGCTTGCACAGATATTGCGACAGACTCAGATGCTTGACGCGTATTCGGCTGTCAGCGTAGCTCTTGGCTCACAAGGAGTCTCTGATTTTTTCAGCGACCTCGATGCCTTTACGTCTATAAAGGGCGCGCTTGCCGATTCTTTTAATCAGATCGAGAAAACCAGCGCTTCAACTGAAGCTGAGAAGGCTGAGCTCCAGGCTCGTCTTGAAGAACAAGAGCAATTGCGTACGGTCGCACAGCTCGCCAAACAGCAGGTTCAAGCACAGGAAAAAGAAAAGCAGCAGTTGCTTGCGCAGACGAAGGGCGTCGAAGCGAATTATCAAAAACTTATTACCACGAATCAGAAGACAGCGGCGCAGATTCGTTCCGAACTCTTCACGCTCCGCGACAGCGCAGCGATACCTTTCGGTACGGCACTTGCCTACGCGGAGGCCGCTGAGAAGGCAACTGGTACTCGTGCCGCAGTCACGCTCGGTGTATTGAAGCAAGAGACGAATCTTGGTCAGAATCTCGGTACCGGCTCATGGCGGGTTGATATGGCCCCGGCGCGCGATCAACCGGTCTTCGTTTTCATCACACAGGTGCTCGGTCTTGATCCTGACAAGATGCCTGTCTCAAAAAGGCCTTCGTATGGCTGGGGCGGGGCAATGGGGCCTGGACAGTTCATTCCGTCCACATGGGTCTGTTACGGAGGTTTCGTAAATGTGAACACAAACGGCTGTACACCGTCGGGTGCCGGGAGCTCTTTCTGGCAGGGCCCGTGGCGGTATGTCGATAGTAAAGATCGCATTCGTAAACTTCTTGGCGCTTCATCGCCATCCAATCCATGGAACGCGCAGACTGCCATTATGGCGACTGCGATGCTCATGGCAGACAATGGAGCAGCAGTGCAGACCCCGCAAGCCGAGCGGCTTGCGGCACTCCGCTACTTTGCGGGCTGGACAGGAGCAAAAAACCGAGCCTACGCGTTCTATGGCGATGGCGTTATGGGATTTGCGACTCAGTTTCAGAAGAGTATAGATCAGCTCCGACTGAATTAGCACTCTAATTGCACCACTCACTTCTTCAGAAATACGTAGCGTGG
>CAYIMJ010000027.1:0-9942 GCA_964364605.1 uncultured Candidatus Saccharibacteria bacterium | reverse complement strand
AGGGATGGGTGCTCCTCATTCACTTGCTAGGTTTCTTCCTCGCTGCCGGGGCGGTATTGCGAGAGCAGAAGAAGTGGCGTGCATGGTTTCTCACTTCACTCAGTGTCTCGGTAATCATCTGTACCCATGCACTTCTCCAGCTTGGCGGATCATCAGCTATACATCAGGGATCGACACGCATTGATGCCTCGATGGGAAATTCTGCGTACTTGGCGATCTACCTTCTCTTCAATGTATTCATTGCGCTCTGGCTCGCGCTTACTGAAAAGTATTCGTGGCTCAAATGGTCGCTCATCACGCTTGCAGTTCTTGAGGCAGTGTTGATCTTTTTTACCGAGACACGTGGCACAGTGATTGGTCTCGTACTTGCTCTCGCCCTTGCTGCGCTTCTTACTGCGGCTACTGCAGGGAAGCATACTAGGCGCGCGGCGGCTGGAGGGTTCGTACTCATCTTGCTTATTGTGGGCAGCTTTTATGTCGCTCGCAATTCTGAATTTGTGCAGAATAACCACGTACTTCGTCGTGTCGCCTCTATCTCGCTTAACGATGGCGCAACACGCTTTACTATCTGGAGCATGGCGTTTAAAGGGGTTCTCGAGCGCCCTATTCTTGGTTGGGGTCAGGAAGGATTCAATTATGTTTTCGATAAGCAGTACAATCCGTCGCTCTACCGTCAGGAACCATGGTTTGACCGAGCGCATAATGCCTTTATCGATTGGCTTGCTGCAGGAGGCTGGCCCGCATTTTTCCTCTACGTATCGCTTTTTGGATCCGCCATTGTATTGCTCTGGAGGAGTTCTGAGCTTTCGCGTCCGGAGAGGATTGCGCTCACTGCAGCACTTGCCGGATATGCCGTACACAATCTCTTTGTCTTCGATAATCTTTATTCGTATGTATATTTCTTTGCGATCTTGTCGCTCATTGATTCGCAGGTTGCACGACCTTTTGAGCGACTTGAACATACTCCCGAGCTTGAGTCTGCAGATGGTGTGACTTACGCCCTGCCAATTGCGAGCATTGCCATCGTTGTGCTTGTGTGGGCAGTAAATATTCCTGGCATGCAGGTGGCGTCTAAACTTATTACCGCCTTATCATCCTCTCCTGAAGGTGTTTCCAAAAATATCGCCGTCTTTGAAGATCTTGCCGCGCATCCTTCTTTTGCCGCCCAAGAGATACGAGAGCAACTTGTTTCTTTTGCGGGTTCAATCGTGCAAAATCCGCAGGTGACAAATGAAATGAAGTCCCAAGTAGCTTCGCTCGCAATCAGTGAAATGCAGAAACAAGTGACCGCGTACCCGCTCGATACGCGTGAACATCTCCAGCTTTCCTACGCCTATCGTGTCATAGGAGATAGTGTCAACGCCCTTAAAGAGACTCAAGAGGCAGCTAAGCTCTCTCCGGGGAAGGAGGCGGTATGGATTGAAATGGGTGCGACGGCATGGGATCAGGGTAATACAACGCTAGCACAGCAGGCTTTTCATAAAGCATACGAACTCGCACCCCAGTTCACAGAGCTTGCTGCGTATGCTGCCGCTGGCGACATTGCCGCGGGTGATATTCAGTCGGCCGATAAAGTCTTGTTAGACGCCTACGGATCTCTCACGGTTGATAGTGATATTCTCGCGGCTGCATATTATCGTACAAAAAACTGGCCGCGACTTATTGGTCTCTGGAAGCTTCGTGCGGACGCTCCCGGAGCAAGTGCTGAGGCGTGGTTCTCTCTTGCTGCGGCCTACTATACCGCTGGTGATAATGCGAGTGCGATCCAGGTAATCAAAGAGGCGGTTGTCAGATATCCTGACAAGGCTGCTCTTGGAGCATCTGCTATTGCCCAGATAGAAGGGAAGGCTTCGTCGAAATAACAGACCAGATTTTTTCACTACTGTAAGTCTTACGCATATCCGCAATGATTTCTAGAAATGTGCAGCTTGCGCCACTCACTACACTTCATGTAGGAGGACCGGCGCAATTTTTTGCAGAGATACATGCCGAAAAAGATATTGAGGATGCGATTGCGTATGCGCGAGATCATAGGCTGCCGCTCTATCCTTTAGGTGCTGGCAGTAATGTGCTTGTTCCGGATGTGGGTGTTTCCGGTATCGTGCTGAAGATGTTAATCAGGGATATCACACTAGAGAATGAAGGAGATATAACGCTGCTTATCGCTGGTGCAGGTGCTCTGTGGGAAGATGTCGTTGATAGCGCGAGCGCACAAGGTCTCTTCGGCATTGAAAATCTTGCAGGGATTCCTGGCACGCTTGGAGGAGCAGTGGTACAAAATATCGGTGCGTATGGCGCCGAGCTCAAGGATGTTTTTGCGTATGCCGACTGCATCGATAGTACGACTGGTTCACTTCGACGCATCACTCTGGATGATGCTGCGTTTGGATACCGCACGAGTCTTTTTAAAGAACGTCGCGAATATATTGTCACGCGCGTTGCGGTACGTCTCACCAAGAGCGCCGTACCGAGTCTCTCCTACCCCGACCTTGCTCGCGCGCACGCAGAGGGCGTATCACTTACGACGCCCAAGGAGGTTGCGCGTACTGTGCGCGCGATCCGAGCTCTTAAATTCCCACAAGACTCCAAAGAGGGGACCGCAGGTTCTTTTTTCAAAAATCCTATCATCTCACAAGAACGTGCCGACGCACTTATAAAACGTTTCCCCGGCGTACCGATGTTCCCGCAAACGATGTCTCATCGTACTCGACGGGGTGCAGGTGGAGCTGTAAAAATATCGCTCGCATGGATTCTCGACCACGTACTTTCACTCAAGGGATTTTCGATGGGCCGAGTTCGATTGTATGAAAAGCATCCGCTCGTCATTGTCGCGAGTGCTGGGGCGCATGCAACAGAGGTTGATGCGTTTGCTCGCGAAGTTTCCGAGCGTGTGTTCGCTGCAACAGGTATCGAGATTGAACGCGAAGTAGAAACATTCGGCGTGTGATGATTTTTTATAGAATTTATATTTTCTTTTTTACAAAAGTTATCCACATTTCATTTTATTTTCTTACACAAAGTTTTTTTACGCGCGATAATACTACATAGAAACGTTTGCGCATGAGAAATTTTTTTCGCGTGCAGACGGGTCGACTTATCAGCCACCATCCATAATTTGTATTCATCATGGCAAAAAAGCGCAAGGCCGCAAAGAAGGCGGTAAAAAAGACAGCAAAGCGAAAGGGGGCGAAGAAGCGCCGCTAGTTTTGCATCTGCCCGAAATCATTGGGCAGAAAAGAAAAAATGTCCGCCGACTGGCGGACATTTTTTCTTTTTGACCCAAGAGTTCATTAAATGGTATAATCGCACCAATGTTCGGGCTTTCTCATCTTTTCTCAAAAAATCAATCCGGAGCCTTCCTAAAGGTGGCGGCACCGATCGTTGTGGCGACAAATAAGTATTCTGAGGAATTCATAGGACTTTCCGACTCTGAATTACGCACACGCCTGCTTGAGATTCGGTCTCGAGCGAAGGCTGCCGGAGCAACACCAGAAGCTGACATTCCGGCGGTGTTCGCTCTTGTGCGCGAAGCATCGCGTCGCACCCTGCGTCAGCCCCATTTTGACGTGCAGCTTATCGGGGGTCTTGCTTTGCTCAAAGGCAAAATAGCCGAAATGCGTACTGGCGAGGGAAAGACGCTTGTTGCCACGCTCCCGGCAACTTTTCATGCTCTCGCGGGGAAGGGTGTGCAAGTTGTCACAGTTAACGATTATCTCGCTCGTCGCGATGGTGCATGGATGGGGCAGGTCTATGATTATTTCGGACTTACGGTCGGTGTTGTCACTGGAGCTGGCTCGTACCGGTATGACGCGTCACACGTTGCTCCCGAGGAGGATACAGAACGCGATGTCGAAGGTTCGTTCAAAGTGTTCTATGACTATTTACATCCTGTAAGCAAGAAGGAAGCCTATGCTGCCGATATCACCTATGTAACCAATAATGAGCTTGGCTTCGACTACCTGCGCGATAACACCGCTTATGACGCATCGCAGATCGTGCAGCGGGGACATCACTACGCGATTATCGACGAAGTCGACTCCATCCTTATCGACGAAGCACGCACTCCGCTCATTATTTCAGGACCCTCTGGCGATACTCAAATGTTCTACGAGCGTTTCGCGGAAATAGTTCGTAGCATGAATGAGGGAGAAGATTATACCGTTGATGAGAAACAGAAGGCGATTCAGATCACCGAAGCGGGAATACATAAAGCCGAAGTCGCACTTGGTCTTGAGAATATCTATACCGAAGGTGGGATTAAGTACGCTCATCATCTCGAGACGGCAGTGCGCGCAAAAGCTCTTTTCCATAAAGACAAGGAGTATGTGGTGCGCGACAATGAAATCATGATCATTGATGAGTTTACCGGAAGGATGCAGCCCGGCCGTCGTTGGTCGGAGGGATTGCATCAAGCGATTGAGGCAAAGGAGGGTGCAAAAATTCACGAAGAAACTCGCACGTATGCAACCGTGACGTTTCAAAACCTCTTCCGTATGTACCAGCGCCTCTCCGGCATGACAGGTACCGCGCTCTCCTCCGAGGAAGAGTTCTATACGGTCTACGGACTCGAAGTTGTCGTGGTGCCGACGAACCAGCCAGTGAAGCGTAAGGACCACGACGACGCTATCTTTCAGACGGCCGCAGGGAAATATCGCGCTGTCGCACGTGCGGTAAAAGAGCGACACGAACGAGGTCAGCCAGTGCTCGTCGGTACGGTCTCGATTGAAGACAACGAGCTTGTGAGCTCGTATCTCACGAACGCAGGCGTACCGCACGAGATGTTGAATGCGAAGAATCACGAACGTGAAGGCGAGATCATTGCCGAGGCGGGTAAAGAGGGTCGCGTGACAGTGGCGACAAACCTCGCTGGTCGCGGAGTCGACATCAAGCTTGGCGGCGCACTCGCCTCAAGCGAAGAGCGTGCCTCAATAATTGAGAAGGGAGGTCTTGCCGTTATTGGTACTGAGCGGCATGACGCACGCCGCATCGACAATCAGCTCCGTGGTCGTGCTGGCCGCCAAGGTGACCCAGGAGAAACGCGCTTTTATGTCTCTCTAGAGGATAAGCTCATGCGCGTGTTTGCTTCCGAAACCTTAAAGAAAGTTATGGGTACGTTCGGAATACCCGAAGACGAACCCATCGAGAGCTCGATGATTACACGATCACTCGAGACCGCCCAGGAGCGTATCGAAGGATTCAATTTTGACTCACGCAAACAGGTGCTTGCATACGACGACGTAATGAATACGCAACGTCTCGCAATATACGCGCGCCGCCGCGCCGCGCTTCTTGGAAGCGATACGGAGATGGAAGACCTTATTCGTACACTCATTGGAACCAATGATGTCGTGCTTACTGTATTTGAAGCAAAGAAAGTTGAGCTTGGGGATGCGTTTGTTCCGCATCTGCGACGACTGCTTCTACAGGTTATTGATACGTTCTGGTTTGAACATCTTGAGACTATGGATTATTTGCGACGCTCCGTTTCTCTCCGAGCCTACGGACAAAGGGATCCGCTCATCGAGTATCGCCGTGAGGGCCTCATGCGCTTCCGTGAACTTGAAGAAAATATCCGAACAGCAGTTGCTGAAGCGCTGCCTCGCCTTGTACCAGCAGAAGATGCTCGCATCCGTGCAGAGGAAGCGAAGGTTCGTGCGGCAGCTCTCGCGGCCGGCAAGGAAGAGGAGGGTTCAGGTATGCCCATCAAGAAAGAACTTCGGCACAATCGGAACGATTTCGTGACGATCTCGAAGGGCGACGCAACACAGACGCTCAAATTTAAGAAAGCAGAACCTCTTTTGACGGAAGGCTGGGAAATCGTCGTTTAAACCACAATTTCAGTTCTGTGGTAAGGTGCATCTATGGCATTCGTTGATGAGGCAAGAATACACGTGGAGTCGGGAAAGGGTGGCGATGGTGTCATCCGCTGGCTTCGTACCAAAGAGTCAGCGCGCGGGGGTCCTTCTGGCGGCGACGGCGGCCGCGGTGGTGATTTGATTCTCGTCGGCGTACGCGATTTGGCTGCCTTGGCGCACTATCGTTACGAGAAAAAATTTCATGCGGAGAACGGCGAAGCGGGAAAGGGGGAATTGAAACAAGGTAAGGACGGCGCTGATATGCTGCTCAAAGTGCCAGTAGGGACATCCATACGTGTCGCAGATACAGGTGAAGAGTATGAAATTACTAAGGAGGACGAACAGATCGTCCTATTCCGCGGCGGTAAAGGAGGGCTCGGCAACGCTCGTTTTAAAAGTTCGGTAAATCAGAATCCTTTCCAACAAACGCTCGGCAAAGCAGGAAAGGGTGGGGATATCATACTTACCCTCAAGATCATCGCTGACGCCGGGCTCATTGGTCTACCGAACGCCGGGAAGTCCTCGCTCTTGAATGCATTGACTCGTGCAAAATCAAAAGTGGGCGACTACCCGTTCACGACACTCGAGCCAAGTCTCGGAGAACTCTATGGCTACATACTCGCCGATATTCCAGGACTCATAGAGGGCGCCTCGTCAGGACGAGGCCTCGGTATAAAGTTTCTAAAGCACGTAGAAAGGACAGGAATATTACTGCATCTTGTCTCGGCAGATCAAGATGACCCTCTTAAATCATACGAAGAGGTTCATAAGGAGATAGAACTGTTCGGGCATGGTTTGACTGAGAAGAGGGAAGTTATCGTCCTTTCGAAGACCGACCTTATTTCGCCGGAAGAATGTAAAAGAAAGATGAAATTGCTTGCCGGAAAGGAAGGTAGGGAAGTGCTTTCTGTATCGGTCGAAGACAAAAAAGCGCTTAAAAAGTTTTCAGATAAGCTCATCAAGATCCTTACCGAAGGCAAGTAGCAATTTTACGGCTTTCCCAGCCCCGCTATCTGCTATAGACTATCCATACTCTATGACGTATCGCCCGACCATCGGTCTTGAAGTACATGCCGAACTGAAAACCAGAACTAAGATGTTCTGTAATTCCGCGAATGATCCTGACGAGATGCGGCCGAATATAAATACCTGTCCCGTGTGCATGGCGCATCCGGGCACATTGCCAGTTATTAATCAGGAAGCCGTGAAGCATGTCTTGCGCATCGGTACGGCGATCAAAGGAAAGATTGCTGACTTCAGTGAGTTTGATCGAAAGAGTTATTTCTATCCGGATATTCCAAAGGGTTACCAGATCAGTCAGTATGAGCACCCCCTTGTTATGGGCGGTGAACTTTCTGGAGTGTCAATTACTCGAGTGCATCTTGAGGAAGATACTGCGCGCTCGATTCATGCGAATGGAAAGAGCCTTGTTGATTTTAATCGAGCGGGTATCCCGCTTATGGAGCTAGTTACTGAACCGGTGCTGCATGATGCGGAGACGGCAGGACGCTTCGCACGCGAATTACAGCTTCTTCTGCGCACACTTGGAGCAAGCGAAGCAAACCTTGAGAAAGGGGAGATGCGTATCGAAGCGAACATCTCGGTCTCCACTGATGATAAGAAATTCGGCACTAAGGTAGAGGTAAAAAATATCAATTCATTTCGCTCTGTTGAACGTGCTATTGCGTTTGAGATAGATCGACAGGTTGCGCTTATCGAGAGTGGTGGGAAGGTGGCGCAAGAGACGCGGGGCTGGGATGAAGCAAAACAAATAACCTTTCACCAGCGGTTTAAAGAAGGGAGTGCTGATTATCGGTACTTCCCGGAGCCTGATCTTCCGAAACTTTTTATTTCAGAGATTCCAGAGTTCTCTCCAGAGAAATTGAAGGCGTCATTACCAGAACTTCCATGGGAGCGTCGTGCACGCTATGAATCACTTGGTGTCCGGAAAGAATATGCAGACATCCTCGTGCAGCCGGAAAATAAATTTATAAATAATTTGTTTGAAAACATAATCAAGAACGCTTCAGGTGACTCCGCTCTCATCAGTCTCGCTGCGAACTATATTGTTTCAGATATCGTAGGGCTGATGCAGGATACAAGTGTTGAATCAAAAATTTCTGATGCTGAAAAGTTTTACCAGGCGTTCTTTACTTTGATGCAGATGACTAAAGAAGAGAAAGTCTCTTCTCGCGGAGCAAAAGATGTTCTCGCAAAAATGTATCGCGAAGGGGGTGATCCAGAGATGATTGCAAAAGAGCATAACCTTCTCCAGATGCATGACACGGATACCCTCCTTACAGCTGTTCGGGGTGTACTTAAGGAGGAGATAAAAGCGGTTGAAGAGTACCGCGCTGGAAAGGAGGCAGCCCTACAGTACTTGATTGGGAAGAGCATGAAAGCAACCAAGGGTGCAGGCAACCCGGCTATACTTAAGGACTTGATCATTAAAGAGCTTGCTTGATTCTGTGTAAGTCAGACTTACACAGAGTTGCCTAACGAGAGGGTTGCGTGGTAAGTGTGCATAGCTCTTCCATGCTAGCCGAGATACGGCTATACTGTTCACATGGACGAGATTCTCATAGGGGAAAAGAAATACGTATCGTCGAAGCGAGCTGCGAAAATGACCGGTTATGCGAAGGATTATATCGGTCAGCTTTGTCGTGAAGGCCGAGTGCCTGCGCGACTCGTCGGTCGTAGTTGGTACGTGCTTGAGACGGCTATTCAAGATCATCGTTTTGGCGATCAGAAAACAGAGCAAGACACGAAAGTTGAGCCCTCTACCTCACCTACAACGTCTACGTGGGAAGCTCCGCACTACGAAGCCTCGTCAGTAGATCTGCTTCCATCGGTAAATCGTTTGCGACACGATAGTGATGAGAGCGGTGTAGATTCTTCTTCGGATGATGGCGCAGATGACGAAAGTACGGTGACACAGCGGCTGCAGGACTCCTGGAGGGCATGGTTTGACCATGTAGGGACGAGTACTGCTGAGCAAGATGTTACTGTCGCACCTGAGCATGCAGAAAAACAGGAACAAGAAGAGTTTGTCGTAGAGGAAGAAGAGGAAGAAAGGGGAGATAACGATGTAAGTATCCCTATCCACGTAGTCTATGAGCCACCTCCTAAAGAGTTGCTGCCGAGCAGTACCAAAGATTACCCCTATGAGCAGTATGATCAAAAGAAAACGCCTAAGGAAGAAAAGAGGGGAATTAGGTTGATGGAGAGAATCGTAAAAACAGTCGTGGTTCTGTCAGTGGCAACTCTGCTCATTTTAGCGATAATTGGTAGCGGGTATTTTGATAAATATATAGTATCGTTCAGACAAGCAGACATAATTAGCGGAGCAACACTCTATAATAAATAGCTTATATAAAGAGTTTCTTGTCTCGTCTAAACAAGCATATATAAATAGTTAGTTTACTTAAAAAGCGATGCACAATACCCAGGACCTTAAATAGCTTATATATTCAAACAATCGGGACCACTTGGTTGATGTAATGGCACTGGTACTTAATTTAAATAGAAATAAAGCTTATATTTTAACCTGTGAAAAATGCTTAATTTAGGATCAAGCATAGATTCAAATAGCGCATACCTATATTAGGAAGTCCCACAGATATATAGCTTTATCAAGAATAGTTATATGTATCCTATGTTGTTCGTATATAAGGATTCAGTCATTTATATATTGTCTGTGGGTTATTAATTACAAAAATCAAGGCAATTTATTACCAATTCTTATGAAAAATTTGCACAATGTTTTGTTTGTGACGAGGGAATGCGTCGCTCGTGCCTGTTCTGGTAAATAATTTGCAGTAATTTTACACAGCGAGAGATATTTTTCACAAATTTTCTCGTAGTTAATCGGGGGTGCTTTTTACGACTATCGACTATCCCCATAATTTTTCTATTTCTACGTAGGAGATGCCGAAATCGTAAGTTATTATTTAGTTAATTCGGCTATCCGACATGGATCCTATCTTTGAAAAAAATTTAATAACGACGAAGGAGGCTGGAGAGCTTTCTGGGTACACTTCCGACTATCTCGCGCGCCTTGCGCGCTCTGGAAAAATTGTCGGGAAAA
>CAYIMJ010000026.1:0-10179 GCA_964364605.1 uncultured Candidatus Saccharibacteria bacterium | reverse complement strand
CAACCTCTTTGGTCACTTTTCCATTCTTCACGCGGACATACGGCGTCTCGATAACACCGAAATCATTCGTGCGCGCATGGGTCGCCATGTGCAAGATAAGACCGATGTTCTGACCTTCCGGTGTATGAATAGGACAGAGGCGTCCGTAGTGAGATGGGTGCACGTCGCGAACCTCGAATCCCGCGCGCTCGCGAGTAAGTCCGCCTGGACCGAGCGCCGAGAGCGTACGCATGTTCTCGAGCTCAGCGAGAATGTTCTGCTGGTCCATGAACTGCGAGAGTTGGTTCGCAGTGAAGAATTCATGCACCGATGCATGGAACGGACGCGGATTCACGAGTGCCATCGGGAGCGTTGTCTCGGTCGGAGTCGTGGACATACGGTCCTGAATGTTGCGCTTCATGCGGCTCATGCCGACGCGCATGCGGGCCTGGAGGAGTTCGCCGACGAAACGCACGCGGCGGAAACCGAGATGATCGATGTCATCAGAGTGCGCTGACGGATCAGCATTCAGTTTCGTTATTTCTGAGATGATGCGGACGAAGTCCGGGAGTCCGAGAGTGCGCTTTTCAAGCAACTTATCCGTTACCGGTAGGCCGAAGCGCGCATTCAGGCGATGTCGGCCGACTTTCCCAAGATCATAACGCTCAGTTGAGAAGAGCGACTGCACAAAATTCTTTGCGTTCTCTGGAGTCGCAAGATCTCCATCGCGCATACGGCGATGAATTTCGATGTAAGATTCTTCGATTGACTTCGCTTCGTCATGCGCAAGTGTGGCCTGTATCGCTGCGGTTGCGAGAGGGTCTTTCGCGAAATGTTTAAGCGTGGCCTCACCGACACCACCACCGAAGACTGTGAGAAGTTGCGTGATCGGAAACTTACGCTTTCGATCGATCTTGACGAAGACTGCACCGTCTGCCTCTGAATCGATCTCGATCCATACGCCACGGAGCGGGATGATCTTTGCACCGAAGTACGGCTTGCCGCGGATAAGGTCTGACACGAAAAATGCACCGAATGAACGGGCAAGTTGTGGCACGATGGCACGCTCAACGCCGGACACGATAAAAGAACCATGAGGTGTCATGATTGGCATGTCGGTGAGGAAAATCTCCTGAGACTTCTCCGAACCAAGCGTCTTATTGGTCAGCTTGACGGAAACTCGTACTGCCGCCTCGTAGGTCCGCATATTCTCGCGTGCAAACTCTTCGTCATATTTCGGTTCGCCAATCTCAAAACTCTCGAATTCGAGTTCAAATTTCTTCCCCGAGTAATCGGTGATCGGAGAGAATTCCTTAAAGAGCTCCTTCAGACCGTCCGAAAGGAGCCAGTCAAACGAGCCACGCTGATGTCCGACAAGGTCCGGGAATGGAACTCGTGGCGCCCGATACGCACCGAAAGTCTTCTGAACGATTTTCTTTTGCATGTGGCGTGGCGTTTAGGTAATAAGCAGGCAAATATATAAATGCGTACGCACGGAAATAAATCCGCTTTCGCTTTTGCGTTTTTCTGTTCCCGTATGAATCTTGCCCCGCCCTCCGTGACTCAGTCGTATCTAAGATCTTTAATGTATCAGCAAGCCCCTATTCGCGCAAGGGGTCTGGGGATAGGGATGGAAGCTTCTTACGCCACGCATCGATGTTTGCATGATGTCCGGTCTGGAGAACTTTCGGGACCCGATACTTTTTCTTTTTGAATTCAATAGTTTCAGGACGGGTATAGACAGCACTTGAAGCGATACGGCGTTCCTCCACCGACGCATCCTTGCCGAGAACTCCCGGGATGCGGCGTGTAACGGCATCTACTATTGCGAGTGCCGGAATCTCGCCGCCCGTGTAAACCGCCTCACCGACTGCAAACTCTTTTACTGTTGCGAGCGTCTTCAAAGCTTTTTTTGCACGCTCATCAATGCCCTCGTAGCGGCCACAGACAAGTACAACGTCGTCATACTTGATGAGCGCATCAGCGTCTTTGTTCGTAAACTGTTTACCACTTGGAGAAAACCAAATAATGACCTTCTTTCCTTTTTTATTCTTCAAAGCTTTTTCTGCCGCCCTGACAACAGGCAGAGCGGTCATTACCATCCCGGGACCACCTCCATATGGACGCTCGTCTACCTTGCCCCACTTATTGTCCACGAAATCACGCGGAGTCTGATACTGTACGAAAACTTTCTTCTCCTTTCGCGCACGACCAATGATCGATGCTGAGAGATATGCATCGCAGGCTTCCGCAAACAATGTAATTAAATGGAATTTCATAATCACTGCACGCCTCGCGCATCGGCCTTAATCATTTTGACGATTTCTGGAAATGTCGGTATGCGGAAGTGCCCACTCTTGCTCTTATATATCACCACATCTGCGTTTTTTAGTTTATTTCTGTACTTCTCAGCGTGAGCGACCGGGACGGTCTTGTCGTCTTTCGAGAAAAGCAGGCGGAGATGCTTTGTGTTTTCCTCCAATAGAGAAATATCCGATTTGAGCGTGAAGCCGCCGACCAGATCTTCGCCCGAGAGCGAGTTATCGAATGGAGGACATACGAGGAATACCGATAGGGCTTTCTTGGGCAGTTTATGTTCAGACAAATACTTCGCGAGGAAGACGCCGCCGAGCGACACGCCCACGAAAATAGTTCGACCCTTGAGGTATGGCAGATGCCTCTTGAAAAAAATCTCCCAATCCTTATACCGAGCGTTTTCCGAGAGCGGCATGCGAGGTCTTATTACTTCGAACCCCCTCCCCAACTTCTTATCAAGGTAGTCTCCTCTCCATGATTCGTACTTCTCAATTGAAATGCTCCTGGTCTTGAGAAAATGCATGTAGTCTTTTTGGTTCTTGAAGGTCATCCCCCCATGCACCATGAACACCTTGACCTTTCTTTTCATTGACTAGAGCTCCTCGACAATCTGATCAACCGTCTTTGATTCTTGCCCTTCTCCTGAAATCGGCAACCGCTTGCCACCGACTGGCTCATTTATCTTGAGATTAACGCGCGCGTTCCCTTTCATACCGACAACACGCAACAGAATACGCAAAGCTTCGGCAGTCTTTCCGCTCTTGCCGATGATCTTGCCCATATCCTCAGGGTGGACAGTGAGAGTAAGGAGTACACCCATCTGGTCGATAGTACGTGTCGTCTCAACCGACTCTGGGTGATCAGCGAGTGCCTTCACCGCATATTCGAGAAATGCCTGATCTGGTTCCATAAGGGGTATGAGATGCCTCATCGGGCAGAACAGCTGCCTCAGCTGTTGCTGACTGAAGCTTCTGCTGGAGTCTCTTCGGCTACCGCCTCTGCTACCGATGTCTCTTCTACTACTGACACCTCTTCAGCTGGCTCAGCTTCGGCAACTACTTCTGCTTCTGTCGGCATCGGTGCCGCTTCCGCGGGCTTTTCTGATACTTCTTCCTGCTTTGGAGCTGCTGCAGCCTCCTTGGCTGCCTTCGCTGCCGCAGCCGCTTCAGCTACTGCCGCTGCCTCAGCCGCAATCGCCTCCTCACTCTTCTGTGGAGTCTTCTTTGAGAGCACATTTACTTTCTTTCCCGTTATGACTCCTTTATTGATAAGGAGGTTGTGGATAGAACCTGTCGGCTGTGCCCCCTTTGAAATCCAGTACTTCACCTGTTCCTCATCAAGCGTAAGCGCCTTACTGCGAGGATTGTAGGTACCAAGCTGTTCAACCACATTCCCAGCTTTTGCTGCGCGTTCCTTCTCTAGGACAACAATGCGAAATGCCGGATCATTGGTCCGGCCGATGCGCTGAAATCGAATCATCAACATATGTAGGGGCACATTACCAGAATCGGCCCAAAACCGCAAACACTCACAGGCGACCATATCTTCGAAGACTCGATACAAGCGCTCGTTCGGAAAATACGAATGATTGAAGATACTCATTCGTATTTCCTCACTTCGCGCCTGTAGCAGAAGCTTGGTAATATTGCTAGCCCCGTTACAAATCCAGAATATTTAAGAATGGTGCGCAGAATTATTGCAGGTAAGCCATTTACTTTGATTTGTAACGGGGCTAGAGTAGTGGAAATGGCAGCGGACGCTCTCCCCGAAGGCCCGATAACGATGACCCGTAAAGGTTTCGGCTTTTTCATTGTGGGCGACAATAAGGAAGACCTACTTATCCCGCCAGAATGGACCAACCATGCCCTCTCAGGAGATATTGTCAAAGTCGCTTTGGCGGGCAGTTATCGTGATTCTTCAGGACGGATGCCCGCACGCGAGGCAGGGAAGGTCGTCGAAATCATCTCACGGGCGCGAGAGACGTTTGTTGGGTCATTTATAGAAGAAGGTGGCAAGACGCTCCTTGCACCCGACTATAAGAAAATGCATGTGCCTATCGAAGTGCGCGACACGAAAGGCGCTGAATTCGGATTTAAAGTACTCGTTCGTCTTCAAGGATGGGACGAGGGCTCTCCATACCCATGGGGCGTCGTCGAAGACATCATCGGCAAAGTCGGCGTGCACGAGACCGAAATGCGCGCACTCGCGCTCGGCCAAGGATTCTCAAGTGAGTTCCCTCCCGGTGTCGTCAGTGACGCGAAATATCTTGAGGAACACGGCCGAAAGATGCTCGCTGATGAAGCGGCCGCGCGGGGCGCCAACGGCGGCCCGCGCGCTGACTTTAGGAAAGTCAGCACATGCACCATCGACCCATTTGATGCGAAAGATTTCGACGACGCACTCTCGGTGCGCACGCTTGATGACGGGACAATTGAGGTTGGCGTCCATATTGCCGATGTTTCATTCTTCGTGAAGCCAGGAACAGGGCTCGACAAAGAAGCTATCGATCGCGCGACCAGCGTGTACCTCGTCGACCGCACCATCCCCATGCTTCCTGAGGTCCTCTCAAACGATCTCTGCTCGCTCAAGCCGGACGAGGACCGTCTTGCAGTCTCTGCTGTCTTCACGCTCGACCGTGATGCAAATATCAAAGACACGTGGTTCGGCGAAACAGTGATCCATTCCGACAAACGCTTCACGTATGAAAATGCTCAAGAAGTGCTCGATGCTGGCAAGGGTGTTCTCCATGAAGAACTTTCGCTCTTGCTCGATCTCTCGAAGAAAATCCGCGTACGCCGCCAAGCCAAGGGCGCTATTGAATTTGATACTGCCGAAGTAAAAGTCGAGCTTAATGCCGAAGGCAAGCCGATTGCAATTCGCTTGAAGGAGCGCAAAGCGACGAATCTCATGATCGAGGACTTTATGCTCCTCGCGAACGAAGCGGTGGCGAAACATCTTTCCAAGCTCACGAAAAATGGCGGTCCGCACTTCTACTCTCTCTACCGTATCCACGACGCGCCAGATACCGACCGTATTGAGAATCTCGCCAACCTCCTACGCATCATGGGCTACCACTTGAAGACGTCTGGTGCCGGGAATGTCACTGGTACTGAACTGAACAAACTTCTTGAATCAGTGAAAGGGAAGCCGGAGGAGTATTTGGTAAAGACCGCTGCCCTACGCTCGATGAGTAAAGCTGTCTACGCAACGAGGAACATCGGGCACTTCGGTCTCGCGTTCGATTTTTATACTCATTTCACTTCCCCGATACGTCGTTACCCTGACCTCATCATTCACCGACTTGTGAAGGCGCATGCCGGCGGCGACCCCATCACCACACAGGAGATGCAAGCATTCGATAAACTTGCTCTTCACTCTTCTGAACGCGAAGTAGCAGCTGCAAGCGCTGAGCGCGACTCGATCAAGATGAAGCAGGTAGAATTCCTTTCGGGCCGTATCGGCGAAGTATTTGATGCAGTAATTTCTGGCGTGACTGAACGTGGGCTCTATGTGGAGGAACAGACGACCCACACTGACGGCATGATACGTATCAAAGACGTTGGTGATGATTATTTCGAATACGATGAGAAGAATTACCAACTCCTCGGTCGGCGCACCCGCAAGTCCTTCCGCCTCGGCGACCCGATCAAGGTCAAGCTCGCCGCCGTCCGCATCGCCGAAAAGGAACTCGATTTCGTTCCAGTGGTATAAAAATGCGCGGCAAGGTGAAAACCTTGCCGCGCTTGGCGTCATGCACATCAAGTCCCATCGATTGGCTTCAATAATTCTTCAGGAAAATTAATTCCGGACGAACGGAAAGCTGGAACTAACTTGTCATGATCAATTTCGAAAATTGTTCCGTCGTAGGCCCACACGCCACGGAGACAAGAGACTGTCCTTGCCCATCGGCGGCCTTTTATTACCAAATATTTTCTCGGCCGATAGGTAGCCAGGTCATTTGGAAGAAGAAACGCCAGCTCTCCAATTTCGAACTTCGGAAACCTACGATCAGGATTCACGAGAAAAGCAAGATATTCTAGGAAGGCCAAGGACATGGTGAACCTCCTTTCTATTGAACTTTAGTTCCAACTGGTAACAGAATATTTTCAGCAAGCGAGGAGGATCTGAATGGAGCCTCGATGATCTGATTTTTATGGGTCTGATACACAAGCCCGCCATACACCCACGTCTTTGGTGCACCCTCCTTTGGACTCACCCATCCGAACTTGTCGATCAACAGGTAGTAACTCTGGTCACTTTCATTCCATCTACGGTCAATGAGCATCAATTGCCCCACTCTGAATTTAGGTTCTGGACGAAACAAATCATAAAAGGACATGACACCTCCCTTTGCTATAGGCTTTAGGCGCTAACTGGCTTAACTATACAACAATGAGTCTTATTTCGCAACCGCAACAGCTTCGTCGAATTTCATTGCCTATTTGTGCAACACCTGGTGTTGCACAAATTCAAAATGGATCGAACAAGTAGGGCTCGTCTTTCGCAAAACTTACGTCAACGAAAACACGATAATCATGTGCTGTTTCAAACTGATCAAGGACGAGTGATGGGTCGAGTAATTTCCCGAAACGATTCGGGTCGAGATAATCACGATAGCTCGACCACTCGTACTGGTGCTCATTGCCGGCTACGCCAGGAAGTTCTCTCGGATTGCGATGAATGTATGTCGAGAGATACAGTAATTGATCATTATTTTCAATATGCACCGCCCGATACGGCCCCTGAAAGAGATGCCCGACTGTTTCGTACTTCGTGTTGGCATATTTAGCATATGCATTCAACACTCGCTGCATATATCGAACGATACCAGATTCCTCAACTTCACACACCGCAAGATGCAGATGGTTGGTCATGAATGCAAAAGCTTCGAGGGTAACATACCGGGTCTTGATGATCCGCGAGACTAGCTCTGATTCGGTATTCCACGCATTACCATCCCTGTAATCTGTAACTGCCCTACTCATGTTTGTTATGGATTCTGGCGATTGTAGATGAGTAATAAGAAACAGTAGCCGCATTCGATCAACATCGTCTCTAAAAATATCTTGCTTGTTGTTGCCGCGAACACAGATGTGATAGTGCTCTCCAGGTGCAAACATTGTTGTGCGTAACGGCATCCTTCCATACTCTCGTGCTATCGTCACTTGTGCAACACCTGGTGTTGCACAAGTGGGTCGGCACCTTATTTCGCAACCGCGACGGCTTCGTCGAATTTGACCCCAGTACCACAAACTCCGCTTCGCTCCGTTTGGCTACGGGGCAGGCCTACTTTGCGACACTTACCGCCTCTTCAAATTTTACCGATAGCAACTTACTTACTCCGTCGCCGCCCATGGTGACGCCGTAGAGTGTGTTCGCGCGGCTCATAGTTTCGCGGTTGTGGGTGATGACAATGAGCTGCGATTTCGAAGCTAGGTTCTCGATCATATCGCCGTAACGACGACTGTTCGCTTCGTCGAGCGCAGCGTCGGTCTCATCCAAAATAAGAAATGGTGGGGGATTCACTTGGCTCATCGCAAATATGAGCGCGATGGATGTGAGTGCTCGCTCCCCGCCCGAGAGTTGCATGAGAGAGCGGACTTTCTTCTTCGGCAGGTTGACTGCAATCTCGATACCCAATCGCTCTTTCTCTTTCGGTGCCTCGTCAGTTTCCCCTTCACCGTATTCAACATCACTTTCTTCAGTTTCCTCCGGTTCCTCGAGCGCGAGTCGGGCACCGCCACCGCCGAACATGAGTGCGAAATATTCGCTAAACGATGCATTCACTTTTGCAAGACCTTCAGAGAAGTGTTTTGAGAGCTCTGTATCTAAATCGTTAATAAGTGCGCGCAGGCCTGCCGCCGATTTTGCAAGATCATCGAGCTCTTTCGCGAGAAACGCCTCGCGCTCAGAAACTTCCTTATGCTCCTGCCGAATTTCTTCACCCGTACCGCCTGCTTCCTCAAGGCGGATCTTCGTGCGTTCAAGAGTACGCTTGCGAGCGTCCTGCGCCTGCCGATCTTCTGAAGGTGAGGCGACTGGAGCATACGAGATGGCGGCCGTACCAGCGATTGCGAGCACTTCTGTCTTATTGCGCTCAAGCTCTTCGGAAAGGAGATTGAGTTCATATTCGCGCGCTTCGCTCTTCGCGACAGCGCCTTCTTCGTGCGCTTTCGCCTGTGCGAGGTCAAGGATGCGGCGGCGCAATTCCCTACCGGTCTCATCGTGTACCGTCATGGCTTCACGACTTCTGGCGAGCTCAGATCTCATCCGTTCAAGCTCTTCAGAAAGCTTTGCGTCCTTTGCAAGAAGTTCCGCTCGTTCATTCTGGAGCCCATACACGGTACGTTCCTCATCCGCAAGAAGGTCGTCGGCTGGTGCGACAAATCGGCTCACGAATGCCGTCACGATCTTACGTATCGCAGAAAGCGCTGCATGGATTGCTTCAGGTGTTGCTGCTTCGTCTACTTGCCTCTCGATTTCACTTGCGAGTGCGGAGAGATCTTCGCGCGGCACTTTCGCATACGGTTCTCGAGCGACTTTTGCGCTGCGTTCCGTAACGGCTGCGAGTCCGCCCTCAACACGACCGATGTTGCGTGCGAGTGCGGCTCGTTCGCTGCTTATGCGTTCAATTTCCCGCTCCGTTTTGCGCACAAGGTCGAGATGCCTCACCCCCTCAGCATCCGTTGTTGCGCGCTCTTCTATGGCGGACAGTTCAGCTGTCGACTGTGCGAGACGTTCTGCCGCATCTCGTTTCTCGCCGGCAACTTTTGTTTTCTCGTGAGAGAGGTACGCATCTTCAATCGCGAAGTACGTTTGTGCAAGACCGACAAGTTCCGTACGGAGAGAATCAGCGCGCTCAAGCTTCTTCACCTGACTCTCAAGGAACCGCAGGTGCGGCGCAAGCTCGCGGCGGAGTGAATTAACCTGCCCGATATTCTCTTCGGTCCTTACAAGTTTCTTTTCGGCCTCCTGCTTTTTGAATTCATAAATTTTTAGACCAAGAGCGTCCTCAAGCATCGCGCGGCGATCGCGCGCGGAAGCAAGCAATATCCTATCCGCCTCCCCTTGGGAAATAATGTGGTGGCCTGTCTCGCCGATATTTGCGCCCGCCAAGAGTTCCTCTATGTCGCGCAGGCGCACCTTCGAGCCGTTGATGGAGTATTCGCTCGTCCCGTCACGCAAGACGGCGCGCTCAATCACGACTTCGTCGAAGTCGATCTTGAACGGGCGGTGAGCGCCCTTCGGTCGGTTATCAAAAACGATGGCGACCGCTGCGCGATTTGCGCGAGGCGCCGAGTGCGAACCGTTGAAGATGAGGTCTTCCGCCCGCTTACCGCGCATGCTCTTCATCGACTGCTCGCCGAGAGCGAAACGGAACGCCTCAGCAACATTACTCTTGCCTGAACCATTCGGACCGACAATAGCCGTCGTCGAACTCAAAAAGTCCAAGACCGTCTTCTTGGCAAATGACTTGAATCCGACGACTTCCAATCGCTTAAGCATTCACTAGAGTATAACGCATAAAAAGATACCGCCCTCTACAGGAGAGGGCGGTGGAAAATCATTTATTCTAGGGGGCAGAAACCATAGTTTATAAATGACAAAAAATCTTGATTGCAATTACCAGAACGATCAGTTTAAATAACACAGCAGCCCCCTTGCCAATGAGTTCAAACTTGTGGTACTCCCACACGACGAGAAAATTTTCTACAAACTCTTTGAGAGAGCGCATGTCATTGTCTCCTTGTTCTAAGTTCTCTATGATTTTTAGGTCTTCGGATATCTGGAGGTGAACGGTACACCTACCAACCAGTTTTGTCAAGTGTTTGTATGAGGCCACCCACTTTGGCACTCCGCGGGTAATGTCTTCGGGTCTAACGA
>CAYIMJ010000025.1:0-10561 GCA_964364605.1 uncultured Candidatus Saccharibacteria bacterium | reverse complement strand
AAATGATCGTGCTCACCGGCAAGCCGCTTGATATCATCCTCGGCGTTTATTGGCTCACTAAAGCAGTTGAGAAAGTGAAAGGTGAGGGCGAATATTTCGCTTCACCAAATGCAGCCATTCTTGCATCCGAATACGAAGCGATTGATCTTCGCGCGAAGATCAATGTTCTTCCAATGACTGGCAAGGAGAAGTATGCGGCATTTGACGGACATCCGTTTGAGACAACTGTCGGTCGACTCCTCTTCAACACTGTGCTCCCACCAGACTACCCGTTCATCAATGAGACCATCACGAAGAAAGTGCTCGCGCGCATCGTCACTGACTGTATTGCGCGTTACGGGCTTGATGCGGTGCCGAATATTGTGAATAAGGTGAAGCGTTTCGGTTTTGACTACGCAACTCGCTCCGGCATCTCGTGGGCGATCAACGACGTATCCGTACCGAAGGAGAAATCACGCATCATCGATGAAGCTGCCGCTAAGGTCGCGAAGATCGAGGACGATTACCGAAACGGACTCCTTGCCGCAGAAGAGAAGCGTCGCATGGCTATCGAGATCTGGCAGGGTACGAAGCAGGCAGTTGAAGAGCAGATTGCTCTTGAGCTCAATCCGATGGGTTCGGTGGCCGACATGGTGCGTTCAGGTGCTCGCGGTACGCTCGGCAACTTGACGCAGATGGCGGGTATGAAGGGTCTTATCCAGAATACGGCCGGTGTGACGATCGAAGTGCCAATCATCTCCTCGATGATTGAGGGATTGAATCCGATTGAGTACTTCATGTCGACGCACGGTGCGCGCAAAGGTCTCACTGACACCGCGCTCGGTACTGCGAAAGCTGGTTACCTCACGCGCCGTCTCTTCGACGTTGCCCAGGACTCTATCGTCACTGAGAAAGACTGCGGCACCAGTCGTGGCGTGAAGATCAATCGCGTGAGCGCGTCTGGTATCCAGACGAATTACGCCGAGGCTCTTCGCGGACGTGTGCTCGCCGAAGATGCGAAGGATAAGGATGGTGCGGTACTGTTCAAGAAGGGTCACTACCTTTCTACCGGAGACGCCGAGACTCTCAATGCTTCGACGGTCGCGACGATCGTGTCGCGCTCGCCGATGTCCTGCGAGACACGTTATGGCGTGTGTCAGATTTGCTACGGTATGGACCTCACGACTCAGGATATGGTGGATGTTGGTGAAGCAGTTGGTACGGTCGCCGCACAAGCTATCGGTGAACCAGGTACGCAGCTTACTATGCGCACCTTCCACGCCGGAGGAGTTGCTTCGGTTGGTGGCGACATCACGAGCGGTCTCCCACGCGTTGAAGAAGTCTTCGAGAAGCGCTCGCCGAAAAACCCAGCGGTCATTTCAAAGTCCGACGGTATCGTCACTGAAATCAAGGATGAAGGTCGCGAGAAAGTGATCGTCGTTGCATCCGCAGCAGGGCAGGGAAAGAAGGATGGTTCGGCATACGAATACCTCGCGCCATATCCTCGCGTTCCGCTTGTGAAGGAGGGTGATACGGTCGTGAAGGGCCAGATTCTCACTGACGGTTCTGCGGATCTCGACGAGCTGTTTGAGTTTGCTGGTCGCGCGATGGTGCAGGAATATATCATCACCGAAGCTTCGAAAATTTACGAGCTTCAAGGTGCACCAGTGTCACGTAAGCACCTCGAGGTTGTCGTGAAGCAGATGTTCTCACGTGTGAAGATCACCGAAGCAGGTGATACCGACTACTCGGTCGGCGACGTTGTCGAAGATTGGGAAATTGTAAAAGCAGTTGCAGAGATGGAAGCAGAGGGAAAACTCGTACCGCAAGCACGCGAAATCGTGCTCGGTATCAAGGAGAGCGCACTCTCTCGTCGCTCGTTCCTCTCGGCAGCATCCTTCGAGCAGACCACAAAGATTCTCATCAATGCGGCGCTCAGAGGAAGTGTCGACCGCCTTCGCGGTCTGAAGGAGAACGTGATTCTCGGTCGCCTTATTCCGTCAGGCACCGGCTTCGCAGGCAGCAAGAAGCATGCGCACATCACGAAGCTCCAGTCTGATCGTGCAGCATCGGCGCCAGCACCTTCGACAACGCGTACGACCAGTTTCGCTCCACGCACGCCTCGCTAGGCAAGGTTTTATTAAAGTAAAAACGGCGCAGGAAGTGATTCCTGCGCCGTTTTACTATATGGCTGTCGCCTATGGCCGAGCGGAATAGTAGCTCTGAATGAGATGTTTCCCGACATAATATGCGGCCACAGAAGAGAGGGGTATAGTGACCCAATCAGGGAAATCGGTGATTTTTAAAATCTCCCAGACAGTCCACCCGAAAAGAACAGAGAGCACTACCAAGCAAGCTGGCTTTAAAATAAATTCCCATACCATCGGCAAATTTATCGGCAGTTTGTAAGCCATAAGGCCTCCTTGTGGTTTGCCGCGTTGCTGCAACTGAGCGCAACGTACCATCTGCACATATTTGTGTCAAAGTTCGAACGGATAGGGAAGTCGCTTTTTGTATAAAAGGATAACGGCGCAAGGTAATCCCTTGCGCCGTTTTTTGAGCGATCTATTTTCCTGATTTGTCGAGATCGAATCCGTGCTTTCTTGCCGCGGCTTTGATTGCAGCATCTTGTCCATCCTGAAATGCTCTTATGCATTCCCACATAAGTTCTTCGGAAATAGGTTTTTCGAGATAGTGACCACAGGTTCTTTCACCTCTCTGGTCATATCCTTTATAACAAACTGGACAAACCATACCGCACCCCCTTTTTGAACGATTAATAATGACCAAAATATAGTGTATTATATATTGAGTTTTTGTCAATAATATTCAAACGCGGTAGACTGACTTTATGACCGACACTGTCGCGCAGATTAAGGAGCGACTGAGCATCCAGGATGTGCTCGCTCCGTACATGAAGCTTACGCGAGCGGGGAAGTCGCTTCGCGGGCTCTGTCCTTTTCATAAAGAGAAGACGCCCAGTTTCCATGTGTCGCCCGACCGCGGGAGCTGGCACTGCTTCGGGTGCGGGCTTGGTGGGGACGCGTTCTCATTTATTGAGAAAGTCGAGGGAGTAGATTTCAAAGGCGCGCTCAAAATCCTCGCTGAAAAAGCAGGCGTACGAATTGAGTACTCGGGTGGCGGAGCAGGTAAAGAACAGGCATCAAAGCAAGAAAGGCTGCGTGCTGCGATGGTCCGGGCAGAGCAGTTTTACGTTTTACAGCTTGCCGGTACTGAGGCCGAAAAATACGCGAAGAAGAGAGGTCTCTCTGCTGAAAGCATTACAGCATGGCGTCTCGGGTATGCGCCGGACTCATGGCGAGTTCTTCTTGAGGCCTTAACTGCTGAAGGGTTTACGATAGAAGAACTTCTTGCTGCGGGGCTCATAAAAGAGGCGGATGGGAAGCCGGGTACGTATTATGACCGTTTCCGTAATCGGCTCATGTTCCCGATACACGACGGTGCTGGCCGTGCGGTCGCATTTACCGGCCGTGCATTATCTGTGGATGATCTCGCCAAATATCTCAACAGCCCGGAGACGGATCTCTATCATAAATCGGAAATCCTCTTTGGCATGGATGCCGCAAAAGACGCAATACGCACGCGAGGGTTTACCATGCTCGTCGAAGGGCAGATAGATGTGCTTCTTGCGCATCAATCGGGTTTTACAAACGCAGTCGCGCTCTCAGGCACAGCGCTCTCCGAGCGGCATCTCGGTCTCATGAAGCGCTATAGCGAAAATCTCATGCTCGTCCTTGATGCCGATCCAGCCGGGTTGAAAGCGACAGCAAGGTCAGCCGCGCTCGCACTCCAGTCGGGGCTGCGGGTGAAGGCAGCACAACTTCCTAAAGGGAAAGATCCTGCCGACCTCATCAGCGAAGACTCAAAGGAATTTGCTAAGCGCGTTGCTGCTGCAAAACCTATTGTCGAATTTTTTCTCGGAGAACTTGCACAGCAAGAGAATGATCCTCATCGCCTGCTTCGTGTGGCTGAAGGCATCGTGCTCCCGCTTATACAAGCGATTCCGAGCCCGATGGAGCGCGAACATTTCGTGCAGGCAGCCGCGAGGTCTCTGGGACTCTCTGGTGAGGCTATTCGTGAGTCGCTCAAGCGCTTGCCGAAACAGCCGTTTGCTGAAAATGGGGCTATCCATCAGGCACCCCCGAAGGCTGCGCCGCGTTCCCCTCGGGAACTCCGTGGAGAGCAGCTCTTGGCCGTTCTCCACGCCTACCCCGATTCACCTCTTGCGGAGCGCGTCAAGTCGGAGTATTGTCGAATTACGGAAGCGGAGGAGCTGCCACCTGTAACCTTACCGGAATCGGCCCTGTTCTATGCAGAACAGACGTTCGGCGAAGGTCCCGGCCCGGAGGCGGCAGATGAGCTTCTTCATGCCTTTGAAGAAGCGGTGATCCGCGAGGCATATCAAGAAGCAGTAAGAAATTTACGTAGAGCCGAAGGTTCGGGCGATACTGTTGCAATCGAGAATGCACAGGCGATGTGCACAAAACTCGCCGCGCGCCTAGCAGCGTTCGATCACTAATTTATTTTATTTTACCAAGTATGGCGACTTCTACCAAAAAGAAAAAGAGCGCAAAGAAAACCTCGCCTCTAGCCAAGAAGGCGAAGAAGCAGGCTACCAAGCGCTCTGCGTCTGCAAAGAAAACGACCGCACATCGCAGCGGGTCTTCGCGTACGAAGAAGATCTTACGCACGGCTGCGAAGGGAGCGAAGGCGAAGGCAGAGTCGCAGAAAGTGCTCACCGCAGAGCAGCTTATCGAGAAGGGTAAGGACCGCGGTTACGTCACCTACAGCGAAATTCTCAAATCATTTCCACACGTTGAAGACGATGTTGCATTCCTTGAGTCACTGTATGAGCGTTTCGCCACTGCCGGTGTTGACGTGCTTGAAGGCGGCATGCTCGAAGATGCAGCGGACGAATACCTTGCGACGCGCAATATCAAAGACCGCCACTCGACCGGCTATGACTCTATCCAGATATACCTGCGTGAGATCGGTCAGTATCCTCTTCTGACTGCTGCCGAAGAGCGCGAGCTTGCCCAACGCATCGAGAAGAGCGATGCGGAAGCACGCAATATCCTTGCGCGCAGCAACCTGCGTCTCGTGGTCTCCATTGCAAAGAAGTATGTCGGCCGCAGTCCCGACCTTACGCTCCTTGACCTCATTCAGGAAGGGAATCTGGGCCTTTTCCGTGCCGTCGACAAGTTCGATTGGAAGAAAGGATTTAAGTTTTCGACATACGCGACGTGGTGGATTCGTCAGGCAATCACTCGTGCGCTTGCTGACCAGTCTCGCACTATCCGCATACCGGTCCACATGGTGGAAACTATCGCCAAGTACAAGCAGGTCTCGCGTCGTCTCGCGCAGGTGCTTGGGCGAGATCCTCATGAGGAGGAGATCGCAGTTGAAATGGGTGTCGAGGTGGACAAGATCTATCAGATCGAAAAGATCAATCAGGATACTCTTTCACTCGAAAATCCGATCGGTTCGGATGACGATGAGAAGTCGACCCTCGGCGACTTTATTCCGGACGACAAGATCCCTTCACCCGTGCAGGAATCTTCAGAACGTATTCTTTCGGAGCAGGTGCGGACGATCCTGAGCGACCTTTCGCCGAAGGAGCGAAAAATTCTCGAGATGCGACATGGCCTCATGGACGGCATCTATCACACACTTGAGGAAGTGGGGAGGGAGTTCGGTGTCACTCGCGAACGCATCCGCCAGATCGAAGCGAAAGCGCTTGAGAAAATTCGTACGCACGACAACGCCCGTCACCTGAAGTCGTATTAAAGAAAGTCTAAAAAAGAAAAGACCGCACTATCCACGATGGACATAGTGCGGCCTTTCTCTTTTTAGAAATTTGTTTGAGAACATCCTTTTGCAAGATGCTTAGGGGTGGGAATGAGTGTTCTGCATGGAATGGCTCGCGACCGCTCCGAAGAGCAGTGTGATACCAATGACGCCAAGCAGGACAAGCGATAGAGTGCCGCCCAAGAATGTGAGTACTCTTCTCATAAGGCACCTCCGTTAGTGAATGTGACAAATCTCTGGTAAGAACTACTACCCCTGATTGTATACATGTTTGACATATCGTCAATACGTGGGGTTCGTTTGGGTGTGCAGAGAGTAACTGTGCGCGGTACACTAAACAAATGTCGACTACTCCGGCGTTTGAAGAAGCGTATAAGAAGCTCAATGCGAAGCAGAAAGAGGCTGTAGATACTATCTACGGTCCGGTCATAGTGATTGCCGGCCCAGGGACGGGAAAGACGCAGATACTAGCACTGCGCATCGGGAATATTCTTCTTAAGGCTACGGGGACGAAGCCGGATGAAATACTCGCGCTGACCTTTACTGAAAGTGCCGTGGCGACACTGCGCACCAGACTCGCTTCATTTATTGGTGGCGCTGCGTACCGCGTCCGTATCCATACCTTCCATGGCTTTGCACGGTCGATACTTGAGTTGCGTCCGGACCTCTTCCCGCGCATTGCGCTCGGTACGCAGCTTGGAGAGGTGCGTGGTATTGCACTTATGGAGCAATTGCTCGACAAAGGGTCGTATTCGAAAATTAGGAATCCGAAACAGCCGCATCGTGCGGCGCGGACACTCTTGGGTTTCATGAGCAAGTTGAAGCAGGAACACTACACGCCGGAGCGCTATCTCGCCGAGCTCACAGAAGCGCACGAACGCCTGCTTACCGAGCCCGATCGCATTCATGCAGGTGGCGTGCATGCCGGAAAAGAAAAAGGAGATTTCCTGCGGCGTCGCGAACGCCTCGAGAAACATATCGAAGTCGCTCATCTTTTCGACGCATACCAAGAAGCTCTCGAACATGAGTCGCTCTATGACTACGAAGATCTTATTGGCGAGGCCGTGCGAGGTCTCGAATCGGATGAAGGATTTCGTGCCGAAGTGGGGGAACGATCACAGTTTGTTCTCGCCGACGAACATCAGGATGCGAACCCTGCGCAGAATCGCTTGCTTGAGCTCGTCACCGACTTCGACGGTTCGCCGAACCTGTTTATCGTCGGTGACGAGAAACAGGCGATCTATCGCTTCCAGGGAGCATCGCTCGCCTCGTTCTTTTATTTCAAAGAGAAGTATCCGGAGGCACAGGTCATATCGCTCGTAGAGAATTATCGCTCGACCTCTACAGTGCTTGAAGCAGCGCACGATCTGATCGCTCCTGCACCCACGTCTGATGCCGCGTTTCGCCCGGTATTACAGGCTGTTCGTGGGAAAGGAGGAACGATAGAAGAAGTTGTCTGTGATACACCAAGAGAAGAGCGCGAAGCCATTCATGCGTATATCGAAAAACTCCATGCGAGGGGCGTGCAGTATGAGGACATTGCTATTCTGACGAAAAAAAATGCAGACGTATTGACGCTTGCTGAGTCACTGCGCAGTGCTGGAATTCCAGAAGATCACGCGAGCGCAGAAATAAACGCTCTGGCACATCCGGCAGTGAAGCTTTTCATTGCACTCATTCAATCGCTTGCTGATATGAACCAGGATGCGCCTTTGGCGAGGGCTCTTTTTATGTCGGGAATACCGGGCACGCTCCAGGAGCGTATGCGGCTACTTGCGCTCGCACGCGAAGGGAAGTCGCTCATGAAAATCCTTGAAGAAAGAGGCTCGAACGAGATGCGTTCGTGGGTACGATGCCTGACGAAGCTTTCTGGAGAAATGTCCGCGACGCCGCTGGTCTCATGGCTCACGCGACTGGCCAGTGAGAGCGGATTTGTTGCCGGGATACTTGCTCTCGGGGAGAGCGAAGACGCGTATGAGGCCTACCAGGGCTTTATGGACGAAGCGGCGCTCGTTTCGCGTGAGGACCCCAGTGCGACCGCGCATGATCTCATGCGGCGCCTCGCACTCATTGAGAAGCATGAGCTCCGCGTGAAGCGTGCTCGTACTAAGCATGCAGGTGTTCGGGTCATGACCGTGCATGGCGCAAAAGGGCTTGAGTTTCCGTATGTCATCATCGCGCATGCGACCGACGAACGGTGGCTCGGCGGGAAGACAGATGAATTTTCTCTGTTGCTTGAAAAGGAAGACGACGAGCACGACGTACGTCGACTTCTTTATGTCGCGCTTACTCGAGCAAAGGATGGCGTCCTGATCACGAGGTCGGGAGTGACTGAAGAGGATCGCGCACAAACGCCGCTCAGATTCCTTACCGATATCTCTTCGCATGTAACGTCAGTGAGTTTCCCAGCACTATCTCCGAACTCCTCTCCGTATGGGGTACGTACCATATTGGATCCTGTTTTTCTGAAAGAGAGATTGCTCAATCGCGGTTTTTCGCCGACGGGCTTTAATAATTACGTGGATTCTCCGTGGCAATACTATTTCCGCACACTGCTTCGGCTGCCAGACGCTCCTGCGATCCCGATGCTGTTCGGCACCGCCATTCATGCAGGATTAAAAGTCTATGCCGACAAGGTAAAAAAGGGAGAAGCGTCGGTAGATGATGCGACTGAAGCTTTTTATAGAGAGCTCACCCGTCTGCCGCTCTCACCTCTTGATCGAAAAGAACTCATGAAAACTGGCGAAGCAGCCCTGACTGCGTATCTTGAGCAAGAGGGTGCCAGCATGAAAAATGCGCATGAATCGGAATTTGCTATAACCGTATCGCTTACGGTTCCCGGTGTTGGCGAAGTTCCGCTATCAGGGAAGCTTGACCGACTTGATATAAAAGAGG
The DNA here is from genome assembly GCA_964364605.1 of uncultured Candidatus Saccharibacteria bacterium. Classification (GTDB taxonomy): domain Bacteria; phylum Patescibacteriota; class Minisyncoccia; order Phycocordibacterales; family Phycocordibacteraceae; genus C7867-001. The sequence continues at coordinate 1,858 of CAYIMJ010000025.1, read as the reverse complement.
TCCGTCCCTTCGGACGTCCCGATGCGGGAGGCACCGCTGAGGTCATTGATTACAAAACGGGCAAGGCGCGGAGCGAGAATGAGATTAAAGGCCTTACGAAATCAAGCGATGGCGGCTACTATCGCCAGCTGGTGTTCTACAAGCTCCTGCTCGATAAGGATGGTCGTTTCAAGATGCGTGACGGTGCCCTGCATTTCGTCGAACCAAATGAGAAAGGGAAGTGCGTCATCCGGCGTTTTATGATTACAGACGCAGAAGTCGCAGATCTAGAGGTAGAACTTATCGAGGCGGCTCAGGCGATTGCTGATGGCTCTGCGTTTACTGCTCTTTGCGATCCTGAATCCTGTGATTATTGCGACCTTGTTGGTTTTCTTCTCGCAAGGTAATCACCTAGTGTTCTGTAGTGCCTCATCAACGAGTTGTTGTACTACCGCATATGGGTATGCGCCATTCATGACGACGGGTGGTTTACCAGCGACAAGGATAATCGAATACGGTGTCCCATCGGCGCCCATATCGAGCGCATTCTGACGGTCCGCCATGATGCGTGCGTCGATTGTCGTTGCTGCGCTCGCGAAGCAGGTGGCAAAATCATTATTTGAGATTCCTACTCCCGAAGCGAGTGTTCCATACTGTAGAGAATTGACGGGCTGATTCTTGTAGAGGGCATTTACGAATCTCCAGAATGCGTCATTGCCTGCGGTTTGCGCTGCGCACTCAGCGGCGCGCGCATGGGAGAGTGCGTTTGGGTGAAGTTCGGTTAGGGGGAATTCCCGGTATACCCATGCGACGTTCCCGCTCGCGCCTTCGTTCGCGATGATCTGATGGAGGGTTTCGTTGAAGTCTTTGCAGTAGGCACACTCGAAGTCGGAGTATTCGACGATCATCACGGGTGCCGCCGGGTTTCCGAGGATGTGGTCGCTTGTCGATACCGGGCGCACGAGTTCCGGTCTGCTTGTCTCGGGTGCAGTGAGCTTGGGCATTGAAACATATACTGCTCCGGCGATGATAATGCCGCCGAAAGCAATCGCAAGAGGGATCGTGAGAGAGCGTTCCATGCACTGAGACTATCATTAAAAAGAAAGGGCGTGGAGTACAGAGTACTCCACGCCCGTCGACTCGATTTAGCCCGCATCTTTCATTTTTTCAGCAGGAGGACACAATGACAGTCCCCCTTTGGCAGCAATTTTTTTGCGGCGATATCCGTCCAAAAAACCATAGAGCCGCTCTACGCCCACGTTAAGAATTTCGCTCAGGACATTCCGTGAAATTTTGAGAATCTTACTTAGAACATCGTGCGAGATTTCGAGCAATCGGAACAGAATAACGCACACGAGTGTTGCGATTGCTGCAGACGCCATCCCGAGAACTATCGTATTCGTGGCGTAGCCAAAGTATGCATATGGCCCCACAAGAAGTTGTGAAGACACTGGCATCAACGCCCCGAAGTAGAAGACGAATACGAAGGCGCGGAGTGATAGTCGAAACCGTAACGGTTTCCAGCCTCCATACTTGTGGATCTGGAAGCCGTACAAGGCCCCAATTCCAACGACCGCGAAAAGCATTACCCAAACGCCCATATGGGCGTCGCTCATGAAGGGTACATAACTTTGCTTGTCGCTCGTAAACAGTGCGAGCGGTGTCCACCCGATTCCCATGATTTCTCCTCCCTACTAGGTTGTGTAATCCCGCGAAATGCGGGGCGGCGAGATTCGCCAAGAACATTCAGTCCAGGTGCAAGTATATATATAAATCAGCATTATGTCAAATTCTTGTATGAGGCCACCCACTTTGGCACTCCATGGGTAATGTCTTCGGGTCTAACGATACCATGAACTGAAGCGGCGATAGCTTGTTG
>CAYIMJ010000024.1:0-11047 GCA_964364605.1 uncultured Candidatus Saccharibacteria bacterium | reverse complement strand
CAAAGCGATTGATGCTGCATTGAAATAACGCACCCCCCTACACAAGGTCGGTCAGGGACGAAAAACTTTTTCCGCGTCAATTACTATCTCGGTAGCCACCCCATCTCTGAGTAGAGTTCTTTTGCGCAGGTTAAGTTTCTTTTCTCGGATAGGCACCAGAATTTGCAGCACCTGATCATACGCATCGACTGCGGCAGTCTTTCCTTTTTTAAGGGCGTATTTGCGCATAAACTGTAGCTGCGCCACCATCTCATCCAAAAACAAAATTTGAATAGGATGTTCGTCAAGCGCTTTATGTTCTTCGTGCACCCACAAATCAGCAAGCTCTTCGATGACTGGTTCACTCACACCAACGACAATTCGAGGGACATTATTCCGTATGCCCACAAAATTTCCGCGCTTATCCCTAAAATATTTAAGGGACCCGAGTTCATCGTTATCTATTCCTATCTTTATAGCCGTTAGTTTTTTCTCGATGCTTTCAACAGCAAATGTTACGTCGACCGCAAGCGCGAGAACGCGCGAACCTTCCTCTGGCGTAAACCATTCAAGGATCATATCCGTCCCGTTTATATAATCGTCATATGCCGATGTCTTGAAAATCGAGACATCACCAAACCACTTGCCCGACTTTGCTTGGGTAAGTATCATTGCTTCAGAAATATCCGCCATACGCTTGAGCTTCTCTTTTTCTGGTGTATCGCGAGTCTTAAAATCAGCTTCCATCCTCTCCACGATAGACATATCCGCTGCGACATTTTCCTGACCATGGGCACGAATAAAATCGATTTCGTGCAAAGAAAACTCTGAATCGGAAAATATACGTCTTGTTTTTTCGTATGCCCGAGCCATTTCTGGAGAAAGTTCGAATGTGGAATGTTCCCTTTTTCGATCAATATTACGCACCATCCGTTCCTCGATATTCATGAACGGCAGTATAGCTCATGCGTGAGTACTCTCCTAGATAGGATTTAGACGCGAACATGAGGTAGAATAGCCGCATGCTGAGAGATTTCAGTTACAAGCTCCCCGACAATATCCTACGGAGTTTTAAGGGAATAAACTTCCTCTGGCACCTTCTCGCGATAGCTCTGACATATATCCTGGTTACCTCCGGTTTTGATTGGTGGTACTTCGAATCTACTCGCGCTGCATGGATTTTTTCAGTATTGCTTCCTTCCGCAATCCTTGGATTTTTTGTACCGATTATTCTACCGGTAGGTCTTTATATGTTCGGAGAACTGCGAAAATCTTTTGTTCTAAAAAACACTGGAACCACCCTCGGCCACGCAGCCATCGCGGGGTGGCTGATTTCATCTTCCTACAAGGCATTTACGGGACGGTTGCAGCCGGAATTTCTTACTCATCTCTCAACTGTCGACATAAGCAGAGTGTTTAACTTCGGATTTCTTAAACACGGTATATTCTGGGGGTGGCCTTCCTCACATGTGACCGTAGCATTCGCGATGGCTGCAGCGCTCATCGCACTCTATCCGCGACGCAAAGAAGTCATCGTGCCTACACTACTCTATGCAGCGTATATGGGTCTCGGGGTATCGATAACCATTCATTGGTTTTCGGATGTTGTCGCCGGAGCAATCATCGGCACGGTGATAGGGCTCGTCGTCGCGAGAAGTTATCAAGAACGTGAACGTGTATATGCCCACTGATATGCAATTCATCGATACTATGCATTCACGCTCAGGCATCGTAACTCTCGTCCCGATGATTGTGTTCTCCATAATGACTTCGTACGGAGAGTTTTTCAGCGAAACAATGAACTCGGATTGCAGTCCGTACATGGGATGCTATGACGGATTCTCCGGCTACGACGCTCTCGAGCACTTCCTGTTCGGGGTCGCGGCAGTATGGGTTATCGTCTGGCTGTGCGAAAGATTTCCCCACTACTCGATTTTGAGTACGGACTATCGGAAATCGGCGCTTATCTTGGTTTCTCTTGTGGCACTCGCCGCCGTCGGATGGGAAATCGTCGAATTCCTTCACGATGTTTTCCTATTCGACATCACGAGTGAGCCTTCGCTTACCCTTAAGATCCACGTGAACCTTCTTGCTCAACCAAACAACATCGACACGATGGGGGATCTGACGCTCAGTCTTCTCGGTTCCCTCCTCACACTCCCGCTCTGGCATCGTCGTCAGAAGCAATAGTTATTGTATAATCTAGCTATGTTCCATAAGTTTAAAAATGGATTCCGCTATGCGTTTACCGGGCTTAAACTAGCGTGGACGAAAGGGATAAATTTCAAGGTTCAAGTACTTTTCGCAGTACTGACACTTACTCTCGGATGGATGCTTCAGATTTCCCCGATGGAATTCGTTATAGTAATTCTGGTTATCAGCTTGGTACTCGCCACCGAGGCATTTAACACAGCGCTCGAAGAACTTTGTGATAAATTCCAGCCATCACATGATCCTCATATTGCTAGAATAAAAGATCTTTCTGCTGCTGCCGTTCTCCTGACTTCCCTAGGAGCCGCTGCTATCGGTAGTATCATTTTTGTACCTCACGTATGGTAGAGCGAAGCCGACTTCCAGGTATATCGCGCATATCTGTCTGGAGCGGGTTCTTTCTGCTTCTTATGTTCATTACTGCGGAAGTGATGACACCTCACAGCTTCGTAGTCTTGACTGACCAGTGGGTTGAGAATCTACTCTTCAGTGTCCGCACTCCTTTTCTCTTAACCCTATTTAATTGGGTGACCCTCTTTGGAAATACGCTTATCGTTATAGGGATGGCAGGTATTGTGGGGGCTTTTCTGCTGTACTCAAAAACATATAGAGCGCAGATAGCGGGACTTGCCGTTACTCTCATTGGCGCTGCCTCTACCGGTTATGTGATGAAGATACTCATAGAGCGAATGCGCCCAAGCGGTCTCATTCCTTCCCTGATTGAGACTTCTTTTTCATTTCCGAGCGGGCATGCTACTGCAGCCATGGCTTTCTACGGATTTGTGGCGTACCTCCTCTGTACGCTTTTCCCTGCAAAAAAACTAACCGTACTCGCTGCGGCCATAGCGATCATAGTTAGTGTCGGCTTTAGCAGATTATATTTAGGCGTGCACTTCCCGAGCGATGTGCTTGCTGGCTACATCCTCGGATGTCTATGGATTCTCGTAGGAATTGGAGTTACCGAAAGAATACAGTCCCGAAATACCCTTGCACCTCGTGGAACATTTTCAACATAATATAGGGCGTCCATGAGCATCATCGTGTACACAAAAACTGGCTGTGCCTGGTCAACCAGGGTTATGGATTACTTAAAGGCGCGGAATATTCCTTTTGAGGAAAGAAATATAACTATGGATCTGGAATATAAAAAGGAGATTGAGGAAAAAAGCGGCCGAAGCAAGACCCCTACCGTCGACATTGATGGTGCCATCATTCCTGACGCCGGCGTGGAAGATGTGGCGATGGTACTAGCAAAAACACATCTGATCTAATCGGCTCTATCAAACGCCTTAGGTGCGGAGTTTATCAGTTCGTAATCGCGCGGGAAGAAATAACGAGCAACTTCAAATATGCCATAGGTCATGAACGGCGCTGCAAAGACATCAATTGAATAGTGTACATGCGCGAACAGAACTGCCACGGCAAAGACGAACGACAACGATAAAAATACGACTCGAGTAGGAAATTCTTTCCAAAAAATGAGCCCCATGAGGAATGTCATGCCGGTATGCCCTGAAAAGAAGAATCCCATCTGGAGATTAAGGTAGGAATAGATACCGGCAAATAAACCAGGACCTGGGTGTACCGTGCCTGGATAAATACCCACATGGGTAAGCGAGATGAAAAAAGCACGTATCGCAATAAACAGCGCTATCGCCTTGAGCGTAAAGAGGACGTAGCGAGGTCTCCAGAAAATGACAAACAATGTCCCGAGAACGATACTAAGGAGCGCACCCTCAATCACGACTGAATTCAAATTGATTACCGGAAGATTATCGAGAACGATATCCCCCACATGGTTATATGTCGGGCGCAGTGAGTACTCAAGCTCATAGAGGTTAGCGAAGTGCTCGAGCACATAGGCGCCACCAAGCAACAAAAGCCCCGTAATAAGCGAATATATCCTTTCCTGCCCGAACAAATCCTGAAGCGAAAAAGGGTCTCGTGATTGTGTTTCCATGTCGGTGTTACTATGGGGAAAGCATACCAGATAGTTTAGTTATACCAGAGGCATGTTGACAGCAAGCCACAGGTCTGCTACCTTGTACATGTCAACCAGAGCTGGATCCAAAGAAGTGGGATCGAGCTTCTATCTTCGGCTACTGATTTGATACCTTAGTCACATAATCTATCTATCATCAGTATGAAAGAAGGAACAGTCATCAAGAAGAACGAGAAGGGCTTCGGCTTCATCAAAGTTGCCGGTGCACCGGACGGTTCGAAGGATCTTTTCTTCCATTCCAATGAGCTCAAGAACATTTCGTTCGACGAGCTCCAGGAAGGAGATAAGGTCTCGTTTGAGATTGGCGACAGCCCAAAAGGCCCGAACGCCCTCAACGTCAGCAAGATCTAAATCTGCTGAATCAGAAAACGTCCCGCTTTAGCGGGACGTTTTCTTTTATTTAATTAATGAACCTTTGCACAGCGACAACCGTACGGCTTTATGTGTTCATCAAAATATTCCTCGCCATAATCATAGGTAAGTTCTTCTCCAGCTACTATCTTCTTGCGTGCGTCGATAAAGATTCTCCCGCGCTCTATCTCCGGCTCACAATTAGGACTGCAAGAATGATTGATATACCGCGCGATATTCGTGCGCACGGTGCCGTCGATTGTCCTTCGCTTATTCACCTCAAAAAGATACTTGCTGCGACTCGTATACGCCTCGGCATTCGATATTGTCCGACCGACGTATTCGATAATTCGCTCCCCCTTCTTGAAAGGGCGTGCCGCAAACAGTCCCAATCCAGCACTTGAACGCTTCACAGCTACTCCCTCCGGATATTCCGGTTTTTTCTTTCCCATATGCAGACCTTCTAACTCTCCGTGGTTACGCCATCAAAATGCTCTTCGTGCTCATCCATCTTCGTCTTCTCTATCGTTCCGTCTTTGTGCTCTGGAGGTGAATAGACTGTATACAGTTTCAGATGACCTTCCCCCGTATTGACGACATTATGACGTACGCCTTCTGGTATCACGAGCGCATCGTCAGCCTTTACGTTGTGTTCGACACCATCAAGAATCGCCTTTCCCTCTCCTTCTTCAAACCGAATAAATTGATCCAGGTGATGCACTTCCTCGCCCACCTCTTCGCCTGGAGCAAGATTCATCAGCACGAGTTGGCTATGCTTCGCAGTATAGAGGACGCGACGATAGTCCGTATTCTCTTTCGTTGTTTGTTCAATATTGATCAGATATCCTTTCATATACCATGAATGATACTCTACCGGGCGAAACAGGTCCATTGTATACTGAGGCCATCATGCAGGATTCCCTCGCACCGAATAAAGGGAAAGATCCCGATGCGGTCGCAGGAGGAACCAGGTACTTACGCCTCCCAATAAAAACCCGCCTCATACAGAAAGAGGATAACCTTCTCAAGCTCCTCGAAGAATATGTTGCGCCACATTTAGCCCCCGGCGATATCATCTTCGTGAGCGAGAAAATCGTCTGCATCACACAGGGCCGTATTGTCCGCCGTGACGAAGTGAAAACATCTTGGCTTGCACGATTTCTTTCAAGTAAGGTGCGCAATTATGCGGGGACTCCCCAATTTCGAGGTCTCGGACACGGCACGGCACCAGCAATGCAACTTCTCATAGAGGAGGCCGGGTATCCTCGCGTTCTTTTCGCAGCATTTGTCTCCGCGCTCACACGCCCTTTCGGCATCAGTGGTGCCTTTTATTACCTTGTCGGCAAACTAGCCAAGTCAATCGACTGCCCCATGTCATGGACACTTGAGCCATACACCGAATACGCAAAGAAAGCACCCCTGCGACCGAACGAAGTGGCTCGCGAGATCCGCGACAAATTCGGCGCCGAGACAGTCATTGTCGATGCAAACTATCGCGGAGCCTTCTCACTTGGAAAATCAACCCGTGCAATCACTGAGAAGTTCATCCAAGAACTTTTGCACGACAACCCAGCTGGTCAGGATAGCGAAATGACGCCTTTCTTCATTATTCGTAAAGCCCCTGTTGCATAGTCATGGGTCAGAAACGAGATCAGCATAGTAACCTCTCGTCCTGAAAACGTTCGGGATCTTACGCTTGCGTGACTCGACGAGCAATTTTCCCAGGTTTCTACCGTCAGGCCTACTTTACGGGCCAGTTCGACCACTCGCAGACTCTTTCAAAAGCTGACGTCTGTAACCAAATTCGTGCCGAGTATCTTGTCGAAGATTCTTTATTTCATGCTCACGATGTGGCAATTACGGAAACCAAAGTATTACTTCTCGATGCTCCCTGGAATCAAGAACAGCTACATCCAGCTATTGACCGGGTTCATTCCTGGGAAATGATCCTGGAGCGTCTCTCAAAAGTTTAGGTTCGAGGATCGGATTTTGACCACTCGATAAGCTTGCCGGCCTTAATCTCCATAGCATCGGCTTTGCGCACATAACGCCGGTTCCCTTTCGGCACAAGCTGGTAGTGCGGAAGGACACTGAGCGCATCAGCGATGTTCCATAATTCTTTTTCTGAGGTGACCCAATCAGTACTAAAACGCCGCAAATCAAGCGGCTTCGAATAACATTCGAGAGTCTTTTCACCAGTCGTATTGAAGAACCATTCATGAAAGTAGGAGAGGGCGAGCTCGCGCGGCGTACGGTAAATCGGGTCGCGGAAGCGGATGGTGGAGTGATTCGTTTTGCTGATAGCGCCCCAGTAGCCGCCGCGCTTGTAGAGAGCGACAACATGATCTACGTCCCCTTTCCGAAGCAGCGCCGAAACATTCATGATGAGAGGCGCCTCTCCGTGCACCCAGAGTGCAAGAGCAGCAAGCATCGCACCCTCAATACAATGAGCCTTCTTCTCGCGCAACACTCGCTGCGGAGACATATGCGTGTCTCCTTTCTTCTCCCAATTCATCGGAAGAGAATCCAGAAAATCTTGGATTTTGATTGGCGTAGTAAGGAGCGAGAGCATCTCATATTCCTCCCGTGTGAGCCTAGATGCTATGCGAGTAAGGCGCTTCATCCCGTTAGAAATAGGACACGGACCGAATGCATACGGTCGTGGTGCCTAAATGATTAAACTTTATAAAGTCGACCTCCAGCACATGACAGACTTTGTGTCCGTGATTTCTAACGGGATTCATGCATATAAGAATAGCGTAAAAAGAACCGCGACGCTTTCGCGTCGCGGTTCTCTTTACGGTACGTATGTATTACTTGAGAGCAAGTCCGCTATCCTGACCGGTAACAATCTTTGCGAGTTCAGCTTGCGTCTTCGGAATGTGGTTTATGGCCACATGTCCGACAACGCGAACAGTAACGCCCGTACAGATACCGAGTATCATGCCAGCATTCTTCATGCTGCCATTCTTCCACGCATAATTTGATTCGGTACTGAAGAGGATGTCGATGCGGTCGGTATAGCGCACATTCATGGTATCGGCGATAACGCGGTACCCGATGATAGGGGCAACGATGTCATAACCACAGTTCTTCTTCGAAGCTTCCGTACCGTCGATCTCAATGATGGTGCCGAATGGCAGTTCACCAGCAAGATCCTGCGAACGGGCGGCGACAACCTCCGGATTCGAGTACGCGCCTGAGGCGGTCTCAAATGGGTCGCTGTCGGTCTGTTCGGGTACGGCGTTATATGCGGTAAGAGTTACCGCATAGCCAGGTAATTGGGGCATTTTCGGCGCCTCCACATAGGTGGGTGATGCCGTCATACCGCCAGACAAAAGAAAAAAGCCCATAAGGGCTCCTAATATGGTCATTGGATTTAGTTACCGAAATAGCTATAAGCTACCTCGTTATGCGTATACTAGCACATTGACAATATTATGTCAATAGGTCCTATTTGTCATGGTACCATGTAAAAACTTACGATTTATGGCCTATTTTGACGCCAAAATTCTCATACGCCCCGGTACAATCGCACTCCTCCTTATAGGGGCATTTTTTAGTACCCTCCCTGGTCTCTACTTGATCGCTATCGTCATCGGTATCCTTGAGATAGGCATTGTTGCCTTCCAGAAGATCCGTGCCGGCAGCGGATCGCTTGACTACATCGCCTTCCTCGCAATGACCCTTGCCGCTCTTACCCACGAATATCTCGCGGGTGCTGTCATCGCACTCATGTATACCGGTGGAGAAGCGCTTGAGACCTATGCTTCGCGTCGCGCCGAGGCATCCCTTGCAGCCCTCTTGGCCCGCATTCCAAAGACCGCTCTCGTAAAAAATCCTGAGGGAAAGATCGAAGAAATACCACTTACCCTTGTCACGACAGGAGCAGTCATTGTTGTACGTGGCGGCGAGCTCGTCCCGCTTGATGGCATTCTCTCCTCAACCCAAGCAGTCTTGAATCTCGCGAATCTGACCGGGGAACCATTACCTGAAACGATTAACGAGGGGGCGGTCGTAAAGAGCGGGAGCGTCAACGCAGGAGAAGCATTTGAACTTACCGTCTCTGGAACGCTTGAAACCTCGACCTATGCAAAGATCATCGACCTCGTGAAGAATGCGGAACGGGACCAGTCCCCTTTCGTCCGTCTGACCACCGCCGCAAATCTCCCTTTCACCCTTCTCACACTTGCTATTTCAGGCGGAGCATACCTTCTTACGGGAGACATTACTCGCGTACTTGCAATACTAGTCATCGCGACTCCGTGCCCGCTCATCATCGCTGCACCGATTGCTTTCATCGGAGGCCTCTCTCGTGCGGCGGGCCGGAACATCATCGTAAAGACGCCGACAGCGCTCGAAACGATCGCACGCGTCACGACAATATTCTTTGATAAGACCGGCACCCTCACTCTTGGTGCGCCAGAACTCACGGGTATTACGCTTCTAGACAAGAAAATAACCGAGACTCAGGCACTCTCGCTCGCAGCTGCACTTGAGTTCCATTCCATCCATCCGCTCGCGCGGGCGATTATTACTGCTGCAAAAAAACATAATTTCACCCCAGCTCCCGCATACGATGTGAAGGAGATACTCGGAGACGGCATCGACGGGAGAGTCGACGGTCACTTCATCTCTCTCAAGCAAGCGCCGCATCGGCGTCCTGGCGAGGACATGCCAGCGGAGCATCACCACGAAGGAGGCATTTCCCTTCTCTTGACCGAAGATGGGAATGACCTTGCGACGTTCCATTTCGCTGACATTCTCAAAGACGATGCAAAAAAGTTTCTGATGAGTCTCAAACATGCAGGATTCAAAGTCGCGGTGCTTACCGGCGATCGGAAGGAAAATGCCGAAACGATATTTGCCGGACTCTCACTTGAGATATGCGCCGACTGCACACCGGAGGAAAAATACCGCATTGTGGACGAAGCGAGAGGGCGCGGAGAAATCGTCGCAATGGTGGGCGACGGGTTAAACGATGCGCCAGCGCTCGCACGAGCCGACGTCGGCATTGTTTTCTCTGGCACTGAGAATAGCGCATCTATCGAGGCGGCAGACGTCGCCATTCTTGGACACGACGTCGCCCACATACAGGAACTTTTCGCTCTTGCAAAACGCTCAGTACATATAGCAAGCCAGAGCGTCTATACCGGTATCGGTCTTTCAACCGTCGGCATGCTTTTTGCCGCATTTGGTTTCATCCCGCCCGTGCAAGGTGCGATTTTGCAGGAAGGGATTGACGTAGCAGTCATCGTAAATGCGCTTCGTGCCGCATTTAAGCCCCGTGCGTAATATATAAAAAGAGAACCCCGACTGCATCCATATGCAGCCGGGGGTTATTTTAGATCGTTGGAAAGCCCTGTGGCAAACCTTGGGCGGGATCAAGTTCGCCTGTCGTCCGTTCCGGATAGAAACGACCATCGTCTGGACAGAGGAAACCGACGGTTTTCCCACGAAGATTTCCGAGTTCTTGTTCAGTGAGTCTTCTTAAGTGCTGTATGAGACCTTCGAACGCAAGACCTCCTGAGGGGCCCGGCTGAGGATCGACTGCATAGCCCAACTTCTTCATACTGATGAAAGCGTTCTTGCGCGTCACTTCAGCAATCACAGGAACGACAGGTCTCCATGGAAGAGTGACCACCTTTTTCATCATCGCTTCGTCGCGCGTGCCTGGAACTTGCTCTCCAAGTATCGGACGAACGCCCAGTACCATCGCCTCCGGACGTGCGTGTTCGAGAAAACGTCCGACACCAGCGGCAGTTCCGCCTGATCCGAGAGCAATTGCGATGATGGCGATATTGTCGCCAAGCACTCTTACTATCTCCGGCCCGGTGTACATCATATGGGCCCGTAGATTGCCCATATGACTGTATTGATCGAGCAAGTAGTAACCATCCTCTTGAGCCTCTTTACGTGCCGTACCAGTAACATCGCTCACCAGATAGATGTCGACGATACCGTATGCCTTGAGAATGCCGACCTTGCTGTCCGGAACATCGGTGGACATCACCACCTTGAGTTTCTTAAAACCGAAAGCTGGGTAGACACGTGCGACCGCCTGAGCAGTATTGCCGCTTGAGGGGACTACAATAGTATGCTTCCCTTCATAAAGTCCGTTCCCGAAATCTTCGAGCATCATCTGCACCGTAGCCACTGTCTTGATATGCGGAAAGCGTTTCAAGACCACCGCCCCAATCCTGATATTGTACCGTCCGAATGGATTCAAAGCTGGAGGGAGCCACCGCACATCCAGAAATTCCTTTCCTTCCGGATTTAATGCTTCGAAAAGCGGGTCTGAGTGAACGTGGCCAATCGTACGTTTTATATCGAGCGCATATTCCATGTCGACCTCCTTATCTATTGAGAGTTTTTGGGCAAAATTAGCTTCTCGTTCTTAAAAGAGCTTCCGGTCGAAAGCATACTCCGCGAAAGAACCTTTGCAAGCAGCTGTATGAGGCCACCCACTTTGGCACTCCGCGGGTAATGTCTTCGGGTCTAACG
>CAYIMJ010000023.1:0-11769 GCA_964364605.1 uncultured Candidatus Saccharibacteria bacterium | reverse complement strand
AACAACGCCGGCACCGCCTACGACGTCGGAAGCGAAGTGTCCGTATTTTCAACTGCAGTCGATGGCACCGGCAGTCCGGTCAACGCCACCATAGACGTCTACATCTACAACCCATCGAACACGCTCATCTATAGCGGCACCTCTACGCTCCTCTCCACCGGATTCTTCAAAGCGACCACCACACTTGCCACCACCTCACCGTCTGGCACCTATAGCGTGAAGATAGACGCTTCCTACAACGGCAACCAAGCACACGGAAATCTAGCCTTCGTAGTGAACAATCCTCCGCTCAATATCACCAATACGGTGGGGAGCACATACAATCCCGGCAATACGGTGAAGATATTCTCGACCGCCATGAGCGCGAGCGGCACGCCGGTCACTGCCGCGGTGGATGTGTACGTCTATGACCCAAGCAACACTCTTGTCTCAAGCGGTTCTTCCACGCCGACCATAACCGGATTCCTGGAATACAGCTTCGCCTTGGCCGGAAATGCACCGCTTGGAACCTATAGCGCCAAGATTGACGCTACGTACAATGGCGCCGAAGCGCATGACACGGTTGCCTTTACTGTGGAGGAGGCTGTCGAGAGTCTGACCCTCAATCTATTCGGCAACACAGGAAGTGTATATGCTCCTGGCGATGAGGTAGCGATCTTCTCCAATACAGTAAGTGCAACAGGAACTCCGGTCACCGCCATCGTGAATGTCTATGTCTACAACCCATCCGACGTCCTTATCTACAGCGCCTCTTCCACCGAACTTTCCACCGGCTTCTTCAAAGCGACCACCACGCTTGCCACCACATCACCGTCCGGAACGTACCGGATCAAGATTGACGCTTTCTACGGAGGAAACGAAGCGCATACAGTACTTGCATTTACGGTAAGCAGCAATTACGCCAGCTTGAACGTGACGAATAATACAGGAACACTCTATTATCCTGGCGATGAAGTCGTCGTTTATACGACTTCATTCGGAGCTGAAGGCACTCCAGTAACCGCGAATGTGGATGTGTATATTTATAATCCATCCGGTACTCTCATCTACAACGGCACCTCAACCCAGCTCTCCACCGGATTCTTCAAAGCGACCACCACACTCGCCACAACCTCGCCGGTCGGGACATACGGCATAAAAATAAATTCCTCGTATCTTGGCAATACCGTACAGCAGAATCTTGCCTTCCAAGTGATTGCAGAAACATCGCCCTCGCTTACTATCGGATCAACCGTCGGTAGCCTGTATCGGGTCGGCGACCGCGTTTCCGTATTTTCAACTGTATTTGGAGCCACAGGAACTCCAGCAAATGCGGATGTAGATGTGTACATCTACGATTCATTAAACTCTCTCATCTACAGTGCATCCTCCACACAACTTGCCGCGGGATTCTTCTCGGCGTCAACGACCTTAAGCGCCACTGCGGCCACCGGTACGTACAGGGTCAAAGTGGACGCTTTCTATGAAGACAATGAAGCTCATGAAAATCTCGCATTCAATGTCGAGAGCAAAGACTGGACGGTGATTGTCTCCGATGTCGGCAGAGTCGCGGCGGGCGATAGCTACAGAACTAGAGTATGGATATTCAATTATGACAGCATGCCGACTGATCCGATTGCTACTCCAACCGTGAATATCTATGACCCGTCAAGGAATCTAGTCGTCACCGCTGGAGTCATGACGAGACTGGAGAGAGGTATTTATGAATACGTATATGCTGTGGCCGGTACAGCAGAAAACGGAACCTGGGAATCAGAAATTTCCAGCACCGTAGAAACCGGTAAGGTGATAAAGCAGAGCGACTTCTGGGAAGTAGTAGGTTCGCCGGCGCAAGTTCTTATCAACGGAATCACCGACACGACGGTCCCAACCATTACCGCAAATGTCACGATAACAAACGAAGGCACCACGAGCTATGAATATCAGTATGAATACTGCATCGTTTCTTCTTTGTCCAATCCATGCGGCGGAGGAGATGACACTGCATACTCAATGGCAGCGAAATTCATAAATGTAGGGGAAGATTTCATAACTGATCTCACTCTTACAGCGAGCACTCCGGGTACGTACTATTATAAAGTAGTCGTTCATTTCGGCACCGAGAGTTCAGTCGCCATCCAACAATTTACTGCAACATCAGGCACGCCTCCACCTCCGCCACCTTCCGATGGAGGTGGAGGAGGTGGAGGAGGCGGAACGCCGTATGTGCCTCCACAAGTGGCGGCGCCGGCTGGAGTATGCACTGGAGCCGACTTCAATCATGACGGCAAAGTAAATTCAGTCGACTTCTCGATACTCTTGTTCTACTGGAAGACGAATCCGCCGTTTGGGAATGCATGCGTTGACATCAATGTAGATACCCAAGTAAATTCAGTCGACTTCTCGATACTGCTCTTCCAGTGGGGAACGTTGAAAGTATCACTAAAGGTTGATGTCGGAACCGGTTCTTCGGTAGCGATGAGATATGCATGGTACAATTTCTCCGGCGGAAGGAGAGAGATTGCGTAATATATGAGCAACACTAAAAACTTTTATTTTTTATCGATAGTTTTCATACTCTCATTTTTCCCTCTGACTGCACCCGAGGCCCGTGCGGCCGAAGTGTACTTCGCGCCATACACTGGAGATATACACCCTAATGATATTTTCGTTCTTGAAGCGAGGATTTCAAGTCCGGATGAGCTGATAAATGTCGCGGACGGCGCATTTTTATTCGATACAGATGCGTTGGAAGTCAAAGAATTGAGTGTTGGAGGATCGGCGTTCAGTTTATGGGCACATGGGCCGTCTTTCTCAAATACCACAGGTCGCGTGAATTTTGTCGGAGGAATTCCGGACGGTTTCCAACACAAGGACGGGCTTATATTAAAAGCGATTTTTCGCGCGAAGCAGGAAGGGGAGACCGCACTGTTTTTTGAGAGCGGATTTTCGTTACTGCTTAGCGATGGTAACGGAACGAGCATACGCCCGCAAACACATCCAATCACTCTGCATATAGCGGAGAGACCAGCGCAAGGATCCCCCAAGGATGAGTGGAAAGATTTCCTGGGAGCAGATACTACGCCGCCGAAATTTATTGAGGCGATACTCTCAAAGGATCCGCAATTTTTCAATAATAAATATTTCGTAAGTTTTTTCGCCACTGATGAGCAGACGGGAGTTGCGTATTACGAGATCAAAGAGGGTAGTCGTTCTTTTGTTCGAGCGGTTAGCCCGTATGTCTTGCAGGATCAGGCTCTTGGAGAAACCGTACAGATAAAATCGATTGATAGTGCTGGAAATGAAAGCGTGACGACCCTTGAGCGTATGCCTGTTCCATCCGCACCGTTGTCCACGACGGCACTGTTCTGGGTAGCGATGCTAGTATCGGTAGTACTGGCAATAACGATATTTCTTAGATTGAGAGTGAGATATCAAAAATTGAAATGAACATTAAAGATTCACATACACGCAGTACTATCTTGCATGCCGTCTTTGCGTTTTGTTTTTTCATTTTGACCGCTCAGACTGCGAGTGCGGCTACGATGTATTTCAGTCCTTCCTCGGGAGATTTTACGGTCGGTAATATCCTCAATGCGAGCGTGTTGGTCAATACAGGGGGTGTATCAGTAAATAATGCCGATGCAGTTATAAACTTTCCGTCGTCACTTCTAGAGATTATTTCAGTAACCAAATCCAGCTCCATCTTCTCCTTGTGGGTTGAAGAGCCGGCTTTCTCCAACAGCGCAGGAACGATCTCTTTTAATGGCGGTATCCCGACTCCCGGGTTTAATGGAAGTGCAGGAAAACTCCTGAATGTTACCTTCAGGGTCCGCAATCCCGGCCTTGCTTCACTAGTTTTTTCTTCTGCAGCCGTGAGAGCAAACGATGGGTATGGTACGGACATTTTGAAAACAAAGTCGCAAGCCCAGTTCAATCTAATTTCCGAAGAAAAACCGGTTCAAACAACGCCTGCTTTGGGAACCCCGCAAGCTCCGAAAATTTCCTCTCCAACCCATCCTGATTCAAATGTTTGGTACAACAATACCAACCCGCTGTTTACTTGGAGCGTACCATCGGGCGTGACGTCGGTACGGCTTTTGTATGATACGCGCGCCGTCTCCTCGCCAAGCGTGTCTTATGGCGCTATTGATCATAAGCAGCTCTCCGCTGTCGGCGATGGTGTGTATTATTTCCATGCACAATTTGCAAATGCAAGCGGCTTGGGTGCCAGTGCTCATATGCGGTTTCAGATAGATACAATACCGCCGAAGCCATTCCCAATATACGTAGTCCACGAAAGCGACTCCGATGATCCGAGGGCAATCATCTCTTTTGAGACAATCGACACTGCTTCGGGCATCGACCGGTACACAGTGTCAGTCGGTGATGCTAATCCGGTGACGGTGCAGCCGGCTGAAGCGACAAAGGGTGCCTATGTGCTTCCTGTTGGGAAAGATGGTCGACAGACAGTCGTAGTGAAGGCGTATGATCGCGCAGGGAATAGTACGACCGAGTCCATATCGCTTACCGTCGTAGCGCTCGATCCTCCGACCATCACCGACTACAGCAAACAGGTTTCGGAAGGTGAACCATTTACAGTTTTCGGTACGACGTATCCGAACGCGAGCGTGGTGATAACCATTAAGAATCCAAGCGGTGATACAGACAGCGCATCGGCGATTGCAGACGCATCAGGAGAATTCTCGTTCGCATGGACCAAACGCCTGACTCCGGGAGCGTATTCATTCACGGCAGTGACAAAGAATACTATGGGGGCGATAAGTCCTTCAACCGAGTCGCGCACATTTGTGGTGTCGAGTACGCCGCTCGCCAAATGGGGGAATACCATATTCGGGTATCTCTTGTTCCTATTTGTGATTATCGCCGTCATCGCATTCCTCATCGCCGTGGCGATGGTCCTATGGTATCGACTCGCGCGCCTGCGCCATTGGCTGAAGCAGTTTACTACTCGTTCGGAGCGCAGCGTACAGTATGACTTCGAGCGCATTATGGACGATCTTCATTCGCTCGCAGTACTGCTTCATAAGACGAAGCAACAGCGACAATTGACGGAGGAGGAAGACGTCGTCTTGGAAATGCTCAAGAAGCATTTGAAGAAAATGGAGGATGACATCCTTGCGCGTCTCGAACAAGTCGATCGAGAAGCGGGCGGATAAAAGGCAGAGTCGCCTGTATGACAACAGAGCTTACTCTTGCTCCGTATACTCAACTGACTTATTTATTTAAGAAGGGTATCCAAAACCGACTTGACTGAAGAGTAGGGTAGAGAACCGCTAAGCGATTTTTTTTCGCCATCTTCAGTAATGATAATGCTGTAAGGTGTCGCTCGCGCGCCCGATGCTACGGCATTATTATAGTCGTCGGCAACACGCTCCGCATGCCTTCTTTCATCGAAGCATTTCTGAAAGGCTTCTTTATCGAGACCGATATATCCGGCAATTTCCGGAAGCAAAGCCAGGTCAAGGCCATTATTTGATGGCGTAATTTCAAAAATACGATCGAGATACGCCCAAAACGCGTCATTCCCCCCGAGTTCAGCCGCGCACTCCATCGCTTCAGCCTCCGGTATCGCTTTCGGGTGAATTTGATGGAGAGGGAAGTTGCGATACACCCACGCAACTTGTCCGTCATATTCGGCAACTGTCTGGTGCAAGACCGCATGAAACTGTTTACAAAATGAACACTCGGTATCCGAATACTCGACTATCTTGATAGGCGCATCAGGATTCCCGAGAATATGATCCCGGTTTGTCAAAACCGGTCTCACATTATCGACAGATGGAGTTGGTCGGTCGCCTTGTGCTGAGGCGGGGTCAGACGCTTCTTTTTCAGATACTGCTGTTCTGTTTGAAGAATATATGACCGCGCCTGAAATTAATATTCCGGTTACGACAACCGCTGCTGCCAAGATCAGTGCGTTATATTTCATACAGCCATCAGTATAAGGTATTATTGACCCATGTCTATCTTCCGATGGAAGAATGTCCTCTATTGGAGTAGAGAATCGTGGGTGTACGTCTTACTATTGTGTATGGTAGCTCCCCATCCTGTTTTTGCAGGTATGTACTCGACATCTATTTCGCCGACGGGCACACAAATACCCAATCCAATAACTGCAACTTTTAACATACAAGATTTTGCTGAAAAAGATTACGATACCGAGGGTCTTTGCGAAACGAGTTTTATACCCGCAGAGATGGCGTTTACATACTGGTTTAATGAGCAAGATTTTAATGTCATAACGCCCGTAGCGGTCCCAACGAGTGAAATGATAGAGACCGGAATATATTCAACCACTTTTAGTTTGCCGCCGGGACAGGATGTATACAGTATCGGCGTTGAGTTTTCACAATATGCGGGCGGTGGCGGCACAAAATGCATTTTTAATGGCAATCAGCCGAACGGAGAACCTTTGGATGGCTGGCTACAACCAATTTTCACAGTGGCAGAGGCCGCGCCCATAAGAGTATATGTCTCTCCTTCATTTCAAAACAAAGCGCCATCTGTTTCTTTTACCAGTTTCCCATCAGGGAAAATCTGGTCTGGTAAAAAAGACATAGCATATTCCGCTGCCGATTCCGATCGTGCGCCTTTCGGACTGAAGGATTTCCCGATAAGCCTGTATCTTTCAAATGACGGTGGGGTCATTTGGAAGGAGTTGGTTAAAAATGAATCCAACAAAGGAGAGTATTCCTTTGATACGAACAATTTTCCCGACGGCACAAACTATAAGTTGAAAGTAATAGCGATAGATAATGAAAATAAAGCAAGTGAAGACATTTCTAGCACTTTCGGTATTGATAACACCTCACCGCTATTTGAAATTTCAATTGGTGCTGAATTGATCAAAGAAAAAGACAAGTTACATTTAACGATAATCTCTTCTGAAAATCTGGCAGAGACTCCACTGATCCAGATTACCCAGTCAGGCGGCGAGCCTCAGACGCTTATCGTAGACGGTTTTGGAAAAAAGTTTTCAGCAATCTACACTGTTTTAAAAGGACATTTGGGAACCGCTGTTGTTTCCATTAAAGGTAGGGATGCGGCTGGCAATGCCGGAGGGAAGATCACCTCCGGCGAGACCTTTCTGGTCAGTCGTTTGGGACCACCCCCTCCGACTATTAAAAATATCATACATAATGAATCGTTCAGCGAACAAAAGATTGATATTTTAGGATCTGCGCCATCGGCGTTGGAAGTCACTTTTATTTTCAATAAAAAAGATACGTTTACAGTTACGCCGAACGAAAACGGCGATTTCTCTTTTAAGAACATCATGTTAAGCTCGTCAAATTTTGGCCATAATACATTGAGTTTTTCAAGTATCGATAAGAATGGCATCGAAAGCGATCCCAGGATCCTTGAGGTAACATTGAACAGTCCGCCTGACATTTCGTGGACGAAGCGCCCCGGCGGCACGGTTTCTGACGTGGTACCTCTCGAGTGGAAATCTTATGACGCGAATAACGACGAATTGGTTTTCTCCCTTTGGTATTCAACGAGCGGCGGGAAGAATTGGGATTTTATCGCAAAAGGTCTTTTGACAAACCAATATAAATTGAATACTAGCGAATTTTTTGACGGTACCGACTATCTTATTAAGCTGACCGCCAATGACGGGACAATAGCGTCAGACATTGTGTCAGAAAAACTTGTTTTCAAAAATAACAATTCGTTTTCAATTACGAATGCACCGAAGAATTACATATTTGATACCATTCAACCGACCATGAAGGGAGAGATGCGGATTTCAAAAAATACGATCGTTTCTTTGAGGTACTCTTTGGAAAAAGAAACATGGATGCATGCGCAAGCCGTCGATGGGAAATTTAATTCCTCTTTTGAAAAATTCCTATTAGCATTCCAAGAGCCGTTTATCGACGGTAAACACATCGTATTTGTTGAAGCTAAAGACGATAGTGGCAATGTGTTTAGGACTTTCCAGACATTCATCATTGATACGCTTCCCCCGATCGTTTCTAGCATAGATTCTCCCTCATTGAATGAAACTTTGAATGCGAGTCATGATACCGATACGAAATTGGGAGGAATTCAGATCGACGTTTCAGGCAAAGCTGAGGCGGGTGCCGATTTAGAATTAGCGGTTAATAATCGGATCCATGCTACTTCTGCGGATAACAAGGGAAATTTTGTCTTCAAGAACACCACTTTTTTAAGTCACGGAATAAACAGATACGTGCTCTCGAGCTCTGATGCTGCAGGGAATCTTTCCAAGATGGAGGGATTGATACTGTCAAACAGCGCCCCCGCACTTTCTTTTGTAACATCTCAGAAGGGAGATTTCTTACAAGGGATGAAAGAAGTCAAATGGCGGGCGTCAGACGCAGACGATGACACGCTCATCTTTCAAATTTCTTACCGTCGCAAGGGAGATAAAAATTGGACTTCCTTGGAGTCAAATGTAACCGTCGACTCATATAAGCTTGATTTTTCAAAATTCAAAGAAGGCGCATATGAATTACAAGTTATTGCAAATGACGGATTGACAGAGATAGCGGCTGTTGAAGAAATTTTTGTTGACAATGTCTTACCAACCATAAGCTTTGATGTAACCGGTCCTCTTTTAGTGAGTAAGATCAAACTGCTCTTTTCCGGTTCGGCGGCGGACAATCTTTCAGGAATCAAGTTTGTGGAGTACAGCCTTGACGGAAAGTCGTGGTTTAAGGCGCTTATAGCCGAGGGTTATCTGCAAAAGAAAGCTTCTTTTGTCATCCGCCACCCGTTTGAATTAGAAGATGGATCGTACGATTTTGGCATACGGGCGATTGATGCCGCTGGTAATATTTCAAAGCCGATATTTGAGAAAATCGTTGTTGATTCAACTCCACCAAGAATAGGCAGTTTTACCCTCTCCTATAGCGACATTCCCATTTTGCCTGACAATGACGTTTTTACGGTGCCGGAGTCGACAGTATTCCGCTTTATTGTTTCTTTGGAACGCGATACGCAAAAAGCGTCCATTCTTTTCGACGAGCACACAACGGACCTTCTAAAAAACAAATCAACGGGGCTTTGGGAGGCAGACATCTCGTCAGACAGGATAGGGACATCTACTATAACAATATCGGCGGAAGATGTTTTGGAAAATACAACTAGAAACAAAACAATTGGTAACACTATGATTGCCTCGCGAGGCAAGACTACTGCTGACGCAAAAATATCCGTATTTTCCCGTAATGAAGAAACTCAGTCGCTTTCAGTATGGACCTCCGCTTATGGCGCCGAAAATCCAATCTATGCGGATGAAAAAGGCGAGTACGCTCTCTTTCTTCCTGCTGGCACGTACCAGATTTTGGTTGAAAAGACAGGTTACCAAAGATTGAGGATTTCTGATTTTGAAATTTTAAACTTCCGTTTTATTGATTTTGACTTTCCGCTTGAACCGCGAACTGGCTTCCGCGGATTTCTGGAGGATGTTTTAGAACGAATATCGTTTTAGTATGAAAACCACTACTACCATTTTAGCGATTTTGATTGTCGGAGTGGTGGCACTCAACCTATTGGGTGGATTTTTCGTACGCGAAGTTATACAGGAACCTGCTTTGGTTGAACCATTGGAAACTGTCAGCGGTACAGATGTGAAGAAACCGACGCCGTATTTCGAACTTCCGGATTTAGCGGGCAATAAAATAAAATCTTCTGATTTTTTTGGCGCACCCACAGTAGTATCCTTTTGGACGACATGGAATCCAGCCGCGGCTGATCAGATAAAAATATTTGACGATTATTTGAGGAAAGATTCTCGCAACCTGTTTAACGTCGTTGCGATTTCCAGCCAAGAAGATAGGAGTGTCGTGGCTAATTTTATCAGCCGAGGAGGGTATGAGATTGAAGTTTTACTTGATGAATCTGGAGCGATTACAGAAGCATATCAAGCCCGGAATCTTCCGATCACCTATTTTCTAGATGAAAAGGGAATTTTACGCGATGTATTCATTGGCATTCTTTCCGAAAAACAGCTTGTGGAAAAAGCGGAGATATTCTTTTCACCACTATAGTTAAAACTGCTCCAGCAAGCGGATTAAACTAAGGTCTAAGTTTCTTTACGGTTCGTGAGGGCGGCGCGAAGGGTTTCGGCGTCGGAGTATTCGAGCTCGCTCCCAGTAGAGAGACCGCGGCCGAGGACTGACGTTTTTACCATGTCGCGATAGGGCGCAAGGAGTTCACGGATATGGTCAGCAGTGTGCTCACCCTCACTGGTCGCAGAGAGGGCGAGAACTATCTCTTTCAAATTATTTTTTAAGCGTTTTTCAACCATGCGGATTAATTCCTTCTCGCGAATGGCACCTTTACCGGTGAGAGTCAGCACGCCGCCAAGCACAAAATAGCGGCCTCGATAGGTACCAGCACGTTCAATCGCGGAGAGATCTTGATCTTTCTCGATCAACATCAGGAGTGTGTCGTCGCGTTTCGTGTCAGAACAATAATTACACATCGTCGCGGTAGAACCATTATAAAAACGCAGACATTCAGGACATTGGAGGACATCTTTTCCTAATGATGCGATGAGTTCCGCAAGTTTTGCGCGCTCGGCTGCAGGAGCGGCAAGGAGATAGTACACGAAACGTTTCCCCTGCCTAGGGCCTATACCAGGAAGACGTGAGAGAGCGTGGGCAAGTTCGTCAATATGATCCATGGAGAATGCGCCGTCTGCAAATTATTTGAATTCCGAAGCAAGATTGCCGTATCCTGCGGTGTCGACCGGAAGGAACGATGCACGCTTCTCATCGAAATAGAGCTCTGTCGAACCTGTTGGACCATTGCGATGTTTCTCAATCAGGATTTCGGCGATACCCGGTCGATCACTATCCGGGTTACGTTTGTCTTCGCGATGGATGAACATCACAACGTCGGCGTCTTGTTCGATGGAGTTATGCACGATGAGGTCTCCGGCAACAAAATTGTGCGTGCCGGGCACTGTTGCGTCGTAGACCTCTTCAATGCCAAGTGGCGTGATAGAAGTGATTTCGTCCCAATACACGTCGGATTCAGCGAGGTGCATAAGACCATCGCTCTTCAGCGCCTTCGCGACCTTTGCAAGCCGTGCGCGCGATACCCCTGTGGCCGTGAGTGCCGAGCCGTTATACGCCGTCTGCAAATCATGCGCGACATCCCGCCAGCTCATACCAAGCGCATCCTTTGCAGAGCCGACCATTTCCCAGACCTCCGGCGGAAGAGTATCCGTGTTCGGGATGGGAGCGATCTTTTCGAGTGCTTGCGCGAGCTCGGCGACGATATCGCCTCGTGCGCCATAGGAGCCGACGAGCGAGAGAAAGCGTGCTTGTACGGGCGCGCTTTGCACCTGCACCTGATAGCAAGGACGATAGCCTTTTTTCACACTCTCCCGTATCGAGCTCCAGATGCCGAGGCGAAGCAGGAGATGCTGTACGTCTTCAGCGAGGCCGCGGCTCGTGCTCGCATAATAAATCGCGGCAGACGGCGAGCGTCCGGGGAGCCTCTTCCACGAAATGTTCCCGTCGGTTGCCCAAAGATGATGGAGGAAGAGCTGGATAGATATTGAATCGGAGGCGAAAACTGCTTGTGGAATCCGCTTTTCATA
This sequence comes from uncultured Candidatus Saccharibacteria bacterium, assembly GCA_964364605.1. Classification (GTDB taxonomy): domain Bacteria; phylum Patescibacteriota; class Minisyncoccia; order Phycocordibacterales; family Phycocordibacteraceae; genus C7867-001. The sequence continues at coordinate 185 of CAYIMJ010000023.1, read as the reverse complement.
AGAACGTACGGGCGCGATGCCGAGCGTTCGGTACCAAGCGGTAATCGGATGCGGCTTGCCGTGTGTCAGGTGATAAGGAGAGGACAGGTAGGTGTGCCACCAATTCTTCTGCTTGATGCGGCGGGGTGTAATGCCGAAAAGGGTATGCGCGGCATGTTCTACCGCCGCAAGGTTCTTCGGGTCGG
>CAYIMJ010000022.1:0-11991 GCA_964364605.1 uncultured Candidatus Saccharibacteria bacterium | reverse complement strand
GTGCTTTCGTACGGACGGGAGCTTTCGCGGTTTTGGCCATGATGGGACGATGGGTAATCTATAAATAATAAAACTCGTTTCTTATGCCCAAGTTTACTCCTGTCGACGCAAAAAACACCCTGTGGATAGAGTTATTCTGAAACGCCTGGAAAATTTTTCAACAGGAGCGGAGTTCCCGTTGCAACAGAATGCTCCCTTGCAAAACCAGCGGATGTCTCAAGGACATAGCGTGCCGGTGCAGTCGGGTAAAAGACATTAGGATAACTTGAGGTGGCTACATCCCGAGCAATCGAAACAACTTGTCCTTTATCGTCCAGCCAGAAGATATCAAGCGGGACGAGCGTATCCTTCATCCAAAAGCCGTATGTATCGCTCCTCTGGAATACAAAAAGCATGCTGTAGTTACTCGGCATGCTTTTTCGACCGCCCAGCCCTCTCTCCCGAGACGCACTCGTTGTCGCATACTCAATGTTTAAGGACACTCCGCCGAACTCCCCGGTTACCAGTGACGCTCGTTCTGTCTTATATGGAAAGAATGTGATGGTGCTGATTGTGATTCCAAAAATCACCACGAGCAAAACAAGAACATGCTTCATTGTCGTCCGTCTCGTACCATTCTTTTCGACAATCATGACGCGGGGAAACTAGGGCCTTTGATCATGCGGGTCAAATATGGAGGGTGGAATCTCTTTACCTTGTAGAAATTCCGAGATTCTTTTCCCGCCGAATACCGACGGCAGAATGCCAACACCGTTGCAACCGAGATTGTAAAGAAGCACTGGGTTGCAGGGCTCGGGACCAACACGCCGTATGCCGTTCGGTGTATAACCCATAAGTCCGTGCCAACAAAACGCATATTCAATTTCCCCATCGGGGTGTTTATCATAATTATTACTCAGAAAATCATCGAGTAGTATCCGCATATCCTCGGAAGCGTCATGGTGCCGGGAATACGTGGCACCGTTCGGAAGCACTGTCTCCGGTCCGCCCGCACAGACTAGGTTGTGGACGCCCTTCCCTTCGTGCTCGTGCGGACGGCGGGTGAGATAAAAGTAGGTTTCGCCGGTCGAATCGGCGCTGTGTTCGTGCACTTTTGGGAAGTAGCTGATGGCGGTTGGAGGATTGCTGATAGGTTCGATATAGCCGGACATGTAGCCGATGCGACCGGCGACCGTATGGTGAAACGTCGTATCAATCTCGGGTCCGGCTTCGTTAATGATAGAAAATCGTTCGAACCCATTGGTGCAAAGCACGACGCGCTCCGCTTCGACACTATACTCAAGGACCTGCAGCACTCCACCGTTCCCTATGAGCCGAACCGTCTTCACAGGACTACCTTCGTAGAAAGAAAACCTGTCCTTGTACGTGGCAATGAGGTATCCGATTACCTCTTCGGTGAAAAGCGCGCTGTTCATGCAGCCCTTCTGATACGAAAGAGACGCGATGTAGTCCTGATTATTCGTCTCGAGGAGACTCAGTATGTCCTTGTGCGCCACAATGCCGTAAAGATCCTTATAGATGCCGGGAATGTTTTTGCGCTCTTCCCATTCCTCGGCGACGACTATCGTCTCGGCCGAGAGTCCGCCGTCAACCCGATGCCGATTATTCTTCAGATGCTGGAGAACCTGCTCAAAACTGGAAAGTCCAGCATAGCCGGTAAAGCGGTAAAGCGGTGTTCGTAAATTCGCCGCGGCGATTATTTCGTCGATAAGCGTCCATCCGGATTCGATGGACCGCTGGCCGCCAATCGCGAGCTCGAGTCCAAATTCTTCCACAAGTTCGGAAAGCGGCCGCTCGAAATAACTGGTTATCTGTCCCGCATTATGCCCCGTCGCTCCGTGAGCTATCTTATCCGCCTCCAGGAGTAGGACGGTCTTGTGCGTATCGCGCAAAGTGAAAAAGGCGGTAGTCAGGCCCGCGATGCCGCCGCCAACGATGACCACATCGGTCTGTGCATCCTTGCCGAGCGGAACGACCGGTCTCGTACGCTTCAGCTGCTGTATCCAGGGTGAATGGTTGGGTATCATGCCGATTCATTGTAAGTTTACACGCTATGCCTGTCTGAATGAAGGCGAGTCTCTGTATTCTGCTAACAAGACCATATCTCTGTCCTATTCGACCATGAAGTCAAACATCATCCCGCTCTCAAGATGCTCGGCGATGTGGCAGTGCGCCATCCATACACCGGGATTTTCCATAACGACTAAGATTTCAACCGCATCGCCTTTTTGAACGAGCATCGTGTCCTTCCAGACCATATTCGTATTTTTCACCCCATTGATTGAAAGAATGAGGAAACGCTGGCCGTGGAAGTGGATAGGGTGCTGCATGGGGTGCGCGGAATTCGGATCGTTATAGATTTTCACCTTTACCGCATCCCCGACTTTAAATTTCCAATCGATACTGTCATTTTCTTTTTTGGTTTCTTGATCAACGATTTTCCACTGAATGATATTGGCGAAAGACATGGTATTCATCATCGCCATCGAATCTTCCCATTCGATTTTTTCGCCGTCGTTCCCGCCCATCATCATTCCGCCATTGCCCATCCGGGTGCCATCGGGCATCATGTGGCCGCCGCCCATGCCCATGCTTCCCATATCGACGGTAAGAGCGATACTCTTATCGTCCCTCTTATCGAAGTGCCGGCGGAACGGATCAATGCTCGCGATAGTATCGCGATTGGTTCTTAGCGTAAGAAATTTCGATGTGTACGAGGTTGCTGCTTTTTCGGCGGATACTTGGATGGTTCCCATGGTGTAAGTTTTCGCTGGAGTTTTGTGCTGAAGCGTATAGGTGCCGGAAGAATCAAAGAGGACCTCTACGACCGCGCGCTCCGAAGGACCGAGAATCACATTGTCGACAAAAGTCTCACGTTCATACTTCCCATTGTCGCCACCGACGAGCTTTATCTTCGCGCCCGGGATGGCGAGATTAAATACGCGAGTGTTTGCTGTGTTGGTGATATAGAAGCGCGCCACTTCCCCTTGCGCGACATCCAGACTGTAATTGTCCACCCCGTTCACGAGCATCACGTTCCCGAAACGTCCCATGAGCGCGTAGTTTGCGACCGAGCCGTACGGAGCCGGTTTTCCGTTTTCTATCAGGATGTCGTCGACCATGAGCGGCACTTCCTTGTTCACCGGAGACCAGTAGTTCGGATTGTCCGATACCACTATGTAGTTGCCGTAGAGACCTAATTCCTGCGCGTAATCCTCTCGAAGGTGCGGATGGTACCAATAGACTCCCTCATCCGGAAACTTGAGCTTGTAACTAAATGATTGGCCTATACCGACCTCCTTTTGTGTCACACCGGGTACTCCATCAAACGCGTTATCAAGACGGACCCCGTGCGAGTGGATTGTCGTCGGTACGTCGGTGCGGTTTGTGAAGTTAACGGTGATTTCTGCTCCTTTGGGAACTTTAATGACGGGCCCGGGGATTGAACCATTATAGGCGAGCATCTTTATTTCATTGCCGGAAATTACTTTTCTGACAATGCTTGCTGTGAGATCATACGTATCCCCGTTCTTAAGCTCCACGACGCGCGATGCCTGCGCATCTTCTAAACCCTGGATATTTGTTGTAAGTGGCTTATTGATGAGACTCGTGTCATTGGTCAGAAAGATCAGACTGACAACAATTGCGATGAGTGTTCCTGCGATGAGTGTTTTATTTTTCATAAAAAATTATATGTTATTTGGTAGAATCTTTTTCCATATTTCCCCTCCATCAACACTCTTGTACAGCGAGTTCGTATGAGTAAGGGCGTACACAATTAATGGGTCTTTTGGAGAAAACGAAATGTGCAATATCATACCGTCAAAAGATGCAGGGACTTTCTTCCATGTGATGCCCCTATCGGTACTTCTTGCGAGTCCTCTCAATTTTTCAGAAAATACGAGCATGCTATCGACGCCCGTCGGACTAACTGCGATAGCAGAAACCTGACCAGGCACCAAATCTGTGGAAAGCACAGACCAACGTACGCCTCCATCCCGACTAACCAAGACTCCCTGATCGGAAGATGAGGCACCGTAAATTGTGGTAACGTCTTTTGGATCAGCAACGAGCTGAACTGCGAGCACGCTGTCCCCCACGATTTCCCAATTCACTCCCCCGTCCGTACTTCGCTGTATGTTCCCTTGATACCAGCCATAGAGATAGTCCGGATTTGCCGGACTGACTGCCATCGCATGAAAATCAACAGGACCGCCGACGCCATTCGATACTTTCCTCCATGTGCGCCCCCCATCTTCTGATTTTTGGAATCCGATGTTTCCTCCGTATGAAGGGTGTCCGCTGCTAAAGAATGTGTTTGGTTTCGTAGGATCTGCGGAAAAACCCATATAGTCGTCTTTGGATTTCCCAATTTGATACAAATTCCTATCATCTAGCAACACAAGTAACCCCTGATGCGTAGCTATATATAGCTTGTTTGCTTCAAACGCATCTACGGCAAGACCATGCCCGTGAGTAATCGCTGCAACCGGAGTAAGGCCAGCCATAGATATCTGTGTGCCATTATTAATTTCTGGCGTGCTTGATACGTATACTATAGTACCCCCCAGCATAACCGATGCGGCAATTCCTAATGTGAGTGATTTGTTCATAGTAATCTGTCGATTGGTAATTGATACGTTTCTTATTGGATAATTAAATCCTTCTCGACACGTTTAAGTAAAACTGCATTTACCGCAACAATGATCGAGGAAACGCTCATAAGAAGCGCTGCGAACTCAGGGCGAAGCATGATGCCGAAGTTTGGGTACAGAATGCCGCCGGCGACCGGTATAGCAAGTACATTGTAGATTGAGGCCCAGAAAAGATTTTGTTTCATTTTTTGGACCGTTGCCTTACTCAAGGTGATGGCTCGCAATATGTCTAACGGATCGGACTTCATCAACACGACTTTCGCGGTTTCAATCGCAACATCCGTGCCCGCACCAATGGCAATGCCGACATCCGCCTGCGCAAGCGCGGGTGCATCGTTAACGCCGTCTCCTACCATTGCCGTAAACTTTCCTTCTTGCTGAAGCTTTTTGACGTAGCTCGCCTTATCTTCCGGCATCACTTCTGCAAACACTCTTTCTATGCCGATACGGCTCGCTACTTTCTCTGCAGTCAGTTTGTTATCGCCGGTAATCATGGCGATTTCAATTCCTAGTTTTTTTAGACGTTCTACCGTTTGTACCGCATTGGGTTTTATCGGATCAGCCGCTCCAATAACTGCTTTAACAGCCCCATCAACGGCAAGAATCATAATCGTTTCTCCCCGCTCTAGAAATTCATTAATTTTCTGCCCCAATTCGTCGAGAGCAACGTTATTTTCTCTCATGAGCTTCACCGTACCGATGAGCACTTGCCTGCCCTCTACGACAGCTTTCACCCCTAGGCCGGAGAGATTTTCGAACGTATCAACTGATTGGGGTAACGTAAGACCGCGTTTGTTAAGTTCATTGAGCACGGCGGCTGCCAAGGGGTGTGAGGATTTCGCTTCTGCCGCGCCGACCAGACGAAGTGCCTCATCCGCATCAAAGCCGCCTGAAGTCGCTATATTGGTTACTCGCGGCCTTCCTTCAGTAAGGGTACCCGTTTTGTCTAGTACGATTGCTTGAATTTTTGAGACTTGCTCGAGGGTCGGCGCATCTTTTATAAGAATATTGTATTTTGCTCCGAGACCGGTACCGACAGCTACCGCAGTCGGGGTGGCGAGACCGAGCGCATCCGGGCAGGCAATGACAACCGTAGCGATAGCAAAAGAGAGCGCCAAAAGGATCGGCGAGCCGACTATAAAATACCAAATAATAAATACGACAAGACCCGATCCAATCGCCGTAATGACCAAATACTTCGCAAATCTGTCAGCAATTCTTTGTCCCGGCGCTTTTGAATTCTGCGCTTCCTCAACCATGCGGACAATGTGGGCAAGAGCAGTATTTTTGCCGATTTTTGTCGCCTTGAATTTTACCGAGCCGGTAGTATTTATGGAGCCTCCGATTACCTGATCTCCGACCTTTTTCGTAGTGGGGATCGATTCCCCAGTGACTAACGACTCATCGATGGAAGTTTCTCCGTCAATAATTTCACCGTCGACGGGAACCTTGTCTCCTGGTTTAAGGATAATAATGTCTCCGAGTTGGATATCTTTAGTTGAAATAAGGATTTCCTTGCCGTCTTTAAAGATTCTGGCCTGCGGCGGTACGAGGTTGAAAAGAGCCTGAAGAGCGTCAGTTGTTCCACGCCGAGATTTCATTTCCATCCAGTGGCCAAAGAGGACAAAGGTAATGAGCATGGCAGCCGCTTCGTAATATGAATCTGCACTGCCAACTAAGGTCAAAAGGATGCTGAAGCCGTAGGCGGCCGTAATGCCGACGGCAATAAGCACGGCCATGTTGAGCGTCTTGTGTTTGAGAGCGACATATGTTGAGTAGAGGAAAATCCATCCGGAATAGAAGAATACCGGTGTTGTGAGAATGAAAAGAAGCCACGGAAGCGGTAGTGGGGACGGAAGACTAAGTTTTAGAAATTCAGTTCCTAAAGGCGAGTATAAAATAATCGGTAGTGTGAGCAAAAGTGAGAAAAAAAATTTATTCCTGATATCTATTTCCATGAGTCTGGCCATTTCCCTACCGGCAAGCCCGGTATGATCCATACCCATGGTCATTGACATGCTCATTTTGAATTTCTCCCAAAACCCCATTTCTGACGGATCACCCATTGTGTGCCCCGAGTGATCATGGTGTCCCGATCTGGTCTCAGCCTTCACAAGCTTCATACCGCACTTTGGGCACGAGTCCGGCTTGTCCTGCAGCACGTCGGGATGCATGGGGCAGGTGTACATCGTGGTTATTTTTTCTTGCGCCATATTATTTCTTCTTCTGCGCCAGTTTATATACTCTTAAAATTTCCGCGACCGCCTTTTTATTCTTCCCTGATTTCATCTGTTCGACTACGTGGGTGGTGAGATGGTTCTCGAGCACTAAATCTTCCACACCCGACAATGCCTCCTTGACCGCGCTTACTTGGATAATGATATCCACGCAGTATCGCTCAGCATCGACCATTTTGATAAGCCCGCCCAGCTGACCTTTAATAAGATTGAGACGTCGGAGTGCTTTCTTCTTTATGCCAGTTTCCATGTTGTCCCCATGATACCCCCGTAGGGTATTTGTGTAAAGTCTCATTCCACGGTACTGTGCATGCAAGGGTCGAGATTATACATCCGTATTAATTACGAAAACGTATGATAGACACCGTACATCTTCTCAGGGTCGCTGCAGCATGGGTGAGTATCGTATATGCAGTCTGTTTTGGCGGCGTAGCGCTCGTTCCCGGCATTCGGGAGTGGTTCATGCAATACGCGCTTCACGCGACGAACGTGAGCGTCGGAGAGAATGTTATGACGTTAACTACCTTCGTCACAGGCCTCATCATCTGGAATATTGCGGCGGTTCTTACCGTGTGGCTGTTCGCGTTCCTGTGGAATGCGTTCAGGCGGTCATAAGTAACAAAGATACTACATAACCAAATAAATTATGATGAATTATGGATATGGGAGCATGATGGGCGGAGTGGGCAGCTTCGGTTTTCTAACGTGGCTTATTGTGCTCGTTGACCTCGTTCTCGTAGGCATCTGGCTCTGGCAGCAGATTTCCAAAAAATAATCGGTGCACAGATACTCATCTACGGACGGCTCGGTCGCCGTTTCGGTCATACCTGAGAACCAGGAGTCTTCGGCGCTGCCTTTCTGAGAATTCGAATAGGGTTTGTTTTCCTCTGTAACTTACTGAGTCACGACAATATCATCAATCAGAATATCGGTATATTCGTCGCTTGCGGTTTTCTTATCATTATATCCGCCGAGACGAAGAGTATGGCTTCCAGCCGCAACGTTCGGAATAGTCACCGTGAAAGTTTTCCATCCGGTCGTGATGTTCGCTCCCCCATTTCCATTTCCTGCAACTTGCGCCAGATAATCATTCGGTGAAGTTCCATACAATTGATTATCAAGAGATACCAATGCTTGGCTCAGCTCATTAGATTCATAATTTGGCGACTGCGTAAGGTTGTAGCGGAAATTTATTACGATGGTCGCCGGAGAAGCGAGAGTGAAGCTCCTGCCCCACCCCCCCGACATGCCGTTGATCGTATTATTATTTACCCCGCCAAGCCGGACCTGTAATCCTCCCCCAGAAAATCCACCCGATGCTAACCATGTCCCTGAAGCATAGGAGGATTGTATCGCGCCCCGAAATACATTATCCGCATATACGAAGGAGTCGGCATCTGTGTTGAATGATGCTGAAAAAAGAGATGCTGGCGTGGGCGTAGGGGTCGGAGTGGGGGTTGCTGTCGGTGTAGGCGTAGGTGTAGGAGTTGGAGTTGAAGTAGTCCCCACGCAATAGGTGTAAATACTGGTATTGGTTTTCGCGTTTGAATTATTGGCGGCCGAGAAACGGATAGACTCTCCAGTGCCGTCGATATTGGCCCAGTGACTGAAACGCCCTAGTCCGATATTTCGAATATCAGCGTGAGATGAATGCGCTGGACCGATTTCAATACCATTTTCGAACATACGCAGGAGCGAACGACTGTTGAAATTTGAATTGTCAGCAGGAGTACCGAATGTGCCGCTATTCCGCCATGCAAATCCACCATCAGACGTTAGGTTAGCCTTGTTGATTATCTGCTGAATACAAGAAGGTACTGGCGTCGGAGTAGGTGTTGGTGTGGGCGTAGGAGTTGGGGTTGGGGTTGGGGTGGGCGTGGGGGTCGGTGTTTGGAAACCGCCGATATTCCCACCGATGAAGTTAGTGAGACCGATTTCAGGCGCGTTGCCAGCAATCTCCAATCCCATATATCCGGCACCCGCAGTATTTGCAATAGCACTTACAGCAAGAGTCCATACTCCTCCATGATAGTAGTAGGCGGATATGGTTGTACCTTTCGCTTGACAGCCGAGTTTATCTCCCGCAACTGGTGGAGCGAAGGTGGCTTGCGCACGACCAGTGGGACCAACGCCACCAACGAAGTCCCCAACGACGATTCTCCCGTCACCGAATATTCCGCAGTATTCAGAACTGAATGAGCTTGAGCTGCCAGGGTTCTGAATACGAAGGAAGTTGAAGAGGTAGTTGCTTCCGGTTGGAGGGGATGCCATCTCGATCTGCGACTCCTGATCAGCGGCGAACACCACCGAGTTGATGTGGGCGAACGAGTTCATCCCGCTGCCGCCGTAGACGAGACGGTTGTTGGTGAGAGGGATAATCGGATAACCACTTGGCTGGAACGCTATGGTTGGCTCATAGGTATAGCCGGTGCTCGTTGGGTTTATACCCAAGTGAGCTTCGTTCGCTCGTGTGGTGTTGTCGATGACGCTGAGGTTCGTTGGGAATATGGTCGGGACCGGGGTGGGAGGGGGGGTTGGAGTTGAAAGAAGATAGGTTGCAGTATACGTCGTGTTTGCTGATGGGGTACTAATTTGGTGAGTTCCTGCTCCACCATCTGACCAAGAATCAAATATGTAGGTTAATCCCCCTATGAACTGAGAGGTCGGAGCGACGATTGAGCGCAGAAAGGCGACTACGCTTTCAAATGTGATTGGCGAAAGCAGAGGTTGCCCATCGAGCGAAAGCAGAATTCCAGGGATATTTGATGCGAGTGTCAGGCTGACTTTGCGAGGCGTGATATCTCGTATAACGGTATGAGTAAGTCCTGTGGAATCGGTAACCGTCAACTGTATCCGATACCATGTGTTCGTGGACGTCTCTCCTGTCGTGAGAGTCTGGAATGATCCGCTAGTAACGCCTGTTATAGGACCAAGGAAAGGATGTGAATGCGTGTCATGATGAAAGGAAATTGTCCAAGAATACGCGCTTGCAGGAAGCGGCCCGTCTTCAGTATCTGTTCCCGATCCACTATAAGATACGATATCCCCGGCGTTATAGAGAGTTCCCATCAGAGGGCCTGCGATTGCTGCGACGGGAGGATTCCCAACCTGAATTGCACGCGTAGTGTTACTTACGCCACCCTTTCCATCATTTACAGTAAGCGTAGCCGTAAACGCTCCACTGGCTCCATACGTGTGTGTAGTAGTCATTCCACTCGACGTTGCTGTCGAATCACCAAAATTCCACGAATACGTAAGTGCATCCCCATCTGCGTCGGTACTACTTGCCGCATTAAAGCTGACTAGGAGTGGTGTTGTGCCGAACGTAGGTGTTGCAGTAAAGGAAGCAACGGGAGCATAATTGCTCGACACATAGCTAACCTTGTAGACAACTCCAGAGTAAACTGATGTGTAATACATCGAGCCATCAGGACCTATTTTTAGATCAACTGGTCCATCTGCAATCCGAAAATCAAAGACCTGATTGCTCGAGTTCAGATATTTAATCCAGTTCCCTTGGAAGTCACCGAAGAAATACATCCCATAGAATGCATTTGGGAAACTAGTGCCCCGATAAAATGTTCCTCCTGTAATCGCCGGTCCGATAGTGTGATTATAGGCATAAATTGGGTAGATAAGACTCGAGCTAGTGCAGGTCCCTACGCCAGTGTTCTGAGGCCCTTCACACGTCGGCCAGCCGTAATTCCCGCCGCGCACTAACTGGTCCACCTCTTCCCACGTGTTCTGTCCAACATCATTTATATAAATCCTCCCGTCCACAGGATCAACGGCAAATGTATACGGGTTGCGAAAACCATATGCCCAAATCTCGCCGCGCGCTCCCACAACCCCGACAAAAGGATTGTCGACAGGAATGGCTCCATCCGGCTCTATGCGTAAAATCTTTCCGGCGAGAGTTGAGAGTGATTGACCGTTCTGAGGGGTCGACCCGCTGTCGCCAACAGCAATATACAAATGCCCATCAAGTCCGAAATGGATTGCACCGCCATTATGATATCCGGAATCCGAAGGGATATCGTCAAGAAGTACTACTTCGCTTCCCGGCTCGACAACATCGGGATTAGCAAGACTGGCTGTAAAGCGGCTTACTCTATTTTTTATCGGGGCTTGCGCTCTAGTGTAATAGAGGTAGATGTAACGATTTGAGGCAAAATTTGGATCAAATGCAATCCCTGAAAGCCCTTGTTCAAAGTTTTGGGAGACGGTGAGAGTTACAAAGGGTGTGGGGAGTAAAACGCCGTTTTTAATGATTCGCAAAGTTCCTTGCTTTTCAGAGACAAAGAGCCTTCCATCGTGGCTGAATTCAGTTGCCGTAGGAATGTTTAGTCCTGTAGCGACTACCGTTTCCTGAAATCCGGTCACAGGAGGTGGCGTCGGGGTCGGGGTCGGTGTAGGCGTAGGTGTCGGCACCACCTTCAGGAGATAGTCTTCCACCGACCATCCGTCTGCGCCAGCGTCGTAGTTAACGTTCCACCAATTGAGACCATCGGCATTCACCGGCCCCCCGATGACGGTTCCGAAAGCACCTATAGATTGAGTACCGAGGAGGGATCCTGTAGCTGAAGCGGTGGCACGGACATTGAGAAGTGCGGTTGCCTGTACACGATCGTTAAGGAAGAATTTGGTGGAAGGTATTGGGGTTGGAGTTGGGGTGGGTGTAGGAGTTGGAGTTGGAGTTGCTCCTATATTCCCACCGATGAAGTTAGTGAGACCAATCTCAGGCGCATTGCCGGCAATCTCCAATCCCATATATCCTGGCCCTGATGCGTTCGCAGTCGTGCTTGCTGCAAGGGTCCAGACTCCACCATGGTAGTAGTAGGCGCGGAGAGAGGTGCCTTGCGCTTGGCAGCCGAGCTTGTCTCCTGCGACTGGCGCGGCAAAGGTGGCTTGCGCACGGCCGGTAGGGCCGACACCGGAGACGAAGTCACCGACGACAATCCTTCCGTCTCCGAAGATGCCGCAGTAGAGTCCGCTGAATGAGCTTGGGCTGCCGGGGTTCTGGATACGGAGGAAGTTGAAGAGATAGTTGCTTCCGGTTGGAGGGGATGCCATCTCGATCTGCGACTCCTGATCAGCGG
>CAYIMJ010000021.1:8209-12108 GCA_964364605.1 uncultured Candidatus Saccharibacteria bacterium | reverse complement strand
TATTCTCATGCTCCTTAGTGCTTAAGGAGTGCCATATGTATGTGGCCTTATGCAGTGTTGTTTTGATAAAGTAAAACGCCTCCCCGAAGGAAGGCGTTGTGTGCGGCAAAGATCATCAGAAGAAATTTGAGGCGATGTTCGACCAGAGTCTCGACACTGCAAGGATCGCTGCAAGAAAACTAAGGACCGCTATTCCCGTAAGGGTCGAGAAAACAGCCAGTGCGACTTCGTCCCCGTTCCGAATGCTGGAAGAAGGGGCGAAGGAAAAACCCGCCATTCCAAGGCAACCTAAGCCAGAAATCAGCAGCATCAAGAAAGCTGTCTGGCCGATATTGGGACGATGGGCACTGAAATGTATGGTAAGCGCAACAGAAGCTGCTATCAATAACGTTACCAGAACTGCTGCCCATGGCTTTCTCATTTCTGCCTCCGTAATGTAAGGTTCAAAGTTAACTTAACTCTTTGTGTGTCGTACACCTACCAACCAGTTTTGTCAAGTGCCGCTTGAGCGGCGGATTGTTCTGCTTCCTGTTTGCTCTGCCCTTCTCCACGAGCGATTTCTTCTGTGGCGATAAAGACACCGACAGTGAAGCGCTTGTTGTGATCTGGACCAACTTCAGACAGAGTTTCGTAGCTCGGCGTAACGCCTTTCTTTTCCTGTGCGATTTCCTGAAAACGACTCTTCGCGTCCTGATAGGAGCGCTTCGAAATGACCTCGTCGATTTTATGGTAAAGATTTTTCGCGATAAATGCCTCGGCACTGGCATAGCCCGAGTCGAGGTAGATCGCGCCGATGATAGCTTCGAGCGCATCCGCGCGTATTACTTCACGCGCACGGCCCGTATCCTTCGACTCGCCTTTTGAGAGTAAGAGGAAATCATTCACGCCGAGCGCCTGCGCACTTTCTGCGAGCGATACGGTATTTACCAACGCTGCACGATAGCTCGTGAGCTCGCCTTCGGACGTCGCCGGAAATTTCTTGAAAAGAAAACTGGTTACTGCGAGCTCAAGGACCGCATCGCCGAGGAATTCAAGCCGTTCATTGTGGCTGCCCGCGTATTCACGATGCTCGTTGAGGTACGAGCGGTGCGTCAAAGCTTCGACAAGGAGGTCGATGTTATTGAACTTGAGGCCAAGCTGCTCCGCAAAAGAAGAGAAATCAGGCATGAAAGACAGTATGCGGCAGGCAGTACGAAAAGAAAAGCCGCAAATTCCCTACGCCCGAGCACCAGCCCGATCCAGTAATTTCTGCACGGCAGCGGTCACGATCGGCAGCATGTCGTCATAAAAATTGAGATCAATGATGTCCTGGAGGCGAAACCACTTCGCGTCGTCGAGCCCACCACTCTTCTTCAGGACGAGTGGCTCGAACTCGCTTGAAGCGAGGAAGAACCAGACATGCTTGCGTACCTTACCCTTCTCCGGATGTGAAGCGACGTATTCATTTTCTCCGATTTGATTCCCTACTTTCGCATCGAGGCCGAGCTCTTCTTTGATTACGCGCGTCACACCTACTTCCGGCGACAAATCCTCTTCGATGTGGCCTTTTGAAAGCGTCCAACGACCAAATACGTCGTGCACTAATGCGAGATAGTACTGCCCATTGTGTTCAGCATAGACAATTGCTCCACCCATTTTCTCCAGAGGCAATTCCTCGCGCTTCATCTTCTTCCCTCCCTGCTCGTCTTTCCCTGGTTCGCCAAGCTCCTTATAGACGGCACCTAACACACCGTTTACAAAACGCCCCGAAGAATCCCCACTAAAAGTTTTAGCGAGTTCAATGGCTTCATTGATAGCGACTTTCGCTGGCACCTGCGTACGATCAGCAAAAAGGAGTTCATAGAGGCCGAGGCGGAGAATATTACGGTCGACCGGCGCGATGCGCTCAAGCGGCCACTCGGGTGCGGCCTTTCCGATAACTAAATCGATGTCTTCTTTCTTCGCGAGCACGCCGGTGAGGAGGCGATCCATGAACGACTGATCGACATCGTCACCACCGAATTCTGTAACGTTACGCGCGAGGATAGTTGCAGCGTCTTTCTCCGATGCGTGAGTCGTATCCCACTCGAAGAGTGTCTGGAGGACGATGGAGCGTGCTAAATGTCGGTTCGCCATGGAAAGAACTTACAATCAGAGTATCAGACTGAAACGGCCGCACAAGCCCCGTGAGATAAACTCGGTGTATATCCGACAACGTTAGTAAAAATAAAAAAACCTCTTGAGAAAGAGATGCGACTTTATATTCACTATCTCACGGAGCAAGAGTGCGGCCGTAACAACTGTGTACTAGACAGCACGATGAGGCATCGCGTATCTGGAGGTCTCTTAGACCCCGCCGCCGAAACCGCTGCGTGCCTTTGGGCGCCCACCGGTTGCGACTTTGCCGGAAATTCCCTTTGAACTTTTCGCTTCCGCATTCACGTGTTCCGCATGTGCGTGTTCGTGAATGTGTTCAACAGGAGCTGCAGTCGAAGGACCTTTGACCTTCGATGTATGTACGCGTGCTGCACGAGGTGCTGCGACCTGCTTGCCGCGATACATGCCCGTCGCCTCATCGAGGCGGTGCGGGAGGCGGAGGTTGCCGCTCTCTTTGTCCTTGATCACATTCGTACCCTCGAGCGCGTGGTGCGATCGGCGATTATTCGTGTGCCCTCTTGTATGACGCATTCGGATTGACATGAGAAATACGTTACCACGCGACACGCAAAAAAGAAAGTCCTCGTTCGCGCTTCGCGCGAACGAGGACTAGATTCAGGGAACGCCGAAACGGCTAGAGCGCCAGTTTCGAAGCGTCCAAATTGCGGACGAGGAGCCGATTGTCGGCGGCGGACCAGCAGGTCACGCGAACGAGCCAATCGACGTACGCGAACCAAGTGCGAGCACCGCGAACAACGGAGCCAACCGAGACGCGATATTTCGGATCGGTAGTTTTTATGAAGAAGAAGTTGCCTCCTCCGTGGGTAAGCATGCCAGTCTTCTCATCGCGCTCGGTAGCTTCCACCATTTCCTCGGCTTGCGCAAGGGTCATGGTATAGCCGCACGCGATGAGCGAACGGCTGAGCTGAACGATATCAGTAGTCTGCTCAACTCCAGGAAGCGCACACGCGACTTCCACGAACGTCCAGTCCTTCGAGACCGCCGCGAGAGTCGAGATGACACTGGCGTCTGCGCTTGACTGGTCCCAGGGGAGCCCGTTGCAGAGGTCGCCGTCGCGACGCGCATAGCGGCGGCGGTTGGTAAAGCACTCGTTCGTCTTCTTGCCCGCAATCGCGCCGAGGTTGGTCGTCGCAAGAATAGAGAAGAACGGGGCTTTCTTCTCTGGCTTCTTTTTCGGAACGTCGCCGACGTTCCCCTCGATCGCGTTTTGAAGCGCGACCTTCAGCAATTGGGGATCGAACGGGTATCCGTTCGGTTGCCGGAGTTGCCTGCCGATCTCGAAAAGCTGACCGGTTATGGATTCGTACAATTCGCCTGCGACCCGTATGGCCATGACGAACTCCTTTCAGTGGTTGTTGCCCGAGCCGAAATTGGCATGAGCGAAGCTCTCCGCAAGTGGCAAAGTGCTTCTAGACAACACTGTACATTTATTATAAGAAAAATCAAGTGCATGTGTTCACGCGAAAGTATTTCGCTCGTTTTTAAGCTTCCTCCTAGAGGAAGGAGTGGCGGTGGATGGCGCAAGGACCATACTTTTCGAGCATGTCGTAATGCGCTTTAGTGCCGTAGCCTTTATGTTTCTCGAAACCGTACTCCGGATACTGAGCAGAGAATTCAGTCATAAGACGGTCGCGAAGGACTTTTGCCGCGATAGAGGCGAGCGAAATGATAGGTATGAGCGCATCGCCATGAATGATGGTTTCTTGGGAGTATTCAGGCGGCGCGCGAAGCGCGCCGTCGAG
>CAYIMJ010000021.1:0-8199 GCA_964364605.1 uncultured Candidatus Saccharibacteria bacterium | reverse complement strand
TATCTTTATCCGAACATGCGCGGCTTCCGTAGAAAGAGCGTGCGCGCCGGGCGCCCGCGGGCGGCGCACTGCCGGTACGATACCTTCCTTATCAATCGTCTCGGCACTTTCAAATTCAACAACGAAACGCACGCCTGCCCCGTAGCCAGCCGAGCGAAGCGAGGATGTGGTACCAGGGTCGCCCCCTCCCGATAACACCACAAGTCGTTCGAAAATTTCCTCCCGTTTCTTTTCCGAGAGTTTTTTCGAATCCGCAACGCCCGGAAACTCCAACGCCACATCGAATCCCTCCGGTACGGCGACCACTCCGACCGCGACCGGTCCGGCTAAAGGCCCCCGACCGGCTTCATCAACACCGAGCATGTATCTCATGCGCCAATCATAACAAAAGACTCCCTATCCAAGACTTGTCGCTATAGCGACAAGTCTTGGATACCCTTCTCTAATCTTTAATAGCTACGACCCCATCATCGGAAGAGCGAAATGTTCGCGCAAGTGTGTATCGCGCTCAAGATGTTCCACAATCATATACAGCACATCGGCGCCGATTCGAAAATCCGCTTTCACTAGCGCAATAAGGTCTTCGCAATCGTACGGATAAATCCACACACTGTCTTGAAGGCGAACAAATCCGTACTCGCCCATAAAACGCCGAAGCCTTGTACGCACACTCTTACGCCGTTCCGGAATATCAAACGCAACCACGCGCCAGCGCCGATCCCATTTTCTCTTCTTCGCCATTGCCGCACGCTCTGTTTCCATCTGGAGCAGGCGCTCACCTTTCTCGGTGATACGCGCATATCGTTTACCATCTTCTTCTTTGAAGACAACGAGTCCCTTCGCCGCAAGACGCCCGAGAGCCGACTTCGCCTGAGAGCTGAATTTCGCGCCTTTTTTATATCCTGGAAAATATTTGAGAAGTCGGGCGGCATTCGGTATCGCCGCCGCTACAACAACGACACCTCCGATCACGACCGCGGCAAGCATCGCTTTCTGAAATGCGCCCCAACGCCTTTCACTTCGTACTCTTTTCTCCATTATTCCCATCTACTCATTCTACCGAGTAAGCTATCCACAACTTGTCGCTATAGCGACAAGTTGTGGATAGCACGATTATTTCTCGGAGAGCAAGCAGGCCCTCCTCGGGTAACGTATCCATCTCAGGTTTGGTATTCTAAGAGGAATGAGAAGTCGCTTCATACACCTCCATACGCATAGCCACTACACGTTCCTCCAGGCATTGCCAAAAGTAGATGAGCTGGTCGAGAAAGCCAAGAAAGAAGGGATGGACGCCCTTGCACTTACCGATGGCGGAAACATGCATGGCGCAATTGAATTCTATAAAGCAGCGACAGCCGCGGGTATAAAACCTATACTCGGCGTCGACGCTTACCTTGCGCCACGATCCCGTCACGACCGGGACCAGAATATCGACTCGAAACGCTCGCGCATCGTACTCCTCGCAGAAAACAACGGGGGCTACAAAAATCTCCTCGCACTCGTTACGAAGTCGTGGACGGAAGGTTTTTTTGAGCGTCCGCGCATGGATAAAGAATTATTGCGTGCGCATCACCGCGGAATAATCGCAATTATTCCCTCATTTGCAGGCGACATCGCTCAACTACTGCGAGCAGGAGACGCAAATGGAGCGGCGGCGGCACTTGCAGAATTTAAAGAAATTTTCGGTGCGAATAATGTTTTTCTTGAAATTACGCACCACCCGCATGTCGAAGGGCACGAAGCCCTCATGGAAAAAATCGTCGAACTTGCGCGGACGACCGATACTCCGCTCGTCGCCCAGCACGACGTCTATTACCTGAACCCTGACGATCGCGGAGCGACCGAAACCATGCGACGCATTCAGCAAGGCTCGCGCGGAAGAAATGAGGACGAAGATTTCTCTTTCATTAGTGAAAAACGCGCACTTGAACTTTTTAAGGACACTCCTGAAGCGGTTGACAATACACGCAAGATTGCGGACCGATGTCATATATCTTTTGATCTTGGGAAATGGACCTTCCCTTCGGTGCCAGTATCACCCGGTTTTAAAAACCACGACGAGGAGTTACGCGCGAAAGCATATGCTGGTATAAAAACGCGCAAACTCGAAGAGTCGGCAGAAGTTACCGACCGCATCGAATACGAACTGAAAATCATCATTGGAAAAGGCTTTGCGGTGTATTACCTCATTGTGGCCGACCTCCTCGCATTCGCCAAGAGCGCAGGCATTCTCACGACCACGAGAGGCTCCGCAGCGGGAAGTCTGGTCGCCTATCTCGTCGGCATCACGAATGTGAATCCCCTGTTCTACAAACTGCCCTTCGAACGATTCTTAAACCCGGAACGCCCGAAGGCACCAGATATCGACATGGACATCGCTGACGATCGTCGCGACGACATGATCGCGTACACGAAACAAAAGTATGGCGAGGATCATGTCGCGCAGATCGGAACCTTCGGCACCATGATGGCGCGGGCTGCGGTGCGTGACGTAGCACGCGCGCTCGGCCATTCCTACACCACTGGCGACCGTATCGCGAAGCTCATTCCGATAGGCTCGCAGGGCTTCCCTATGACTATCGACCATGCGCTTGAGCTCGAACCGGATTTAAAAAGCTTGTACGACGAAGACGACGACGCTCGCGAAATCATCGATCTCGCGAAACGCATTGAGGGCTGCGTGCGACATGTCGGCGTCCACGCAGCAGGAGTGGTGGTCGCGCCGACTCCGCTTGTCGAATGGGCTCCCGTCCAGCCGGATCCGAAAGGCACCGGAAAGATGATTACGCAGTACGACATGTATTCCATCACTGATGAATACGGCGGCGTTGGACTCCTGAAGTTCGACTTTCTTGGTATCAAGAACCTTGCCATCCTCGCCGATGCCGTGATCCGCGTTCGCGAGACGCGCGACGTCGTCGTCGATATTGAAAACGTCCCTATCGATGATTTGAAAACATTCCAAATGCTCGCGCGCGGAGAAACAGAAGGCACTTTTCAGTTAAACGGCTCCGGCATGACCCGCTGGCTCAAAGAACTCCGGCCGACAACTATCCACGACATCAATGCGATGGTCGCGCTCTATCGCCCAGGGCCGATGGAAACGATTCCCCAATATATTGAACGAAAACAGAATCCAAAACTTATCCGTTTCGTGGATCCACGCATGAAGGATTATCTCGACTTCTCGTATGGACTCCTCGTCTATCAGGACGACGTGCTCCTCACCGCGATCAAGCTTGCAGGCTATTCGTGGCTCGAAGCAGACTCTCTTCGTAAGGCGATGGGCAAGAAAATTCCTGCGGTCATGCAGGCGGAAAAAGAAAAGCTCTTGAAGGGCTTCGTGGAGTTTGGAAAACTGTCATCTGAAAAAGCTGAAATATTATGGGAACTCATCGAGCCCTTTGCTGCGTACGGATTCAACAAGGCACATGCCGCGAGCTATGGGAAAGTCGCCTATCAGACCTCCTATATGAAAGCAAATTATCCGGTCGAATATTTCGCCGCACTCCTCACAGCTGATTCAGGCGACACCGAACAGATATCCCTATTTGTCACTGAGGCAAAGCGTATGAATATCCCCGTCTTACCGCCGGATGTGAACGAGAGCGGCAGCGCCTTCACCGTCGTTGGAGAGAAGAAGGATACGATCCGTTTCGGGCTTTCATCTATTAAGAACTTCGGCGACGGAATTTCAGAAGCAATTATTGCTGAGAGGAAAAAACACGGACCCTTCAAAACTCTTTCTGAATTCCTATCGCGCGTCGGTTCGAAAAATCTGAATCGCAAATCACTGGAGTCTCTTATCAAATGCGGAGCACTCGATTCCTTGAGCCCTTCCGAGGGCGGGCGAGGAACGCTGCTTGAGAACATCGAGTCTCTTCTTGCTTTCCATCGCGAGGCGACCGCGCTTGCACCACAAGATTCCCTCTTCGGTGCACTCATTGCACTACCATCTCTGACTCTCCCGGCAGGAAAACCGATCTCGCTCCTTGATAAACTTGCGTGGGAAAAAGAATTGCTCGGCATCTATGTTAGCGGACACCCGCTCGATGCCCATGAAGCGATTGCCAAGAAAGCCGTACTTTCAATAGCAAAAATTAAACAAGAGCCGCAATCGGGAATGCTGATCATCCTACCCGTACTCATTTCTATCGTCCGATCGATCCTGACCAAGAGCGGCGAGAAGATGGCTTTCATCACCGTCGAAGATACGACCGACTCAATTGAGGCGGTCGTCTTCCCAAAACTATTCAAAGAGCATGCGAACGCGATTGTCCCGGGCGCGTGTGTCCTCGTGAAAGGAAAAGTTTCAGTAAGAAACGGAGAGACTTCGCTTGCAATCGAAAGCCTTAAACTTCTATAAAAATAAGGGGGAGCAACAAGTGCTCCCCCTTTACTTCTCTGTAACCATTTCGATTACCTCACGACATTGCGGACCATTCTTGACTGCACCGAAATGGTTTGGTCCAAGGTCCGGGCTCTGACTCTACGAAAAACTTGAGTGGCGGAGCTGAATCCAGACGGCGAGAACGAAGAAATTGTCTCAACAAGGATGAACGTCTCATAACGACCTCCTTGGTGAAGAGTGCATGAGAAATTCATGCACTGCCTGAATTATACGGTAAAAACTTATAAAATAAAGGCCTGTGATGCGTAGGTCTTTATTATGATATTCTCTTGCTAATGACTTCTCTTGAAGCAAAACGACACACACTTGCGCACCTTTTGGCACAGGCCGTTTCGAATCGCTATCCGAATGCGCAACTGACACTCGGACCTGCCATAGATACCGGCTTTTACTACGATATTGATTTCGGAGCCGACAAGATCTCCGATACCGATCTCCCCAAGATTGAGGCCGCCATGCGGAAGCTATTGCCGTCATGGAAAGAGTTCGTATCAGAAGAAGTGGCAAAAGATTCTGCTCTAGAAAAATTCTCGACTACGGGAGGCGTGAATCCGTACAAAGCCGAGCTCATCGAAGGAATCGTCGAGCGTGGAGAAAAAATAACGCTGTACACCTGCGGAAAATTCACCGACCTCTGTCGCGGAGGACATGCAGAGAATCCTGCAAAGGAAATTGCTCCTGATTCGTTCTCGCTCGACCGCGTCGCCGGCGCTTACTGGCGTGGCGATGAGAAAAATCCGATGCTCACCCGCATCTACGGTCTCGCATTCGATACGAAAGAAGAACTTGAGGCGTACAAGACGCAGCGCGAAGAAGCCAAAAAACGTGATCATAGAAAAATCGGCAAAGAACTCGACCTGTTCGCCTTTTCCGAACTCGTTGGGGCCGGACTCCCACTCTGGACACCAAAAGGCACTCTGATGCGCAGCGTGCTCGACGAGTACGTCTGGGAATTGCGCACAAAGCATGGTTATGAACGGGTGACTATCCCTCACATCACCAAACGAGCACTCTACGAGACCTCGGGTCATTGGGAGAAATTCTCCGGTGAGTTATTCCGCGTCTCGACCCGCGAAGGAAAAGAGTACGCACTAAAGCCGATGAACTGTCCTCACCACACCCAGATTTTCAATCGTCATCCGCATTCTTATAAGGAGATGCCCCAACGCTACGCAGAGACGACAATGGTCTATCGTGACGAACAATCTGGCGAGCTCGGCGGACTCACTCGCGTACTCTCGATCACGCAGGACGACTCCCATGTGTTCTGTCGCCACACTCAAGTCCGCGAGGAATTCTTTAAAATATGGGACATTATCGATACCTTCTACGGTACATTCGGCTTCAAACTTCGTGTCCGTCTCTCGTTCCATGATCCAGCATCAGCAGAGAATTATCTCGGCACACCTGAAATATGGAAAAATGCCGAAGATGCCCTACGCTCGATCGCCAAAGAGCGGGGCGCTGACTATTTCGAATCTCCAGGCGAAGCGGCGATGTACGGCCCGAAGCTTGATTTCATGGCGACCGATTCTCTCGGACGCGAGCATCAAGTCGCGACCATCCAGCTCGATATGAATCTCCCAGAACGTTTCGATCTCACCTGTGTAAACGAAGAAGGCGAGAAAGAACGCATCGTGATGATCCATTGCGCCGTCATGGGTTCCATTGAACGCTTTTCGGCCATTATGCTCGAACATACGGGTGGCAATCTTCCGCTCTGGCTTTCCCCGGTACAAGTAAAGATTCTTCCTGTCAGTGAAAAACATGTTGCGTATGCAAAAGAAGTTTCGGATGCGCTCAAAGCGGCAAGCATTCGCGTAGACATAGACGATGCGAACGAGTCGCTCGGGAAAAAGATTCGGAATGCTAAGACAGAAAAAATCCCCTACCTCCTTGTCGTCGGCGACAAAGAAATAGAGGAGAAAACAGTTTCCGTAGACAGCCGCGATCACGGCAAACTAGATGCGATGCTCGTGACAGATTTCGTAAACCGCGCGACGGAAGAAATTAAAGCGCGAAAATAAAGTTAGGCGCCAAGCACAGCAAGCGCACGAATGAGCGCAAGCTTCGCGCCAGTCACACCCTCTGAATAGCTAGAGTCGATAGCGGTCGTGAGTGAAGCGATAAGCTTCTCCAAGATCGGTGTTGAGAGACGTGCCGTATGGCGCGCAATATCAGCATCACAGGTGGTGCCGTCCATGCGAGCACGGTAGACGTCATCAAGGATACAGACCATATTTGAGAGAAGCTTTTCTGGCGTGCCCCCATTGCGCACATGTTCGCGAAGCCCGACAAAAACCTCTATCCGGTCGCCTTCAACGAGCGCGCCGATAAGGGTGCGAATATGAGCTGATATCGCAGGAGCTGATTCGGCGTTCGCACCAGCAGCAACAATCGGTTCGACATTCTCGTGAATTTCCTCGACGTTTTCATACACCGGTTCGACGTTTGGCTTTTCCTCGTGAACATGTTCAACAACTGGAGCAAGAGTCTTGCGCGAGAGACCTTTTACAATATCCTCGACCGAGAGAGCGCCATCGTGCGCAAATGACTTAAAGCCTTCGTAAGCAGAATATCCACGAACAGCTTCGGACCCTGCTCCTGGCGCTTGAGGTGGAGTCGGAACTATCTTTCCAACAGACGTGGCGACATCTGTGCGTTCCTGCGCATTTAGCAATGAGGAAATGCGGGAGCCAAAGAGGTGTGCAGAGCGGTACACTGACGGCGCAATGCCGAAGAGCACCAAGTACGCGAGCGCGAGCGCAAAAACAACAAGGGCAACCCAGTAGAGCACCGTACCGATGGGCCCAAGATCGAGACCAGTGTATGGAATCTGCGAGAGATAGAGGTATGCGAGCGCTTGTGTACCCATGTGTGGGAGCGCAACAAGAGTGATCGTAGGAGCTGGTGCACCACCGCCTCCGCCGCCCCCACCTCCGCCGCCACCTCCGCCGCCAGTTACGGTAAGTGTCGCGGCACAAGTAAGTGTCTGACCATTTTGGGCGTGAAAGGTACCCGTGTAAGTATAGTTACCCACACTTGTCGGTGAGACAGCTATAGAACCAGGAGAGGTCGTCGCCGTTGCAATACCATTGTCGATATCTACATTCGCTATCTGTTCTCCGCCCCAGGAAAGAGTCGCTGAGTTCCCCACGACATAACTTGTCGGTGAGACTGTGAGCGAGCAGCTTGGTGCGCTACCGCCACCACCTCCGTGATTTATCGAAACAGGTACGGAACACGTTGCTACGACGCCAGTTGCGCTCGTGGCTGTACCGGTAAACGTCGTATCCGTCGTGAGTGCACCTGAACTTATTGACCCTCCGCTCGCAGGCGTCGTAGTCGCAACGTCATGATCAATGGAGAATGTTGCGGCATTAGTTGTAGTCCACATAAGCGTTGTGACCCCGCCAGAATCTACACTCGTCGGAGATGCTGAGAGCGTACAGGTAGGTGCGTCTGGCGGAGGGGTTGGTGTAGGAGTAGGTGTTGGAGTGGGTGTCGGTGTAGGTGTTGGAGTTGGCGGTGGAGGAGGTAGCGCGACTGAGACTCCTGTCGAACAGGTTGTCTGCCCGCCTGGACCGGAGACGGTCATAATATAGTTCGTCGTAGTAGTAATAGAAACCGCTTGCGAGCCAGACTCAAGCGGCGAGACATCCCCCACACCACTATCAATCGTGACCGCCGTTGCTGCTGCGGTTGTCCATGAGAGCACCGAAGAACCTCCGCTATAAGGAAGCGAAGTCGGACCTGCAGAAAGCGAACAGGTTGGGGTTGGGGGTGGT
>CAYIMJ010000020.1:0-12299 GCA_964364605.1 uncultured Candidatus Saccharibacteria bacterium | reverse complement strand
CCATTAGACGATCCCCCAGCTGTAGGCACGAGCTTCTTTATGCTAACCCATTTTTATTTTTAAGCGAATGTATGTACCAGATTGGACATTAAACCAGTTGGGTATTAATTGCCACAAACGGCCTTAAGTGCGGCGAGGTCGGATTGAGTCGGAACCAGGTTGCCACTCTCGTTCTTCGCGAACATAATGGATTTGGAATCATCGTTGTGGTCGAGACCGATGGCATGTCCGAACTCATGAGCGAGGACACGCTCGAGCTGGGTCATACCGATGAATTCAAAGATGTTGATACGCTCTCCTGCGGAATCTCGGACGTACTCGCCCTGTTCGAACGTGTGTCCCGTGCTTTGGTTGTATTCCTCTGCCACGGCGTTCAGCCTCGCAACATTTGCGTTGTAACTCTCGACTTTAGCATTGATAGTGACAGAGAGCTGTTTGAGAGAATTTTCTTGCGCAGAGAGCGTTTTGAATTCGCTTGGCGTCGCACCTCCCCGAGCATTCACCAGCTTCACGGTTTGGTTATACATAGTCTGTTGTGCGGTGAACTGTGCCTGAAGAACATCGAGGGCGGCGCGAGCCTGATCCAACACGGCTTGTTGCTCTAGAATTTTGCTACCGAGTTTGGCATTAGCTTCACGTTCGTCGTAGATAAAACTGATTTTTAATTCTGCGTTTGGATCATAGGTGAGGAGCATATTCCCTGCCGCTTTGTTCCAGATGTCTGCGGCCGTCTTGGCATGAGTGATGAGAGATGACTTCGTCACTCCGAAGCGTGCATCGACTGCGCCGATGGCGTATGCGATTGGTTGCGCGCATGGGCGCGTGTTTTCATATTGATAGTAGAGACCTCCACCCGCTGCTGCGATAACAATTCCTAATACTAAAAATCGGATGATGTCCCCTCTCATTCAGGAAAAAGTTCAAGTACTGCGAGCTCGAGCGGAAGTGCAGGAATGGGAGCATAGCGGATGCGCTCGGCGGCATTAAGAAATGCGAGCATAGTCGCATGCGTAATACCTTTCTCTTTGGCAAATTTTTCAAGGGCGGAGAATTCGTCCGCGCCAACATCAATCGCGAGCGAGGTGCGGAGGTCCGGTGCGAAGCGGATGAGGAGTGTGGTGCGCAGCGCCTCAAGTACGAGCTCAAGGAAAAGCTTCATATCGGTATCGGATTTTGCGGCCTTCTCAATGGCTATAAGCGCCTTGTCGCGCTCGCCTGCGGCGAGCGCGAGTATGAGCGCATGCACCTGCTCACGCTTTGGCGCACCAGTTGCCGCCTCTACCGTCTCGCGTGATAATTTCTTGTCCTCTGTACCCGCAAACACTTTCTGCAATACCGAAAGCGCATCCCGATACGAACCCTCTGCAAGCATTGCGATAAGTTCTGCCGCATCGCTCGCAAGCGCGTATCCTTCCTTCTTTGCGATTGCCGATAGCATCTTCGCGAGAATCGCTCGCGTCGGCTTCTTGAATTCAAATACCTGGCAACGCGATTGGACCGTCTCTGGTACTTTCTCGAGCTCGGTCGTCGCGAGTATGAACACGGCGTGCGCCGGCGGTTCTTCAAGCGTCTTTAAAAAGGCATTCCACGCGCCCTTGGAGAGCATGTGGACCTCGTCGAGAATGTAAACCTTGTAGGGCGAAGCAAACGGCAAAGTATAGACACCCTCGGTGAGGGTGCGAATATCCTCCACGCTGTTATTGCTCGCAGCATCGACTTCATAGAGGTCATTCTCGGTACAGCCGATAGCACTTGCAAAAATACGTGCGACTGACGTTTTCCCCAAGCCGCGGGAACCAGCGAAAAGGTATGCATGCCCGATCTTCTTCGACTTCGCTGCTTCCTCAAGCGGCTTCGTGACCTGCTCCTGTCCCACAACATCTGCAAAGGTCGCCGGGCGATGCGTACGATACAAAGACTGATGCGCCATAGTGTACTGAGTATACCTGATTTTTTCGTTGGTATTCCAACGAAAAAAAATCACGGCGGAAATGTGCCGTCTACAGGTGCCTATCACATTACCGATAGGCCAGATTTCCGCCGCTGATTAAATTAATAGGAAACGGCCGACTGGACTTCCAGTCGGCCGTCATACATAACGAACTCCTACGCTGTCTTTCCTATCTGCCACGTACGCTTAGCCAGATGACCATTCCAGAACCTTCTTCCAGACCTCGGCCGAGCCAGAGCGAGAGACTTCCGTACCCTCAACCAGGAAGATCCCATCCGATCGCTCTCGACCGCCTGAACGAGCCACGGACTCGCAGCTCTCCATCGATCATCCCTGAGTCCCGGAAAATCTTTCCGCACACCGCCCTTGGGGACGAAATAACGTTTAACAACCTTCTCAACATCCGTCTCCTCGAGATCACTCATGCGGAACACATCGCTTCTTTTCTTGGCAGCCAGAGACACAACTTTGAGCACCAGAACGAACCTTAGGAAGTCACCATTTCCCTTCGCGAGCTCAATCAGGGAAATATGATGCCTGCCGGAACGCTTAACGAATACGCACCCATGTATCTTTCTCGCGAAAAGCGCCATGAAAGCCTCCCTATTTAAGAATGTTCAGAAGTATCCTTGGGACAGATTACCCGCTCGCAGTATTTTTTGCAAAAAAAACACGGCCGACTAGGTTCCCTAGTCGGCCGTTTGTGAGAATCGCATCTCATTTCGTATCGCTTGAATGCGTGAATGTATCTCATTTATTTCATCCTGAATGATCAGGATCTCTTCAAAGATTTGAGTAAACTGTGCTCTACTTTTTTCGGGAACAAGCACTCGATTGACTTCTGGATCGTATGTTATTCCAAGATTCAAAAGAGTACGCTGCCGCTCGAACTTTTCTGCGTAAAGCGCTCGAAGAGGCTCTCTTTGTGCGGAAATGATGTGAGCGAGATTACCGAATCTCAGTTCCCCTTCCACCTGCGCGAGGAGCGCCATGCGAACCTCCTTTCTAAAATGTTCAAAAGTGTCTGAGAATATTTTACCGTTCACAGGGTATGCTTAGCAACAACAGGAAAAGGACATCTGTATAAAATATGAGCCGACTGGTTCCCACCAGTCGGCTGTGTGCACCTCCTATGTACTTGTTCAAGGCGATGTCAGAACTCGATTCACGCTTCCAAGTATCCTCCCTATCGGCCTTAAGAACGCGGGATCGATCTGAGACTTTTTCCTGACTGCAAGATTGTTCGAATCATTGAGTTCCGCGATCTCCCTACAGATCGCGAAATACTTAGGCATATTCTCTCCAGAGATGACAACATGCCCCGCTCCGTTACGCCCTTGAAGAGTGCGGAGCTGCCGCAGAAGACGCTCTCTTTTCTTACTGACACGGGCGGCATACTCGGCTCTGTGAAATGAGGGTTGCATGGTAGAGAATATCTCGACACTTGCACCGACATGCTCCTGTTTCAAATACCATGGGCAAAGCCTGTAAACCGCGACCCAGTCCCCAAGAGACCAGCACTCGATTGCCACATCGGCCAGCCAATTCGCCGTCTTCCTCCAGCGACGCTCATCGCATTTCGGAAATTCTGTGCTTTGCAAACCGCCCGAGGGCCATAATCGTCTGATGGCTCTGGCGATTTTCTTCGGTTTAATACAGACGATCTCACTCCACCCTTCTTCAGAATTAAGGTACGGCATTGTATACCGACAAAGAACGTAACGAACCGTCCTGCCTCCTTCCTTCATACTGAGTCTCACAAGAACAACGAACTGTGCATGTGATTCTCCTTCAATATCCCCGCGCCACATGAGCTGCGCGAAGTATTTCATTGACATAGCACCTCCCTTAAAAAGTGTTAAAGAACGTCCTGACGGTTAGTTTAACCCTTTAGATACGTTCTGCAATGGCCGCTGCCAAGGCGGCTGCCGACTCAGTTTCCATGAGTTTCGCGCGGAGTTCCGCCGCTCCGTCGAAGCCGGTCACGAACGCTTTGATGTGCTTTTTGAGTATCGAGAAATTCTTACGTGGCGTAAGCTTCTCAAAGTCTTGCGCGAGCTCGATAAGCGCCGCGAGCTTCTCGGCGAGCGGCGTATCCCCCGATTTGCGCCCAGCAAAAACCCACGGATTACCAAACATCGCGCGACCAAGCATCGCCCCATCGCATCCTGACTGCGCAACTTTCGCCTGAGCGTCTGCAATATCCTGTACGTCGCCATTACCGATAAGGAGCACGTCAGGATTCACACGATTGCGTATTTCCACAGCTTTCTTCATCAGCTCCCAATCGGCAGGTACGAGCGACATCTCTTTGCGGGTACGCAGATGAAGAGTGATGGCGGCAGGACCCGTTTCGAGGAGTGCCGTGAGCCATTCGTCGAGCGACTCTGTATTGTAACCAATGCGCGTCTTTACCGAGACCGGAAGACTACTCGCCTTTTGCGCTGTACGGATGATCTCCTGAGCGAGCTTTGGATTCTTCATCATTGCAGCGCCACAACCCTGTTTCTCGATGGCGCGATCGGGGCAACCCATGTTGATATCGACACCGTCAAAACCGAGCTCCGCGACAAGCTTCGTCGCGTACGCGATCATGTCCGACTTCGAAGAAAATATCTGTGCGACAATCGGCCGTTCAACGGCACTCTTTGCGAGAATACCCATGAGCGGATTCTCCTCATCCTTCATTTTCTTGATCTCTCTTGTCCCGTTAGAGACGCCTGCACAAGCCAGGCCAGACATCTCCGATGTCTTGTCTCTAACGGGACGAGTGTGGTACAGGCCGTCTGCTGAGACGAATTCCGTCCAGAACACTGCAGGGGCACCACGCTTCGCGACAACCTGCCGAAAAGCAGCGTCAGTCACATCCTTCATTGGCGCCATGACGAATAAGGGCTTCGGGAGTTGATTCCAGAACGATTGCATTTGGCTACACTAACACCACTTTGGCTATTTGGGCGGTTCTGATCGCTTTACGTATACCTTCCCAGGAAAGCGCACATCGATGTACCGGAGATTCGGGTCGGAGAGATTCAATTGTGCCTTTGCAGAGACGAGCGCGGTAAAAGCATTCTGCTCGTCACCGAGAAGATAGGTGATGCGCGGACCAGAAGTGTGGTTCTCTGTGGAGGTCGCAAGGAAAAAGTCTGTTTCGTCGGCACGAATGACGACAACACTGACCGGCGGACCAAACGATGCCAGCTGGCGCGCGAAATCAAACACACCCGGCAGCTGGTTCGCATTCGAAAGCGTTGCACCGATCGGTGTAGCAGCATCGGTCTGTAGTGAACTGAAAAGCACGAAAGGAGTAAGGGGGGTTTTTGAACTCGACGGATCAATAGTAGAAACTCCTTCCGTTTCTGTCGCAGTAGCATAGACGAAACCGCTCGCGTCGAAGAGGTAACAATCGCCGCTCATCGTTGGTATCACCTCTCTGCGAGGAGAATCAGCGGGCGAGGTCGATGTCGACGAAGTACCGCACCAGCGCGCGATAGGGACACGATTATCCACTTTGATTGAAATGCCAGAGAACCCGTTTCTGAAGATGGAAACCGCAGCGATGTCTGGATGCGTAGTAATGATATCGGTGCGAATACGCGACGCAGGAAAAAAAAGAATGGAGTCGCGCGGAATGATACCCAGATAACTTCCCTCCATCGCGGTTCTCGCAATATCCGCGAATGACTGATCCGCACCAAAGACCTTAACATCGGAGATGCGCAGAGCACTCTGGCGGAGTTCGTATAACACTCCGGCACAGGCTAGTAGAAAAAGTACTCCGAGCGCGATGAGGACACGGCGGCGGCGTACACGGCGGCGCACCGCCAGCCGATCACTACCGCGCGGAGCCGATGATACTCTTCCCGACATACGGCACGAGAGCTTCAGGCACTTTAATGGTGCCATCAACCTGCTGATAGTTCTCTACAATGGAAACCAAGATGCGTGGTGTCGGAATTGCGGTGGAGTTCAATGAGTGCGGGAAGCGCATGGTTCCCTCCGCATCACGGTAGCGGATATTGAGCCGCCGTGTTTGGAAGTCATGGAAATAGGATGCTGAACTTATCTCTCGATATTTCTTTTCACCAGGCACCCAGAGTTCAATATCGTATTTCTTTACCTGACCGAGCCCGAGATCGCCGCCGCAATTGACGACCGTATGGTACGGAATATTCAGAAGCTCGATAAATTCCTCAGTATTGCGATTGAGCCACTCATGCAGACGGACCGACTCGTCATGCTCCGCGCGACACAGAACGACCTGTTCCCATTTGAAAAACTCATGCACGCGAATGAGACCGTTCACATCCTTCCCGTGTGCACCGGCCTCGCGACGAAAACAAGGAGAGAACGCCAGGAACTGCATCGGCTGCGCAGAAAGATCGACAGTCTCGTTCATGTAGTAACCCATGGTTGCGACTTCTCCAGTGCCAGCAAGATATTCCCCATCTTGTGTCTTATAGAGATCCTCCTCTCCTTGCGGCAGATACCCGGTACCGAGGAATGCCTCGCGACGCACTAAAGACGGAACACTGAGCGGAGTGAGTCCTTTTGCCGCAAAAAATTTCAGCGCCAGCTGCCACACGGCATTCATAAGAAGCACACCATCGCCCTTGAGGAAATAACCACGGAATCCGGCGACCTTCGCGCCGCGTTCGAAGTCGGCGATGTCGAGCGCGGTCATAAGCTCAACGTGGCCCTTCGGTGTAAAACCAAACATTGCTGGTTCTCCCCATTTTTTCACCTCGACATTTTCAGCATCACTGACGCCGTCCGGCACGGACATATCGGGAATATTCGGCACCATGAGCATGAGCTTCTGCCACTCGGCCATAACGACCTTTAACTTTTCTTCGCCCTCGATCATGCCCGCTTTCAGGTGCTGCATCGCCTCAATGAGCTTCTCGCGCTCGCCGCCGCTCGCGCGCTGGATCTCATTGCTCCGCCTATTCTGCTCCGCGCGCTTCGCTTCGAGCTCCTGCTTCAAAAGCTTGCGTTCATCATCAACAACAAGCAGACGATCAACGTCGACTTCGATACGCTTCTTTACTGCCCCGGCTTTTATGATTTCGGCATTCTCCCGTATGAAATGTATGTCGAGCATGTTCCGTCTATTATACTGCACCTATGGACATTCGAGAACTGGACCGCACAGAGTGGCCTGATCAGCTACTCGAGATACCGCAACTACCTCCGCGACTGTGGATCCGCGGCACTATGCCTCCAGTAGGGACAAAGATCCTTGCGGTCGTTGGAAGCCGCGCTATGACACGCTACGGGCAGGAGGCGTGTGAGAAACTCATCATGGGTCTTGCGGGCTACCCTATTTCCATCATCAGCGGCCTCGCACTCGGCGTCGATGCGTGCGCGCACAAAGCGGCGATTGCGACAGGACTCCATACTATTGCCATTCCTGGATCCGGTCTTGATGACTCAGTCATCGGCCCGCGTGCAAATCTCGGGCTCGCAAAAGAAATCGTCGCGAAAGGCGGTGCGCTTATATCCGAACATGAGCCCCGCTACATCGCGCACCCCTACGACTTCCCTTCAAGAAACCGTCTCATGGTCGGACTCTCCGACGCGGTACTCGTCATCGAAGCGGGTCAAAAATCCGGCACGCTCATTACCGCGCGGCTCGCGGGCGAGTACAACCGTGACTTGCTCTGCATCCCCCACCGTATTGGCGACCCGCACGCATTCGGCCCGCATCTGTTTATCCGCCTTGGTGCGGCACTTGTTACTGAACCTCTCCATATACTGGAAGCTCTAAAAATTCCGCCGCACGGAATTTCTTCACATACTGCGATACCAACAGACCTGACCGATGTCGAACAGGAAATATGGGGTATGCTTGAGGAACCGAAAACTCGAGATGAGATACTTCGTAGTGCGGATGGTGCCGCAGGCGAAATTCTGACCGCACTCGTTGCTCTCGAGCTCCGCGGACTTATAAAAGAAGAGTTCGGCATGTGGCATAAAGTATGAATCCCGTTAGAGATAATGAGATGTACTATGTATATGTTATCAGAAGCCTCTCAAGCAACTATTGGTACACCGGCATCGCGAGCGATTTACGGAAACGCTTTAATCAACACCAAACGGCTTCGGCTGGTTGGACAAAGCGCCATCGTCCTTACGAACTGATATATTACGAAGCATGTCGCAACATGAACGACGCAACAGCCCGGGAGAAATATCTCAAAACCGGAATGGGGAAACGGTATCTCAAAAACAGACTGAAGCGTTTCCTATCTCTAACGGGATGAAAATCTATTCTTGGAATATGCTCTTTCGAAATCGCGAACTCGATCGCGCGCTAAAGTTCATCATGGAGAGTGATTTTGATGTCTTCTGTTTACAGGAAGTGCCTGAGGTATTTCTCAAACGTCTCCAAACACTCCCCTACTCCATCGCTTTTCGCGCTGAGCGAGAAATGCATTTCAAGGAAGGTATTGTCGAAAACTACATCGTCATCCTGACGAAACATCCAGTCACCGCCGAAGGCGAAATATCACACGAGGATTATTGGTCACTTCTGCCGGTACGCACCAGACTCTTTATGCGCCTCATGCCGTCTCAGTTATTTACAAAGATAAAAAACCGCAAGGATCTCTATGTCGATATC
The DNA here is from genome assembly GCA_964364605.1 of uncultured Candidatus Saccharibacteria bacterium. Taxonomy (GTDB): domain Bacteria; phylum Patescibacteriota; class Minisyncoccia; order Phycocordibacterales; family Phycocordibacteraceae; genus C7867-001. Next base: position 3,723 of record CAYIMJ010000020.1, on the reverse strand, counting down.
ACCTTCCACGGAAAATCAGTGCGTGTATTCAATCTACACCTCATCCTCATGCACCCGGGACTGCGCCTGAAAGAATTTGAGACAGCGATGGCTGAACGCGATGCATCTCGGCCGACGATCGTGTGCGGTGATTTCAACATCCTCGAGGCACCCCACATCACGGTACTCAACTGGCTTCTTGGCGGCCGTGTGGGCGATGTTGCGCTCTATAATCGCGAACGTATGCATATCGAAAAGCGCTTCGTTGAACATGAGCTCGTCAATCCGCTCCGGAATGCGATCACGCACCCGATCTCCCGATCACAACTCGACCACATACTCGTCTCACACACGTTTTCGATCAAGAATGCATCCGTTTTCCCGGACAGTATTGGCTCCGATCATCACCCAATTAAAGTCGAGGTGACTTAATTTCCACAGGAGTTGGCGGAACGAAAAAAGAGAGTAGGACTTGGCCAAGCGGCCCGGAGCGTTCTCTTTTTTCGTTCCGCCGACGAATGTTGGGACTTGACCATATATAGGTATACGCGTTATGAGTGAACATGTGACTAAACGATTACTGATCGTCGAATCGCCCCATGAGATAGCCGAAGACGGCATCTCACGGGGCAGGCCGACCACACATTGCAGATGAAAAGACTACTAATTGTAGAATCGCCTACAAAAGCGAGAACTATAGGGAATTATCTAGGCAAGGACTATACCGTCCTTGCTTCAGTCGGGCATGTGCGCGATTTGCCGAAGTCGAACAAGGACGCCGTTGATATCGAGGGTGGATTTATTCCGCGGTACGTCATTCCTGCCGAAAAACGTGAGGTGATTGAGAAAATAGAGCATGCCGCAAAAAAGGCCGATGAGATATATCTCGCGACCGACCCCGACCGCGAAGGCGAGGCTATTGCGTGGCATATAAAGGAGGTGACAGGCCTCAAGAAACCAAAACGTGTCGTCTTCCACGAGATCACCAAAGCCGCGATTGAGGAAGCGATCGCGCACCCGCGATTAATCGACGAGAATTTACGTCAAGCGCAGGAAGCGCGACGCGTCCTCGACCGCATCGTCGGCTACGACCTCTCCGGACTCATTTGGAAAAAAGTTCGCTATGGGCTCTCCGCCGGCCGCGTCCAATCGCCTGCGCTCCGCATCCTCGCAGAGCGCGAACGCGAGATCAAATCTTTCATACCCGTTACGTATTTCGTACTTTCAGCGCTTTTCAAATCAAAGTCCGGCGATATCGCGACTGTCTGCGTAGAAGAGCCTGCGACAAAAGAGGAGGCGGAGCGCATCGTACAGACCGGAAGAAGCGCCGCGTGGAGCGTCGCAAGCGTCACTGAGAAAGCCGAAGAGCGGAATCCTCGGCCACCTTTCACAACGTCGACCCTGCAACAAACAGCATCGACGCGACTTGGCTTCGCTCCTTCACGCACAATGCGCGCTGCGCAGAAACTCTATGAGGCTGGTCATATCACCTATATGCGTACCGACTCAGTAAACCTCGGCGCAGAAGCGGTCGCAAAAATGGCGAGCATTATCGAAAAAGAATTCGGTAAAGAATATCTCGAGGTGCGTGCCTACAAGACGACGAGCAAGAACGCCCAGGAAGCACACGAAGCCGTCCGCCCAACCGACCCTTCGCATACACGCGCGGGTGCCACGCCAGACGAAGTGGAATTGTATGAACTTATCCGGACGCGTGCACTCGCCTCCCAGATGTCCGCAGCGAGTATCATGCGCACAAACGTCGCTGCAAAAGCGGATAAGGAAATTCCCCTCTTCACTGCAAACGGTTCACGCATGATCTTCCCAGGATGGCTCGCGCTCGACACAAAAGCCCGTGGCGAAGATGTTGAACTCCCGAAACTTGCCGCCGGTGATACTCTCACACTCCTCTCACTTGCCGCTGAAGAGAAACAAACTGAACCACCGAATCGCTACACCGAAGCAGGTCTCATTAAAGAACTTGAAAAGCGCGGTATCGGACGCCCATCGACCTATGCCTCTATCATGAAGACCATTCAAGATCGCGGCTACGTCGAGAAGCTCGGCCGCGCACTGAAACCGACCGCCACCGGCATGGTCGTCTCGGGATGGCTCGAAGAAAATTTTCCCGAATACGTGAGTGATACGTTTACCGCAGAGATGGAGGACAAACTCGACGAAATCGCCCGGGGTGAGCGCGGCTATACTGAAACGCTCACTGAATTTTACGGTCCTTTTGAGAAAGAGGTACGGGCAGGTGACAAACTCCCGAAAGCGACATCCCTCGGGGACGCTCCAAAAGAATTCCCTTGCCCGCTCTGTAGCAGCCCTATGGAATTCAAGCTCGGTCGCGGCGGGATCTTCATGAGCTGCAAGAAATACCCTGACTGTCTCGGCGCCCGCACCGAGGAAGGCACCGAACTCAAGGGTGATACACCTATCGGGAATGACCCGAAGACTGGCGCACCGATTTTTATAAAGACTGGCCGCTTTGGCCCGTATGTGGAAATGGCACTTGAAGAAGACGAGACCGCTAAAGAAAAAGTGGCCGAAGAGGTAACGGCGAAAGGAAAAAAGAAACGCGGAAAGGGCCGCCCGAAGAAAGCTGCCAAGCGCGCAAGTATTCCGGCTGGCACTGATCTCTCTCAAGTGACGCTCGCCGATGCGCTCAAGTACCTCTCATTGCCGCGCGAGCTGGGCATGCACCCCTCGACGGGGAAAGCTGTATTCTCATCAACTGGACGTTTTGGACCGTACGTAGGTAGTGACGGCGAATTCCGCTCTCTCAAAGCTGCTGTCGGCGATCCCTACACCATCACGCTCGACAAAGCACTCGCTCTTCTTGCTGAACCAAAAAAACTTCCAAGAGGTACCGATCTGGTAAAAGAAATCGGCAAGCATCCGCGCACCGGGAAAAACCTCGTTCTCTATAAATCAAAACAAGGGCTCTTCCTCAAGAAAGGTCTCCGCCGCATCTACCTCCCCGAAACTACAAAAGCAGATTCATTCACGCCTGAAGAAGCCGCTGAATATTTGAAATAGGTGCCACATACGATGGCGGTCGGAAATGTGCTCATTTCCGACACGATTTTTGCTCATTGGATTACCAATGAAAAAATCGTATAGTACCCTCATGACACCAGTGAAGGAGATTGTGGGCGAAATGACAGATGCCTCGCCCGAGGATATCGCCTTCGTCGAGAAAGCGTACGAGTTTTCCAGGAAAGCGCACGAGGGTCAGACACGCTACTCTGGTGAGCCCTATTTCATACACGCAGCAGCCACCGCAAAGGTACTCGCCGAATACGGGATGGACGCAACGACTATTGCAGCCGGACTCCTCCACGACGCTGTTGAAGATGGTCGCGTATCACGCGAAGAGATTGAAAAAGAATTTGGAAATGAGCTGCTCTTCATCGTTGATGGCGTGACAAAACTCGGCACCCACAAATATCGTGGCGCGGAGCGCCACGCAGAAAGCCTCCGCCGACTACTCGTGGCCACCGCAAGCGATATCCGCGTGCTCATCGTAAAGCTCGCTGACAGGTATCACAACATGCAGACCTTAGAGCATGTGCCAGAACACAAGCGCTGCCGCATCGCGCTTGAGACGCTTGAGATCTATGCACCAATTGCCGACCGGCTCGGCATGGGTAAGATGAAACGCGATCTTGAGGATCTCGCATTCCCTTACGTCGATGCTGACGCGGCGAATCACACGGCCGAAGTACGAAAATTAAAGAA
>CAYIMJ010000019.1:0-12526 GCA_964364605.1 uncultured Candidatus Saccharibacteria bacterium | reverse complement strand
CATCGGTAAGCGCTATCGCCGCCAGGACGAGATCGGCACACCGTTCTGCATCACCATTGATTTCGATACTCTCGGAGAAACACCAGAACTTAAAGACACGGTAACCTTGCGCCATCGCGATACGGGCACTCAGGAACGCCTCACTATTCTGGAAGTTGCCGAGCGCATCCGCGCCGCAATTCAATAGGAAATAAGAATCTGCCCGCTGGCAGACAGGTATGCTACGATGCCCGTATGGGTAAGGAAATTCGTGTCGCTATAACGCCGGGCACTATCCTCGCTGCGCTGCTTGTCGTCGTGGGGGCATACGTTTTCTGGCTTCTTCGCGATCTCGCGCTTCTCGTGTTGACCGCCATCATTATTGCGTCGGCTATAGAACCTCAAATCGCATTCTTTATCCGGCAGCGCATACCACGCTTTATCGCTGTGCTTCTGGTCTATGTGCTTGTGTTCGGGTCTGTGTTCGCGCTCCTCTACTTCTTTTTTCCGCCAATAATCGCCGACGCGACAAACTTCCTCTCCGCGCTGCCGCGCTATCTTGACACGATAAATGCTCCCTCCTCGTTCTCGAGTATTACTGACGCGACTAGCTTTATTAGTGGAGAGGCAGGGGGAATACAATCTTTCATACAGACACTCCTCTCGTTCCAATCTGTCTTTGCTGCGGGCTCGGGCGGCGTGCTCCAGCTCATCGCTACTTTCTTCGGAGGTATTTTATCGCTCGTGCTGGTCATCACTCTCTCTTTCTACTTCGCGCTTCAGGATACCGGGGTCGATGACTTTCTTCGCATGATAATGCCGGTGGCGTATGAAAACTACTCTGTCGACCTCTGGAAGCGCTCGCAGAAAAAAATAGGGCTCTGGATGCAGGGGCAGATACTTCTCTCCGTTATTGTCGCCGTACTCATATACCTCGGTCTCCTCATTATCGGCATTCCGTACGCGCTCCTCATCGCTGTTTTCACCGGACTAGCGGAGATCATCCCTATCTTCGGTTCATTGATAGCGGGAGCGGTGGCGGTTACCGTAGGATATTCTGATGGTGGTGTTTCACTTGCTGCCATTGTGCTCGGTCTCTATATTGTAGTGAATCAATTCGAGGCGAATCTCATCTATCCGCTCATCGTGAAAAAAATTGTCGGTGTGCCTCCGCTCTTGGTCATTGTGGCGCTTATCGCGGGCTATACGCTTGCAGGCTTCCTAGGCACCCTGCTTGCGGTGCCGGTCGCGGCGGTCGCGCTCGAGTTCATCTCGGACTTCGATAAGAAGAAACGCTTGCTACCCGCACAATCTTAGATTTTTGTATGAGTGCGCGCTACATCACCACCACACTGCCGTATGTGAACGCAGATCCACATATTGGATTCGCTCTTGAGCTCGTGCAGGCCGATACTCTTGCGCGCGCATGGCGCGCAAATGGCGACGAGGTCTTTTTCAATACCGGTACTGATGAGCACGGACAGAAAATATACGAAGCAGCCGAGAAAGCAGGGAAGTCTGTACAGGAATATGTGGACCACTATGCGGAGGAGGTCAGGAAATTAAAGGATGCGCTCAATCTTACCAATGACGCCTTCCTTCGTACGACGGATCCTGCGCATATCGCCGCCGCGCAAGAGATGTGGCGCCTTTGTGAAGCGAATGGTGATATTTATAAGAAAGAATACGAGGGTCTCTACTGCGTCGGACACGAAGCCTTCATTACCGAAAAAGAGCTGGTAGAGGGGAAATGCCCAGACCATGGGACAGAGCCTCAGCAGCTTCGCGAAGAAAATTACTTCTTCAAGTTTTCAAACTACCAAAGCCATTTACTCGAGTATCTTTCTCGAGAAGGAGGTATCGTTCCCGATTCCCGCCGCAACGAGGCTCTTATTTTCGTCAGAGGAGGTCTCGAGGACTTCAGTGTTTCTCGAGAGAAGAGTCGTCTTTCTTGGGGTATTCCCGTTCCGGGCGATGACTCGCAGGTGATGTATGTGTGGTTTGATGCTCTTACCAATTATCTTTCGACGCTCGGCTGGCCGAAAGACGCGGAAGGGAATTTCAAGAAGTTCTGGGAAGATGGAAAGACGCTGCAGGTCGCCGGGAAGGACCAGATTCGTTTTCAGTCGCTCATTTGGCAGGCAATGCTCAAATCCGCAGACATAAAAGCGACCGACCAGGTCTTTTATCATGGCTTCGTTACCTCTGGCGGGAAAAAGATGAGCAAATCACTCGGTAATGTCATAAGTCCCTACGACCTCGTTAAGAAGTACGGGACGGACGCAACGCGTTATCTTCTTCTGCGGCATACAAACCCGATGGAGGATTCAGACATAACCTGGGAACGCCTTGACGAGTGGTATACAGCGAACCTTACGAACGGTCTCGGCAATCTCGTTGCACGTGTTATGCAAATGGCTATAACGTATCTTCAGGAACCTGTAGAGATGACTCAAGAAACTCAACCTGACACTGATGTGGCTGCGTATATCGAGAAATTTGAGTTCAGTCGCGCAACGGACCGTATTTGGGAGCGTATTGGGCACGATGATGTGTTGATAGCACTTAAAAAACCATTTGTAGGAATTAAGTCCGATGATGCTAGCGTTCGCGATGAGGCACTCTTGATTATAAAGAAATTAGTACGAGAGTTGAATGCAATTGCTACTGAGCTTGAAACGCTTATGCCGGCAACAAGCGCAAAGATTAAAGAAGCGGTATTGACCCATAAGAAGCCAGAGAATCTTTTCCCGCGATTATGAGTCCTCGATATGTGGACGCGCACTGTCATATTCAGTTTGACCAGTACGCACAAGATGAAAGGGAAGTAGTTGAAGATATGAAGAGAGAGGGTGTAGCTGGCATCATTGTTGGCGTTGATGCCGTGTCATCGAAAAAAGCGATAGCGCTCGCCGAAAAACATGAACATCTCTATGCTTCCGTCGGGCTGCATCCGAACCATGCTCCAAATGAGGTATTTGATGCGGAGGCATACCGTCTACTTGCGAGCCATCCGAAGGTCGTAGCACTAGGGGAGTGCGGACTCGATTTCTTTCGCCCAGCCGAAGTAAACGAAGATGTGAAGCAGGCTCAAAGGGAGCTTTTCAAAAAACACATCACGCTTGCTGCTGAACTTAACAAACCGCTCATTATCCATGCGCGTCCGAGCAAAGGCACACAGCACCCCGTCGGGTATCCCGCGGCGGGAGATGCGTATCGTGACGTGATCGAATTATTGAGAGAGGCAAAAACCAGGTATCCAAATTTGCGTGGAGACATTCACTTTTTTGTCGGAGGCGTAGAGGAAGCAAAAGCTCTCATCTCGCTTGGGTTCACAATTTCCTTCACGGCGGTCATTACGTTCGCTCGCGACTATGATGAAGTCATCAAATCTGTGCCGCTCGCGAGCATCCTTTCGGAAACTGACGCGCCCTATGTCGCGCCCGCTTCCCGTCGTGGACAGCGGAACGACCCGCTTTCCGTTCGGGACGTTGTCTCTAAAATCGCGTCCGTGCGCGGAGAGGACGAAGAGGTCGTCCGCGCGACAGTCTTAGCAAACGCGCAACACTTGTTCAGTATATAGGGGGTCAAAACTCACTTTACCGAGAGGTATGCACATCGTTCCTGCAAGCCGTCTGGCCAGTCGAGTAACCGGCCCCTGGTATTTAATTGTATATATCGTGGTCGCCGATGGAGAGAAGCGCGACTTCATTTTTGGAAACATATTCAAACACGATTCGCACCTTGTAATTCACGGAGAAGCTAAAACAGTCAGAAAATTTGCCATGCAGTTTATGAACTTTTAGTACAGTATGGTTTTTGCTGAGTTTGAATAATGCGATTTTTTCGAGCGTCTCTTCCTGGAGTTCCTTTGGCAAGCGTTTGAAATGGCGCACGAAACGCGGCGCGTAAATGAGTCCAAACATAGACAGGCTACATATGCTTCACGAGGTCGCGCAAGTCGCCCGTGAGGCCTTTGCCCGCACGGATTTCTTTTTGCGCAAGTAGTACTTCCTGCACCGCTTCTTCTTCAGTAAAAGCGATGAGGGCGCGACGGACAACGTCAGCCTTATTGGCGGCGCGCCCGCTTTTAACTTGGTTATTTATAAACTCTTCAAGCTTCGGGGTGAGAGGGACAGAGAGAGTAGACATAGATGTATAAGTACTATAATTAAATATGTTTTTATCATATGCTTGGTTCCATCAATGGTCAACACGTGGTTTCCTTGCGAATGCAAAAAACTCGTGCTAGGATGCCGCTATTATGGCTAAAAATCAGGACGGGAAGATGCATGCAGGCGAGACTCTCGAGAGTGAGGGTGCAGAGCTGCGCGTCTATGAACTCGGCTTTCATCTCGATCCTGAACTGCCTACCGAGGAAGTAAAGAAGGCGTACCAGGCGATGAAGAGCGTCGTCACTGGGAAGGGTACTCTTGTTGCTGAGAGTGAGCCGGTAAAGATCCAGCTCGCGTACACTATCTCTCGTCAGGAAGTTGCAGGTCGCCGCGATTTCGACTCAGCCTATTTTTCGTGGATCGTATACGAAACTTCTGCTGAGAATCATGCTGAAGTGTTGCAGGCTGCAAATGCTGATAAGCGCATTATTCGCTTCATCGACCTTTCTACGACCAAGGATGCTGCTCGCCACTCTGTCGAAATTCGCGATCTTGCTATGAAAACCCCAGAACAGTCAGAGGATCCGGACGCGGTTCTCGGTGCCGAGCTTGATGTGGCTCTCGAAAGCTCCACAATATAATCGACTATGTATGCCGTTAGAAATCGCGGACGCAGTCAAATCACTTACAGCTATGACAAATAACATTACCAACACTAATCAGATAGCATACGGCGTTACTGAAACGTTCGCGTCCTATTTCTAACGGTATGTACCTCAACAAAGTACTTCTCTACGGCAACCTCACCCGCGATCCTGAACTGAAGGCGCTTCCATCTGGAAGTCAGGTTGCTAATTTTGGAATTGCTACGAACCGTACTTTCAAGGACAAGAGCGGAGCGAAGCAAGAGACCACAGAGTTTCATAATGTCGTAGCGTTCGGCCGTACTGCAGAGGTCATTGCTCAGTACTGCAAGAAAGGTCGCCCGATCTTCATTGAGGGGCGTTTACAGACACGTTCATGGGACGATAAGGAGAATGGCAAGAAGAATTATAGGACTGAGATTATCGTAGATACTTTCCAGTTTGGTGCTGATGGGGGCCCTGCAGCAGGGGGCAGGGGTGCGTCTCGCAGCGAGACGACACCAGCTGCCAGCGATGATCACACGGCTCCAAGTGAGGGGGAGGCGATCAAGTATCCGGACGAGGAGATTAACCCAGAAGACATTCCTTTTTAAATTATTTATATGGCCTATCAATCTGAACGAGAAGAAGTAGAACTTAAGAAGTTTATCGACTATAAAGATGTCGCTTACTTGAAACTTTTTACCAGTCCCCACGCAAAGATTCTTGCAAAGAAGCGCACCGGCATCCCGGCAGGGAAGCAGCGTGATATCGCACAAGCCATCAAGCACGCACGCTATATGGCGCTTCTCCCGTACGTCGCAGCGTAAAGCGATTCATAGACCTCATCTGCCGCGTTGCGGGTCCCGCCGTTTTTCTCCGTCGTACCTCAAGTACGTCTTCGAAAAACGCCCTCCCGCGCCTTGCATCTGAAGTCTCTCAATCGCTTTAAGGAAAGCCCCGCAAGAGCGGGGCTTTCCTGTTGTTTACGCCTTCTCGACGCGCTCAGTATAGTCGCCCGAGTCGGTATTGATGCGGATAATATCGCCGGAATTTATGAATAGAGGAACATTTACTTTTGCGCCAGTAGAGAGTATCGCAAGTTTGTTGCCACCCGAGACCGTGTTGCCCTTCACTGCAGGAGGCGCATCCTTCACTTCAAGGTCTACTTTTACCGGAATGGTGACTGTCATAGGTTTTTCTTCATATGTCAGGATATCGACAATAGAGTTTGGTGTAAGCCACTGCACCTTGTCGTGTACCGAACTCTCTGGGAACGAAAAACGATTTTTCGGATTACCTTCCTCGGCAAACCAGCTTTCACCACGATTGGTGTAGAGGTATTGCGCCTGCATCTTTCCGATGTCAGCTTCAGTGACGCTCTCGTTCTGGTGGAAAGAGATCTCGGTGACTTTCCCGGAAATGAGGTGGCGAAGTTTTGTCTGGTTCACCGGCTTCCTCTGCTGCATGCGGAAAATATGCGCGGAAAGCACTTCATAGGGCTCATTGTTGTAGTTAATGATGCTCTTAGGGAGGATTTCGTTGTATGACAATACGGCCATGGTGCTGAAACTAAAGATTGATAATGTTCGTTATAAAAAGTGCCGCCAATGGCGGATAGGCGTATGATACAGGGCATTATGAGTTTTTCAACTCCAGAGGACCTAAATGCTCTTTCGGACGCAAAAGTAATTGCTCGCGTCTCAAGGGAACCGGAGCTTTTCTCGATCCTCGTCCGCCGCTACGAAGCGCCGCTTCTGCGTCGCGCTCGTACCATCCTGTTCTCTCCTGAGGATGCGGAAGAGGCGGTACAGGATGCTTTTACTAAGATGTATCTCTATGCGGATAAGTATCGCCCACAAGAGGGTGCTAGTTTTTCCTCATGGGCCTACACTATTCTCAATCGGGTAGCTTATACGAAATATCGCACGAAGATGAGTGAATTCGGGAAGCGAGCCGAGCTTCTTCCTGAGCATTATGAGTCATTGCCAGATACGCGAGCAGAATTTCTTGAAGACTTGTCGCTCCGAAGTGAGGTTCTCGCGGCGCTCTCAAAACTTCCTGAAACCGCAGCAAAAATTTTACGATTGCAGTTTATCGAAGGGAAGACTCAGGAAGAGATTGCCGAGTCAGAACACCTCTCGATTCCTGCCGTTAAAACACGTATCCATCGCGCTAAAAAGCTTTTCAAGCAAACCTATGACAAACAACACTATGAATCCCGTTAGAAATCGAGGACGCTTTTTCGAGCAAATGAGGATAATTGAAAGTAATATAAAAATATGAACCAAACTGGTCAAATAAAAGAGACGGGTCCGCGTCCTATTTCTAACGGGATGAATAATCCATCCGACATGGAGCGCATCGTCATGCGTCGCGTGCGCCTCATCCGCATACTTGGACTCATCATCTCGACAGTGGTTCTTGCAGTACTGACACTCGTTGTGACTCTCTGGGGCATCGGCAGGGAAGTCTGGGTTGCTCGCGTTTTCCAAAATGCTCCTGCTGATATCTTGCACCTTCCGAATTTCTTCATTACTGCATTCACGCACACTCGCTTTATAGTCCAGGCTCTGGCGGTCTTGACCCTTGCTTCGTTCGTCTTTCTTATTCGCGAGCTAGTACGCCTGGTGACAAACGCCCTCTTTCATAAGGCCGCTTAATGACTGCGAAGTTTTAGTAGGAACGATACATTATACTTCCGTAAGTTTTTCTTGTATTTGTTTCAGAAGGTCCTTTGAGATCGGTTTGTTCTCGCGTAGGAAAACACGCGTTGCATCATAGCCGACACCAAGCTTCGTCTCGCCCATCCTATAGGTGGCACCAGACTTCGCTACGAGGTCGAATTTTTCACCAAGGGCGATGAGTTCTCCCTCACGACTGATGCCCTCGTTGTACAAGAGATCAAATTCAGTGGTTTTGAAGGGCGCTGCAACCTTGTTCTTCACCACTTTCACACGCACGCGTCCGCCCACCACCTCCTCACCTTTCTTTATTGATGCGATACGGCGGATGTCGAGGCGAACCGAGGTATAAAACTTAAGCGCCTTGCCGCCTGGTGTCGTTTCCGGATTGCCGAACATGACGCCTATTTGCATCCGAATTTGATTAATAAAGATGACGATAGTCTTGCTTCGCGCAGCGATGGCCGTAAGCTTGCGAAGCGCTTGGCTCATGAGTCGGGCCTGCTTGCCCATATGCTGTTGACCCATTTCTCCCTCAATTTCATCTTTCGGTGTGAGTGCCGCAACAGAATCGATGACGATAACATCAACGTTTCCGCTGCGCACCAAGCTCTCGACGATATCGAGCGCCTGTTCTCCTGTGTCGGGTTGGGAGATAAGGAGTTCGGGGAGCTTCACGCCGATGCGCCCCGCATATTCCGGGTCGAGTGCATGTTCTGCATCGATGAAAGCCGCGATACCTCCGGCCTTTTGCGCTTCAGCGATGACATGAAGTGCGAGCGTTGTCTTACCTGAGGATTCCGGGCCGAATATCTCGATGATTCTTCCGCGAGGGAGGCCTCCTATGCCCAGGATTGCATCAAGGCCGATAGAGCCTGTCGAGATTGCGGGTATTTTCTGCGGAGTACCAGTGCCATAGGTCGCTATAGCCTCATCGCCGAACTTCGTGCGGATCTCTTTCAGTGCTTGGTCAATAGACTTCTGCCTCTCGCTTTTATCCTCGCTTGCTGTAGCGACGGTCTTGAGTACTTTCTCTTTAGCTTTTTTGAAGGCCATAATGTTGTTTTAATTGATGATTCGGACTCCTTACGGTACGAAAATGGTCCGTGTGGAGGTCAGTGTCCTCCCGAACCGGTCCGTGGCCGCGAAGGTGAGTATAGATCCTCCGCGGGGAAATGTAAGGACCGTCCTAAAACTTCCATCTTCCTCATGGAGAACCGGTGCGCCATTGATTATAAGTTCAGCAGCACGGGCAGCTTTCCCCGAGACAGTGACGATACCGTTTCCCGAGGAAGTGTTGTTGACGGGAGACTCGATAGAGAGGGAGGGACCAACTATGAGCGGCCATGCTTCTTGAAGGCCATAGCTTGCGAGGATGATGAAGACGGCGAGCGTAATCTTCTTGGTCATATTCGACTAGAATGTTGACTCGGTGTCTTCTAGAGACTCATCTCGGCCAGACATACCCCCTTGTCTGCTCGGGGCTGCAGCGGTGAGTACTTCACGCGGTTTCGATCCGTCAGCCGCACCTATGACGCCTTTTGCTTCAAGTACGTCCATAAGCCGCGCCGCTCGAGAGTATCCGATTTTCAGTTTGCGCTGCAGATACGAGGTCGAGGCGCGACCAGCTTCCTCGACGGCCGTTCGGGCGTCTTCGTAAAGATCGTCGTCGATATCGTCATCATCGAAACTTCCGTTCGTAAGCCCAATCACGTCGCTCGACTCTGTCGCTCCGCTGGTACCGCTTCCGCCAAAGTCGATGCTTGAGAGGTCTCCAGCATTATGGCTCTTGATGTAGCTCACCACTTTCTTCACCTCGCTCTCACTGATAAAAGCAGTCTGGATGCGAACAGGCTTCTGCATGTCGCTTGAGAGGTAGAGCATGTCGCCAGCCCCGAGCAATGATTCCGCCCCGGCGCCGTCAATGATGGTTCGAGAGTCAATCTGAGAAGCGACTTGCAGTGCCATACGCGTCGGCACGTTTGCTTTGATGAGGCCAGTGATAACGTTGACCGATGGCCGCTGAGTCGAAAGCACTAAATGGATACCCACAGCGCGCGACATTTGCGCGAGACGCACGATAGATGCCTCGAGCTCGCGCGGATAACTGGTCATGATATCCGCGAGTTCGTCGATGACGATAACGATATACGGCAGTGCCTCTGGCATCTCGTCATCCGTACCCCTCTTTTTTGCCGGCTCATAGACGGTTGTGTGATAAGAATCAATATCTCGCACTTTTTCGGCTTCAAGGATATTGTATCGACGTTCCATTTCTTTAGCCGCCCACTTGAGAGAGAAGATAGCTTTCTTTGGGTCGGTGATGACTGGCGTAAGAAGGTGAGGGATTCCGTTATACGCAGTGAGCTCTACGCGTTTTGGGTCGATCATGATGAAGCGCAACTGGTTCGGACCGTTTCGGTAGAGCAGGGAGGTGATGATTGCATGAATGGCAACCGATTTCCCTGATCCTGTTGCACCCGCGACGAGACCGTGAGGCATCTTCGCGATGTTGACGTAGTGCGGAGTGCCGGTAATGTCTCGGCCAAGTGCGGCAAGTAGGGGTTTGGTGCTGTCGCTCCATTGTGGCGCACCAAGTAGTCCTCCGAGCCCAACCATGGCTTTGACGGTGTTTGGCACCTCAATGCCGACAAGCGATTTCCCGGGGATAGGAGCTTCAATGCGTACAGGATGCGCAGCGAGCGCGAGCTCAAGATTGTTTGCAAGCGAGACGATTTTCGAGAGGCGTACGCCTTCGGCAGGCTTTACTGCATAGCGCGTGACAGTCGGACCAACCGATACTTCATCCATCTCCAGGTTGATACCGAAATTCTGGAATGTGCGTTTGATGATATTTGCATTCGCTTTGATATCGCCGACGCCTGGTTTGCCACGATCCTCGCCGAGGATTGAGAGTGGGGGAGCCTCATACTCAGCATCGAAGTTTGCTATGCCGGTCCCTTGAGCACCGCCAACACGATTGAAAACAGTTATTACGGGTTCACGGTCCTGTCGTATCGGATCCCCATCCTCTTCTTCAGATTCTTCCGAAGCATACTCCTCTTCATCCTCAGGTACTCCGACTACCGCAAGATCTTCTTCATCAAAAGGTTCATCCGAATTTTCTTTACGCGAACGTATCCGTTGCCAGAGCGAAAGCACATTCTCTCCGAGAAATGCCCCGAGCGCCTCTATGTCGCTCACTACGGCGATGCCGATAGAAATGGTCGCGACCAGGAGTACTACCGCGCCCCAGAAACCAAAGAATCCGGCGAGCATCTCCCCTTCCCATGTACCAGCCATGCCACCAAGATCGGTTCCTGGGAAAAGTCCGACGAAGGCGAGGACAGACGCACAGATGATAAGAAGGCCAGAGGTGGTCAGCGGCTCAAGTGTCGGCCGTCCAAAACCTGCGTACAGTCCTGTCAGAATCAAAGCGATCGGAAGTAGGAATGCGCCGATACCGACGATGGCATAGCTTGTTGCAAAGATCGTCGCGCCTACCGGTCCTGCTGCTCCAAATATCGCGAGCATGAGCATGACTCCTGCAGCAAGAAGGACGATGGCGGAGGCGTAGCGGATGAGCGTATCGTATTCTTTGACGCTCTCTTCGCGAGCGCGCCCACGCTTTCCATTGCCGTTTTTACGACTCATAGTATGCACACTATTATAGCATTTTCGAACTCTCGCTAGAGCAGATTCTAATCGGGAAGGGTTGCGCGACGTTTTTACAGACGTATACCCCGTGAGATATTTGCGTAGAGTTACCGCCACAGCACAGGTCCCAAATCCAAGAACTATGAGCTTTGATTAAAACGGGTTGCAGGGCATATCTCACGGGGTATACTGTCTCATACGTATGAGACACGGACTGACAGATGTAGGACATAGTTCTGAAATCCGTAATAGTCATGTCAAAAATAAGGACACGCATTCTGAGGATTTTGTCCTAGAAAAGAGTATATTTAATAACATTTTTGAAAAGGACATACGAAGAGTATTTATATATAAAAAGACAGAGCGTCTCGCAAAAGCGATCCATCTTATTGCGCCCGCGTTTGTCAGCTCCGTGTCTTTAAGAAATCGTATGGACATGCTAGCTATAGCCCTTGTTGACGCTGCGATTCTCCCGCCAGCAACGGCTCGCATCGCACTTTCACGCGAACTTCTCGCACTCTCTTCGATACTTTCGATGTCCCGAACAGGAGGGCTTCTTTCGCCTATGAATGCTGAGATTATTGCGCACGAGGCACACGTATTGCTTCAAGAAGTTGCTGCCTATGAAGAGCCGAGATTATCTTTTGATGAGGGATTAACTCTTTCTGATATTGCGAAGGGTACGTCAAAAAAGGAATCACTCCAGAGTGCTCACTCAAGACCCTCTACCTCGGTACGCCCTACTGGCCCGGCGCGCAATAATAGTAAAGGACATATAAAAGACACAAAAGAGGCTCCCGAGGTTCATATAAAGGACAGACGTGAAGCCATAATGTCCGTTATAAAAAACAAAGGCAACGCTAGCATTAAAGACATCTCAACACTTATTCGCGATGTCTCGGAAAAAACAATCCAGCGTGAGCTTATTTCACTCATAGAGTCCGGGGCGGTACAGAAGCAAGGTGAACGCCGTTGGAGCACCTATTCTCTCTCTTAGGGGTGGTTACTTTCAGATCTCTATATCGCAAAGATACAGTTATATATACATGGATTCGGCAGGTTTTGACTTAGAATGCCTATTTTGGTAGTATGTCCCCGTGGTAGCGACTGGGATATAGGTAATGCAGGAAAGGCCGGAAACGGCCTATTTTACATGCTTATTTCCTAGTTGTTATCCACATGCCGATACGGAGAATGTATATCTCCGCTATATACTTGGCATAGTCCTTGCGGGGGCTATTTAGTTCCCGGTAGGGCGTACTTTGATAAATGAATAGTTCGTTTAGCGACGAACATCAACTCTTGCCAACTAACCCATGGCGTACTGGTCGATGCCGTACGCTGTGGGGTAGTGTGAAAGTGAATGTGCATACTCAAAAACAACTGCGTCTCATTTTTTGCGGGGTTTCCCCGCAAAATAATGCGACGTAAGTGTTCGTTGTAATTCGCTTTAGCGAATTACAACTCC